>JAAVDU010000015.1 GCA_014801605.1 Bacteroides sp.
AATACTGACCACAACACTATATAAGCAGGGCCGGAAAATCGATTTTCCGGCCCTGCTTATATAGTGTTGTCTTTATCTCCTCTTATTATCTGAATCTCTTTCCGCCCATAGCGGCTTTTGCCTGCTTGAGCTGATTCATCATCTTCATCGGGTTCTTCATATTTGAAGCGGCACGCATCATCTTGCGGGTATCCTCAAACTGTTTTATGAATTTGTTGACCGATTGTATATTGGTGCCTGATCCCTTTGCGATACGCTGGCGACGACTTGCATTCAGAATCTCAGGATTATGCCGCTCGTAGGGGGTCATGGAATTGATGATAGCCTCTATTGAATTGAAAGCGGAGTCATCGATATCGATATCCTTTATCACCTTTCCGACACCGGGAATCATGGAAGCGAGCTCTTTTATGTTGCCCATCTTCTTGATCTGATGTATCTGGTTGAGGAAGTCCTCGAAATCGAATTTATTCTTCTTGATCTTCTCCTGAAGGCGTTCAGCCTCTTTCTGGTCGTAAAGTTCCTGAGCACGTTTGGCGAGCTCCACGATATCACCCATGCCGAGGATTCGGCTGGCCATACCTTCAGGATTGAATTCCTGAATATCCTCAAGTTTCTCGCCTGTACCGATATACTTTATCGGTTTCTCCACTACAGAGCGGATAGAAAGAGCAGCACCGCCACGTGTGTCACCATCAAGTTTCGTGAGCACAACTCCATCAAAATCAAGACGTTGATTGAATTCACGTGCAGTGTTTACAGCATCCTGACCGGTCATGGAGTCAACCACGAAGAGAGTCTCCTGCGGTTTGACAGCTTTCTTGATAGCCTCGATCTCCCTCATCATCTCCTCATCTACGGCCAGACGGCCTGCGGTGTCGATTATGACGAGATCCTGATGGTTTCTCTTGGCCTCAGCGATACCGTTTAATGCAATCTCAACAGGATTCTTGTTACCCTCCTCCGTATATACAGGCACCTGGATGCTCTCTCCGAGCACTTTGAGCTGCTCGATAGCGGCGGGACGGTAAACGTCGGCAGCTACAAGAAGGGGGCGTTTCCCTTTTGCTGAACGAAGTTTGCGGGCAAGTTTCCCCGAGAAGGTAGTCTTACCTGAACCCTGCAGACCCGACATAAGGATCACTGTAGGATTTCCCGAGAGATTAAGAGGAGTCTCCACTCCACCCATGAGAGCAGTGAGCTCATCATGCACAATCTTAACCATCAGCTCCTTCGGCTTCAAGGCGTTGATCACATTCTGACCAAGCGCCTTCTGTTTCACGGTGTCAGTGAAACTCTTAGCCACCTTGTAGTTGACGTCGGCATCAAGCAGGGCACGACGCACATCCTTGAGAGTCTCGGCTATATTAATTTCGGTGATTCTACCCTCACCCTTTAGTATCTTGAATGATCGCTCTAATCTGTCTGATAAATTCTTAAACATAATTTACTGTCTGTTGTTCCCAATTCTATGGAGCCGGTTGAACAAATTTACAGGATTGTAAACAAGCTCATTCCNNCCCCTTGCCAAGAAGATTTGTAGCGGTATCGGGGAAAATCACCGAGGGCTTGAATTCACGAGCCTCTTCCGGGGTCATCATGGCGTATGCAATGATTATCACTATATCCCCGGGCTGCACTTTACGGGCTGCCGCTCCGTTGAGGCATATCATGCCGCTACCCTCTTCTCCGGCTATCACATATGTGTCGAAGCGCTCGCCATTATTGTTGTTGACTATGTAGACTCTTTCACCCTCAACAATATTTGCTGCCCGAAGAAGGGCACTGTCTATGGTGATACTGCCGATATAGTTCAGATTCGACTCCGTCACGGTGACTCGGTGAATCTTTGATTTCATCATCTCTATTAGCATTGCTTCACTCTTTGAAATTCCATTCGTTTGTCGGCATGGCATCAAAGCCAGCTGTCTGTCAATATTAACCCGGAAGACGGTATGCAATATTATCAATAAGGCGTACCTTACCGCAATATACGGTGATGCATCCTACGACCCACGGGCTTTCCTCCCATTCATCGATGGCCTGAAGCGTACGCGCGTCAACAATTTCAAAATATTCCACCTCAAGGCCCGGAACCGCGTTGATACGCTCCACCACATTGTCGTGTGTAGCTCTTACGGAATGCGACCGGCTGTAATCTACGCTATCTTTCAAAGCCGCGTAAATCTCCGGAGCGGCCTTACGCTGTTGTTCATTCAGGAGAGCATTACGGCTTGAAAGCGCCAGTCCGTCGTCAGCTCTCTTTATCGGACAAGCCACGATGTCGACCTTGATACCCTCACTCTCCACCATATTCCTGATTACGGCAATCTGCTGGAAATCCTTCTCTCCGAAATAGGCTCGGTCGGGGCGCACTATACGGAAAAGGAGGCTCACCACCTGTGCCACACCCTGGAAATGTCCGGGACGATATTTACCCTCCATAACCTCGGCGGCAGTCCCAAGACGGAATTCATGGGGAGGCTGAGCATCCGGCCCACCGGGATACATCTCCTCAACCGTCGGAGCGAACACCGCTGTGACTCCGGCACGGGAGAGGAGCTTGAAATCCTCCTCCTCCTGTCGGGGATAGGTAGCAAGATCGTTCGGATTGTTGAACTGTGTAGGATTGACAAACACACTGACTACCGTCACCTCGTTTTCCTTGACGGCCTTCTCGACCAACGAGATATGGCCATCGTGAAGGGCACCCATGGTAGGCACCAATCCGACAGAGGCCCCGCGCTCTTTCTCACGGGCTACAAAGTCGCTGACTTCGCTGACTGTTCTAAATATTATCATTGCCAAAGTTCGGTTGTTGTTTCATTTTCCCCTTGAAGACCGGATCACCCCTNCGAGGCATACTCAAAGCATCGGAACCACTCGGNCATCTGCCATTTCCGAAACCATAATCTTCATTGGAACTGCAAAATTAATCAAAACTTCACAAACATCATCAATCGAAAGGGAAAAATCAAATGATTTAAATAAAAATATCTTCAGATACTCTTAAAGTTTTTTAAAATTAACCTACTATCTGCCCTGACNCACTGAAATGCGCGAATTTTTTATTAACTTTGCAAATCATTTACCTCTTTTCAACCTGGAGCAAAGTCAGGTTGACGAAGGAGAAATCAAAAAGCATGGCAAACAACAACCGCATATTACTCATCAATCAGGAGATCGCACCGTATCTCTCGGGACCTGAAGCCAACTTCGGCAAGCAGCTTGCCCANGGCCTGCAGCAAAGAGGCTTTGAAGTAAGGACATTCATGCCGAAATTCGGCTCAGTAAACGAACGTCGCAACCAGCTCCACGAAGTGATTCGTCTGAGCGGAGTCAACATCATAATCGATGACAACGACCACCCGCTGATCATCAAGGTAGCCTCACTGCAACCTTCGCGTATACAGGTGTATTTTATCGACAACGACGATTTCTTCCTGAAAGAGGACTCTGATTCCGACAGCGTGGGAAGCAACCGTCAGGACAACGACGAAAGAATTATNTTCTATTCACGCGGCACACTNGAGACAGCCAAGAAACTCCGTTGGGAACCCAAGACAATCAACGTTTCCGGTTGGTTCTCGGCTCTNATTCCGCTTTACCTGAAGCGGGCATATTCCGACGATCCCTCCTTCAAGGGNGCCAAAGTAGTNTATACNGTAAGTCCGGCCAAACTGGAGGCACCCCTCGATGAGCGCTTCCTCGCCAAGCTTAAGGCTGACGGCATAGCTGCACGCGACCTCAAGAAGTATGCCGACCTCCCTCTCGACACAGACCTTCTGCATAGAATGGCCATCGATTTCTCACACGCTGTNATTGTACAGGATCCCGATATNTCACCGTCGCTCCTTGAATATATAAAGGAATCCGGCAAGCCGTATATCGTGACCGACCGTCTTGAAAGCAGTCTTGACGCCTACAACGAATTNCTCAAGCAGCTGTAAGCAATAAACATAATCAGGATTTTCACTACCTTCACCATATGAAGTCTTCACGCTTATTCCTCCCTCTCGNGGTGCTCGCCCTCGCGGCTGTCCAGACAGCCTGCGAGGATGATGTAAGCACAATCGGCGGCTCTATCTCTACGGGAGAGGTGAACATAACTGTCGATTCGCTTGAGTATGACCTACGTGCCGTGGCTGTCGACAACCGCAAATTCGANTCACGTTCAGGCAGCCTGCTGATGGGCAACATAAATGTGCCGGAATACGGTTATCTTGNCTGTTCCTTTGTCACACGCATGCTCTCCATCACACAGTTTCCTGATTCAATGACNGTCTCCACAGAGAAATTCAATGAATTCATCGAGCGTCTTGACAGTTGCACNCTCCAGCTTTATCTTATACGCACCAACTTCATCGGCGACTCGCTTGCNCCTCAGCAGGCTACAGCCTATAAGCTGACNCGTCAGCTCCCCTCGNACATCGACAGCGAGTTTGATCCTACCGGCTACTACGACCGGTCGGCTCCTCTCGGAGTAAAGAATTTCACTGTCTCNGGNGCGGGCCTTTCAGACGACACATTCTACGGCGACGATGATTTCCAGATTTCCATTCCTATAGGNCGGCAGTTTGCAGTGGATATCTTCAAGAAATATCAGGAGGATCCCTCGATATTCGCTTGGCCTCAGGAGTTTGCAAAATTCCTTCCCGGATTCTATTTCACCAACTCGTTCGGCAAAGGAATTCTCGCAAACTATTCCAATCTTACGATCAACGCTTATTATCACACCAAAGATACAAAGCCTGTAAAGGATGACGACGGCAATAATGTAAAGGACGAGGATGGCAACGTGATCTATGAACCCTATATGCGTTCCGACTCCCTCATTCTTTGCAGCACCGCTCCCGAGGTACTCAGCAGCAACAATATTAAATATATCCCTTCCGAGAGCCTCAAAAAGAGAATAGCCAACGGAGAGTCGATACTGACCACCCCCGGCGGNTATACTTCCCGCATCCAGTTTCCGGCTGCCAAGATCGTGAAAGACTATAAGGAGAAANCCAAGAATCTCTCCATAGTCAGCGCCTTGTCGATGACTATTCCGGCCGANACCGTAGCGAATAACTACAATATATCGGTTGCCCCCTACCTGTTGCTTGTCAAGACCAGTGAGGTGGATGAGTTCTTCGCCAAAAACTCACTTCCCGACAACAAGACCTCTTTCTATGCCACCTACAGCTCGACGGTAGGTGGATACAGATTCACCGGTCTTAGAGACTATATTATCTCGTTGATCGAGAAAGATGAGGTCACGGAGGAAGATGAGGACTTCTCTCTCGTGCCGGTGCAGATCACGACGGAGACTTCTTCAAGCTACAACTCCTATACATATGTAAAGAAATGCACGCCCTATCTCGGACGCCCTTCAATGACGCGTCTGGATACAAAAGAGGCCACCATTGTCTTCACATACTCCACTCAGAATCTTGAATAAGACAATCCCGAATAATGATTGAGATATGATCATACAGTCATTGCTATTCAGCCTCATATCTTTTATAACAGGGGCCGACAGTATAGGCTCCGCCCCAACGGCGGAGCTTCTTTTTGTAGGAGACGCCATGCAGCATCAGGCACAGCTTGACAAGGCCAGGGAGCTTGCCGGAGGGAAGGGATATGACTATTCCGACTGCTTCACCCTGATCGCTCCCACAGTGACAGAGGCTGACTATGCAGTTTGCAATCTTGAAGTCCCCCTCGGTGGGGGACCTGACTATACCGGATATCCCTGTTTCTCCGCTCCCGATTCTTATGCCGAAGCTCTTCGCGACGCCGGATTCGACCTTATGCTTACGGCCAACAACCATTGTCTTGACCGACGCGACAAGGCCGCCAGGCGCACCCTCACTGCCCTCGACAGAATTGGAGTGGATCATATCGGCACCTATCATGATGCCGCGCAAAGGGATACCCTTCTCCCTTTCATCCGCGATATCAACGGCTTCAAAGTAGGTTTTCTTAATTATACCTACGGCACCAATGGCATACAGCCCATGGATGGAGTGGAGGTTGCCCTTATCGATAAAGATAAGATGGCCCGCGAGATGAAACTTACACGTGAGGCAGGCGCTGAGATCCTTGTAGTGGCCATGCACTGGGGCATCGAATATGTATTGCTTGAAAATGGAGTGCAGCGACAGTTGGCCGACTTCCTTATCGACAATGGAGCCGACCTGATAATAGGAGGGCATCCTCACGTGATCCAGCCCATGAAAGTGGTGCGCAATGAGAAGGAGGATAAGGATGTGCTTGTGGTTTACTCACTGGGCAACTTCATCTCCAATATGAAGACAGCCGATACCCGTGGAGGGGCCTTGGTGCGTGCAAGACTACGGCGCGATCCGGATGGCAAGGCAAAATTCGACAGTGCCGATTACGACACCTTCTTCTCGGCAAAACCGGCGGGAGGCAAAAGCAACTTCAAGGTGATTCCCTCGTGGATGCCGGAAGAGATTCCGACAGCGCAGAAAGCTCATTGGGAACTCTTTGACCGTGGAGCACAAAAGATTTTCGACACTCACAATGTAGATGTCCCACGGCGTCATAACCCGGAAAAGTAAATCCTCACTGCCCCCGCTCCCCATCCGGTAAACTGTAGGCATAGGGATTTCCCGGCAAACCTATCCCCCTCCATAATTGTTTATATGATGTGAACTGACCGGGAGCCTGCAAGGGTATCCTTGAAAGTTCCACTTTGTGCAAAAGTCAAAATCAAAATATAATTATGGAAAAAGAAAGAGAATCAACGCTGATCGCATACTTCGCGATCAAAGGGAAAGAGGAATCGGCCGCTACTGCCAAAGTATCGGCAAAACTTCAGAAAGTACTCACCGAGAAGGGGATAAAGTTCGACACATTCGCCATTGTGCCTACTGAAGAGTATCCCACCGATCCGGCCAACTTCGAGCTGGCCACAAAAACCGAAAGAGAAGCGCATGCACGTCCGGAACTTGTGGGTAAATACAGTGGGATGAAGGATGTAAAGGATATCTTCCTTGTTGTCCCCAATTGGTACGACTCACTTCCGCAGGGAGTCTTCACGTTCCTCGACACGTATGACTTCGCTGAGAAGAGAATTGTGCCGGTAGTCATCTCCGGAGGCGACGGATCCAAAAACATCGTTCCGGAACTCAGGAATTTCCTGCATAAGGTATGGATCATGCCTGCTGTAGATATCCATGAGAAAGATGTGGATACCAGCGACGAGGCCGTTGCAAAAGCCGTAGAAGAGATGCTTGAGGAATCAAAATCCAAATATTGATTACCTGCTATTCCGAATTCGATTATCAATAAAAGTAAAGAGGGAGTCCTCTCGGGAATCAAGGTTCCCGAGGGGACTCCCTNTAAATATCTCCCTCGCCCATGTTCCACCCCGCNACTCACCTCCGGATGGATTTTTTATTTGTGTGATACACGAATTTTTGGTAACTTTGCAACGCAATTGCAGAACAAGCAACAAGTTGTGAAGGATAACGGCGTTGCGAAAACACCAAGTATTGCAGAATTACACGATAAATGATACAGGTTAACAATTTAGGCATACAGTTCGGAAAGCGCACACTCTTTTCCGATGTCAATCTCACATTCACACACGGCAACTGTTACGGCATTATCGGCGCCAACGGTGCCGGTAAGTCCACCCTTATGCGTATTCTCTCCGGAGAGCTCTCCCCGACGCACGGCACAGTGACTTTCGGTCCCGGCGAACGCCTGTCGGTGCTGAGTCAGGATCACTTCGAATTCGATGAATGTACAGTAATCGAGACAGTGCTCCGCGGCCATACAGTGCTCTGGGACATCATGCAGCAGAAAGACGCCATATATGCCAAGCCGGATTTCTCCGATGAAGACGGCATCAAGGCTGCCGAACTCGAGGAGAAGTTTGCAGAGCTTGAGGGTTGGAACGCCGAGAGCGACGCAGCCGCCCTTCTCAGCGGACTGGGCATCAAGGAAGACCGTCACTACATGCTCATGAAAGATATGAGCGCCAATGAGAAGGTGCGTGTGCTCCTGGCCAAAGCCCTTTTCGGCAACCCCGACAACCTACTGCTCGACGAGCCTACCAACGACCTTGACCTTGAGACCGTAAGCTGGCTTGAAAACTATCTCGCCAACTTCGAGAACACCGTTCTCGTTGTGAGTCATGACCGTCACTTCCTCGACGCAGTGAGCACCCATACTCTCGACATCGACTATAACAAGATCTCGCTCTTTGCCGGCAACTACAGTTTCTGGTATCAATCCTCACAGCTCGCATTGCGCCAGCAGCAGATGGCCAATAAGAAGGCTGAGGAGAAACGTAAGGAACTTCTTGAGTTTATCCAGCGTTTCAGCGCCAACATAGCCAAGAGCAAACAGACCACAAGCCGTAAGAAGATGCTTGAGAAACTTAACGTAGAGGAGATCAAACCCTCTTCGCGTCGCTATCCGGGCATCATCTTCACCCCCAACCGTGAGGTGGGCAACAAGATCCTTGAGGTAAAGGGTTTGAAAGCCAGTGTGGATGGAGAGGTGCTCTTCGATGATGTAAACTTCCAGATAGAGAAGGGGGACAAAGTTGCGTTCCTGAGCCGTGACCCGCGTGCCATGACAGCTCTATTCGAGATTATCAACAGCAACCGCAAGGCCGACGCAGGCACATATGAGTGGGGCCAGACAATCACCACGGCCTACCTTCCTCTTGACAACAGTTCCTTCTTTGACACAGATCTGAATCTTGTGGACTGGCTCTGCCAATGGAGCAACGACTCATCTGAGATATATCTGAAAGGATTTCTCGGCAAGATGCTTTTCAGCGGTGAAGAGGTGCTCAAAAAAGCGAGCGTACTTTCAGGTGGTGAGAAGATACGCTGCATGATAGCGCGCATGATGCTCACGGATGCCAACACACTGGTGCTTGACTCACCCACCAACCACCTTGACCTTGAGTCGATCCAGGCATTCAACAATACATTGCAGACATTCAAGGGTGTGATTCTTATGGCCAGCCACGACCACGAGTTCATACAGACAGTCTGCAACCGTATAATCGAACTGACGCCGAACGGCATCATCGACAAACGTATGGACTACGACGACTACATCACCGACGACAAGGTGGCCGCCGCACGCGAACGTCTTTATCCCAACCCCAAATAATTGAATTATGGTAAAACATATAGTGACATTCAAGTTCAAGGGCACCCCCGAAGAACGCAAGGAAGTAGCGGAAAAATTTGCAGAGGCACTTCGTGCCCTTCCGCAACAGATTGAGCAGCTGAAATCGATCGAGGTAGGCATCAACATCAATCCGGCCGAAGAATACGACCTTGTGCTGACCGCCATAGCCGACACACTGGAGGATGTAGCCATCTATTCCGCTCATCCGGCTCACGTAGATGCTGTAAAGATCATCGCCCCTTATAAGGAGAGCCGAGCATGCGTCGACTATATAGTCTGATCAACCTTAACAGACCTCTCAAGGCTTAGATTATGTCAATTTCATAAGCAGACAGAAATAAACCACGACAAAGCCAACCACCTCTAAACGCCGGATTGACGGCTGATAGAGATGGTTGGCTTAATCTTTTTATCCACTATATTGTTATAATGTTAAAAACTGTCAAGATATAACGTTGACACTCCTCAACTATTAAGAATCGCAAACATTATTCATGGATTTATGAAAAACACACTACTATTCATACCTCTCGCTCTCTCATTAGCAGCCTGTTCATCCGATAAAAGCGGTCCTATCGAGCCTATCAAGGAGCGCACCTATGATGCATCATCGGGCTTCAAACTCTATTACAATGGTGAGATAATGCCGAGCAAATCAGCTACAATTAGTCAGGATGGTGAGAAAGGGACTCTGAAGATCTTCTCTACATTCGACCTTTCACAACTATCCGGCCTCGGTCTGACCGGGAAGATCAACGGTCCGGGAGCACTTCCGGGATCTCCCGTCACGGAACTCCAATTGAACATGACTCAAGGGGGGGATTACTGGGATTTCGCCGGAGATGGTGATACCGACTACTGCACATTCAATTATGCCGGATTTGCCAATGCCGACCGGTTTGAGCTCTATCTCAACGATGTGAAACTCAAAAGCGGAGGTGTGAAACCCTCCGTATGGCAACCGGCACCGATAAAAAAAGGAAAGGGAATCTATGAATCCCTCCCCTTCTATCTGAAATGGGATTACGATCCCATTCCGGGAGTTGATCTCAACCTCTCCCCTATTATGGAAGCCCTGGCAACGTTGCCAATAATTCCGGTGTACAACAACACGGCATATATGTCGGTCAGTCAAGCCCTCTCGCAAGTTGTAAGGACTGTCGCTTTCCGTGAAGATGGCAACATCATCGTCACATACGTCAGCACTGCATTCGGAGCAGCTCAGGTGGCTCAGACTCCGGCCAACAGATATCAATACGCGATAGTTTCTCCGGAGATGGTGAAACTNTATATTGATCCCACATCTCTTATGGGCGCATTGCTCGTAGCTACCTCGGGAGGCACCCCTGCTGATGAAGTCACGATAATTGGCAACGGTATGTATCCGAGCGGAGTGGAATCCACNTNCAAGCCGGGAGCCATTGCTCAGATCATGGCCTCCGAGACCGGGAGCAAGATTATTAAGAATTGTCTTTCCCTGGCTATGCCTCTCCTTTCGGAAGGATTTCCNTTCGCGGTAAACGCATCTGCCGACAGCCTCGACCTCTATCTTGACACCGAGCTGGCCGCACCTTTGATGAAGGCTATCCTTCTACCTATGCTTCAGGATAATTCCACACTTCAGGCAATAAAGGAGTATCTTGAGTCGCAACCGGAGCTTGCTCCTTTCCTGCCGGATATTGAGAAAGCACTTATGGNATTGCCCCAGGCTCTCGAACGCACTACGGATTTCCGTATCGGCNTAGCTTTTGTGCCCTATTCATGATATCATTACCTCATCTCATTGATACCGCTTTTTCTATTGCAGGAGAAGCGGTATTATAGTTCCACACGGTCAACGATTCTGCCGTCGTAAAGGTTGACGATACGATCGGCATANGCGGCATCATGCTGTGAGTGGGTCACCATAATGATTGTNGTGCCTTCCCGGTGAAGTTCGCTGAGCAGATTCATCACCTCCTTACCATTGGCAGAATCAAGATTACCCGTAGGCTCGTCGGCAAGAATTATCTTCGGATTTGANAGCACGGCACGTGCAATGGCTACACGTTGCTGCTGNCCACCNGACANTTGACAGGGGAAGTGTTTACGTCGATGAGATATGGCCATACGGTCCATCACCTCCTCNACACGCCNCTTACGCTCCTTNGCCGGAATCTTCATATAGAGAAGCGGGAGTTCAATATTCTCATACACATTGAGCTCATCAATAAGGTTGAAACTTTGGAACACAAAACCTATTGTCCCCTTGCGGATATCAATGCGNGCGTTCTCCTTCAGATTGCCTACATCCCTCCCATCGAGGATATATGAGCCTTCAGANGGATTGTCAAGCAAACCCAATATATTGAGCAACGTGGATTTACCACAGCCGGAGGGTCCCATTACAGCCACAAACTCCCCCTCCTTCACTTCAAGATTCACTTCGCGCAGAGCCCAGGTCTCAACCTCGTCCGTGCGGAATATCTTCTTTACATTCTCTAATCTGATCATATATTTCAATTTCTGATANNGTTAANCTTAAAATNTTTACTACTTGATTTTTACCTCCTCAGCATCNCCCAAACGGTCATATCCTNCNACTATCACCTTATCGCCCGGTNGCAGACCTGAGATCACTTCGTATTGCTGTGGATTCTGTCTCCCTATCTCTATCTCCGACTTGCGTGCTATGCTACCATCCGGCGACAGCTTGTAGATCCAACGTCCGAGGGTAGCCTGATAGAAGTCGCCACAAGGAATCACGAGTGCAGTTTCCGGTGAGGCCAATTCAATCTTCACTCTATAGCTCTTGCCGAGACGTATATTTGAAGGCTTGTCGGATGTAAACAGCAGATCACAAGTAAAGTTACGCTCCCTTATTTCTGGGATGACCCTGCTGATTCTCATCGGAAACTTTTGGTCATTATATGTGATATTACCCGGCAATCCGGCTACTATCCTGTCAATATAATACTCCGGTAAAGTGACTCTTATCTTATACTCTGTCATCACCTTTATCTCTCCAATGCTCCCCCCGGCAGTGACCTGCTGACCCAAAGTAACATTAAGGAAACTCAGTTGACCGCTTACGGGGGCACGAACCACAAGGTTGGTTCTCCTATCCACAGTGCGGTTCAGTTTCCTGGTTGTCTCCTCCCGGTTGGCGCGTAGGGTTTCCCGCTTAAGCTGGGTAGCCACAGAATCCTGACGAAGACTCTCCATCTGAAGCCGGGCACGTTTCTGCTGGTAAGTGAAATCCTCCTCCGCCACCTCCAGTTCCGCCTTGCTCTTTATACCCATCCGGAATTCCTCTCGGCTCTGATTCATCGATTTTTCAAGCGATGTTATCTGATGCTCATTGTCAAGGGCCTGCTGGCGGAGGGTAATCGACCGCTGTTCCATCTCTATCTCCTGCTCCCGATAATTTCTCTGCATGTTTCGCCATTCCTCCTGCTCATCCTCAATGGTCCGCAGGAGGTCAATGTTGGCAAGCAACAGTATAGTGTCGCCAGCCTCAAGCATACTCCCCTCCTCTGCGATAATCCTCTCTACGAAACCATTTTCAAAGGCATTCACCTGGATAGTACTGATTGGATGTACAATACCCTCCACGTCGAGATATTCCATGAACGGGGCTTCCGACACCTCAGCTATCCGACAAGTCTCCGGATCTACCTTAAGCCGATGTGACCCGAATGCCAGAATCCCCACATAAACCACAAGAGATGCAAACAGGATTCCAGCCACTATATAGGTGATGTATCTTATATACCAAGGTTTTCTTTTCAGTTGGATGTCCATTATTACTCAATTGTTAAGAATTAATCAATAACACCGCGTCATTTGCGATCTCCACTCCCCTTTCGAAATCATAGGCCGTCATACTTCTGATCGTATAATACAGACTCCAGTAAGTGCGCATGGCCGTGATGAAATTACGCTTGGCCACATTCTTCTCGCTCACTGCAGTCATAAGATCCAGAATTCCGATACGCCCCAACACGAACAGCCTCATCGCCACAGAATGTCGCTGCGTCGAACGGTCGGCCGTAAGTGAGGCAATGCCCACTTTACGAGCCTGCATGTTGAACTGCATCACAAGCTTCTCGATATTCTGCCTGAAATCATTCATACCCTGCTCGGCAGTGGTTTCCGCAAGCGCAAGCTGCGACTTCGCCACCTTCACCTTCCCACGGCCACGNCCCCAGTCAAGGATCGGCAACGACAATGTGACACTCGCATACTCCTGATGCATGAGATGACTGAACGACTGGGCGATATCCTTTCCGGTCTGTGAAAGTCCGAATTGCACATACAGATCCGCCTTGATTCGGGCATTGGCTTTTGCGTTGGCGAGCTCGCTCTCTCCCTGCTTAACGATCCGGCCGTAATACTCAGGGTCAGGACTGTTTTCGAGAGCGAGCTGCAACGCTGACTGAAGCGGTACCTGAAAATCGGGCACACTGTCGGGTAATGCCAGTCTGATTTCNANATTATCACTTAGNCCGAGAAACGATCTTATACTTTGTTGCTCCTCNCGCAGATTNATCTCAGCATCCATCACACCGGTTTCCTCATTCAGTCGGTTGATCTCAAGCTGGAGCATCTCATTCTCCGTGATAGTGCCGATTTCGTATCGGCCACGGGCCATTCTATAGAGAGTGTCGGCTGAGGCAAGGTTCTGACGTGCCATGTCAAGTTCGTTGAGGGCGGAAGCGAGTGAGAAGAAATGATTGCATGTGTTGGCTGAGATCAACTCAAGGGTCTCNGCATATTGTTTCTTTGCCTCCCTGTAGCGAATCGGCTCTATCCTTCTGTCCCATTTAAGTGAATTGTAGCCGAAAAGGCTCTGTTCGTAACCNATCACGAGGGGNTGGCTACTGTATGCCGTCGACTTNTTCTGCAATTCGTCAAGACGGTTAAAGGTGCTTTTCAAAAAGAGACTTCCCCCTGTGAGACTTATGTTCTGGTTCACCTTCATGGTCACGTCGGCACCAAACTGATCCTGACGTAAGAACATGGCCGTGCCATCGGATTGCGTAATCTTGTTCATCTCCTTATTGATGTAAGGCGANGATGTCAAAGTGACTGAGGGGAGATAGTTGGCCTTGTAATATCGATAGTTCCAATAGGCGGAGAGAAATGTATTGCGTGCGCTTTGGGCATCGGGAGATTGTCGGCGCGCCAGCGATATGGCATCCCGGAGGGTAAGGNTCAAGGTATCGTTAGATACCTCGGCCTTACATCCGAATGCAATAAAAAAGAGCAATATGATAATCAACCTTACTATCATTGTTACGTGATTTTGATGACTACCCTTATTCTTTGGCGATTGTGGTTGACGGNTCNGCCNGCATNANNCNATGGATCTGCACGCCGACANTNCCGATAATCAAGGAAATGACAAGGAAACATCCAAGAGCAATAGGTAANACCGGTGAGAAACTGATTGATAATTCTTTGGCAAAGTCCTCTACCATCTTATTGAACAGTAAGCACACCGGCACAGTGATGAATAAGGACAGAATTATGATTACCAGATATAACCTGCCGAACATTCTATATATATCCCTGCTCTTGGCCCCATTGACCTTACGGATCGCGATCTCTTTNNTCCTTGCCCTGGTGTCAAGAGCGATGGAGCTGTAGATGCCCATCACACAAATAAGCAGACTTACACTTCCAAGGATCCAGCCGCCTGTTCTTGCCGCCTCGATAAGATCGGCTCCGGGGCTTATCCTTTGCCTATAACTTGATACGGTACTTTTGATAAGACCGGGTTCAATTTTTTCTACCGTCTCATCAATGCTTCGTGCAAGTGATTTCCCCTTCCCGGGCTTGGGAATAAGAAGATAATTCTGATCATCATCGCCCCAATGCGAACGTATCGCCACAAAGGATTCCCCTTTTGTATCGTAGGCAATGCTTCTGATCACGCCTGCTATAGGTAAGGTGATTTCTCCATCCATGAAATCCATAGTCAGCATATTATTGTCGAGCACGCCGAGATCTCTCAATCGTTGATAAAGAGTCTCACTGACAAGCAGACAGTTGTTGCGGTCAACACTAACATTAAACCAATCCACTTTCATATCAAGAGCGGAAAGCAACGCTGCGTCATCCGTAAGATATGTCATGAAATATATCCTGCCTGCAAGTTTTTCCTTTATTTCCGGATTATCCCTGATCTCTTTCGGTGGCATGTAAGCACCGCCGCAAAGGATTGCCTTATCAAGTTCCGGAAGAGATATGATCTCGCTGAGCACCCGTTTCTTATCCACGCAAAATTCCGGATCATAATAAAGATATTCCTTATATAGATCATTATTATCAGGAATATTGCATGCCTCGAAAATCCTGTGGCTTCCATTCACCAATATGAATGTACAGCAAACGAACGTCATACATATCAGTGTCTGTAGGAATAACATCACATTCCGTAAAAGATGATTACGGCTTCTTCTCATATTCTCTCCTACCCCACCTGCTCTCCTGTATATCCTACACAATACAAACCATGAGATAAGACCACAAACCATCAGAAGTCCTACACCTATCATCAGACTGAAGAGCCAGAGATCATGAATCCTGAATCCACTGAAAGTGATAAAAAAGCCCAGATTCGCGTCGACAAAATCCTGTAGCAGGACTCCAAGAATCAAGGAGATGGCCACCGCAAGCGAGATTGAGATCACTATCTCTGTAAAAAGCATCCCGAACAACCCTCGCTTTGAAGCACCGTTCACAATACGGATAGCAAGTTCGCGATGACGTATACGGAANAACTGCAACTCAATACGCAGGAAGCCGATTATTGCAGCCAATAGAATGAGGGTCCCTATCAAGTAACAGATCACGCGGATGGTGACACTGGTCTTGAAATCAGGTTTCTCAGTAATTCTGGTCAGTTTCGGTTTTANGTCCAATGGCTTGAGTCGATTGCCTATCTCATTTTCAAGTTCCGANTCAGTAAAGCCATCTTTAAGCACCAGACCGATATACATTGCGAAATAATCGTTGTCGGAATAGTCAGCCAAATCGTCGGCTATACAATAATAGAATCCATTATCGCTGAAAGGACCGTCAAACACCGACAACGGCTCATATACGTCAACTATTGTGACAGGCATGGGCTGAGTCCTACCGGTGGCTACCTGTATTGCCCCGACAGGATTCTTGTCACCGAAAATCTCTTTTGCATACTTTTCGCCCACAATCGCCTCCCCCTCTTTAAGAATTCCGATTTTCTTCCCGGTTATCGAAGACCGAAATCCTGCAAAATCGGCATATCCCGGATCGATTCGCTCTCCTTTAACCTTCCCCTTTAGTGTGCTGGAATCCGGCAAATGGAACTCTACATTGATATATTGGAAAAAGCCATTGGGAACAGCTATCTTTTCAGCAGTTCTGAGGCCTTCACCACTCTTTAACGCCCTTATTATCTCTTGATTGACAGGGATTGAATTTCCATCGGAAATGGAAGTGAACCCCACCTCATAAGCCCGGTCATGGTATGGCTCATTGTAGATAGTCGGTAGCCGGTAGTTCTCCAGAGCGGCATGGGTGAAAGATAGCGTGACTATGCCGACCGCGATGCTCACCACACTTATAAGAGTCTGGATCTTATATTTCATGAGGTTTCGGATAGCTACTGTCAGATTGTGCCTGATCATATCAATATATTTTTTAAGTTAGGTAATCTTTGTTCCCATCTCACCTTCGGGGAATCTTACCGCACAACACTCACCCGGCAATCGGGCCGCAGGCAGTAGATCATACCGAAGGAGATTTGAATCTGATGCAAAAGTACTAAGAGAAAATGAAACAACCCCATCTTCAAGGGGAGATGGAAGAGGTTTGGGTGAAAATCATACACTTTATTGTATGATTTTCATACATATTCTTGCAAGAGTGTTTCCGGATACCACAATTCCTGCTGAAAACCGACAATCCCATATCTGTAAATTTGAGAAAATGCTTAACTTTGCATCATGAAGACAAAATATGGCACTATACTTGTTGTCGACGATAATCCGGCTATACTTGCAGCATTGAGAATATGTCTTGCAAATGTGTTTGAGCGCATACTCACCCTGTCGGCTCCTGATGCAGTACTTGTCACTCTGCAGCAGGAGCATGTCGATGTAGTACTTCTCGATATGAATTTCTCTCTTGGAGTCAACTCAGGTCAGGATGGAATCATATGGCTGTCAGCCATACATCGCCGACATCCCGATATACCGGTTGTGCTCATAACCGCGTATGCCGATGTGAAACTGGCTGTAAAGGGATTGAAGAACGGAGCAGCGGATTTCATCACCAAGCCTTGGGATAATGATGAGCTTATAAGGGTGCTGAAAGATGCCATCGACAAGGGGAAGGAGGTAGTCCCGCTTCATGAGATCGAGCGGCAACATGTCAACAAGGTTGTGGATAAGTGTCACGGTAATATGAGCAAAGCCGCCGAGCTTCTTGGAATCACACGCCAGACGCTGTACAGAAAGTATCAGCCATGATTATCGTAGCGATTCTATTCTCGGTAATTGCCATTTTATCGGCATTCGCAGTTTACCGCCATCAATGTCTGCTGAGAGACAGAGCAGAGCTGATGCGCGATGCGATGCGTCATCGTGATTTCTCTTTCCATCTTCCCACCAAAGGATTGCTGTTCGGAGAACGTGCTCTTCAGGAAACACTTAACTATATGGGGCATGCCATCGAGAAACTTGAGGCTCATAACGAGGTGGAGGCATGGCAACGTCTCACCCGTGTACTCACACACGAGATCATGAACGTGATTGCACCGATCCAAAGCATCAGTCAGGCCTATCTGTCAAATCCTGAGATTAAGGATACTCCTTATGAAGAGGGTATCCGGGCCATTCACGATTCAAGCAGTGGGCTGGCTGAATTCGTAAGCAGCTATCGTAAAATGACTCAGTTGCAACCACCGGTCATGAGCCATCTATATCTCGGAGATTTCTGTCGGAGTGTTGCCTCGCTGTATCCGGAATTGAATTGGAAGATTGAATTGCCCGACACCGTTATGATATATGCCGATTCCGGTCTGCTAAGACAGGTGTTCATCAATATAATTAAGAATGCTGTCGAGGCTGAAGCTAAATCAATCGGGATCAGATATATCGAATCGTCGGCATCCAGATTATCGGACACCCCATCATTCGGCAAACTACTGATCAGCAACGACGGACACGTTATCCCCGACGAAATGGCGCGCGAGATCTTCATACCGTTCTTCACCACAAAACAGAGTGGATCCGGCATCGGGTTATCCCTCTCCCGCCAGATTCTCCTGAAACAGGGTATGATCCTCAGGCTTGCCGAGCGCCCGGCGCGAGGCTATAACGTCACTTTCATTCTTGAATCCGACAAAACATAGTTGCCCTGCAATATCCATAAATATATAAAAGAAGAATCATCCCGGGAATTAGCTCTCGGGATGATTCTTCCTTTATCTACAGGCACCTATTCAGATNTATTTAACTGGGCGACTTTATTTTGACACAGAGAGAAACATCTCCGTAAGGTCAATCGCCTTTGCAAAAGCAGTAGGTTGTCCCTTTACAGTGATGAAGAGATGCACGGCTCCGGGNAATACGATACGCTCTGTCTTATGNCCGAGNTTTACCATCCTGTCGGCAAATTCCTTTCCCTGATCGAAAAGGATGTCACGCTCCGGAGANATCATCAGCANCGGAGGGAGNTTCTTGAGCTTCGCATCCTCGGCATGAGCGGGTGAGACTTTCGGAAGNTTCGAACTCCTCTCTCCACCTGCCTCGCCGCTGAGNTATGCCTCNTTGAAAGCCTCCATCAACCGGCCGTCGAGACCATAGCCACGAGAATACTCTTTCCAGGAGGGGGAGTTGTCGCGATAGGCTTTCAAGACAGGATAGTAGAGCACAATTGAACGAAGACGCTCCTTAGCTCCGTCATCAATCATCTCAAGAGCCGCTGCCAATGCAAGATTGCCACCCGAACTGTCGCCTCCCACGCTCACAAGATCAGGAGAACTACCGAAAGAGGCTGATTTTAAGAATGCAAATTCTATAGCCGCCCGGCAATCACCCAATCCTGCCGGATAGGGATTCTCGGGAGCAAGCGAATAGTCTACCGCAAGCACGGCAATCTTCCCAGTGGCAGCCAATGCATCACAGAATGCCGCGCAACTGTTAAGACTACCTATGGTCCATCCTCCCCCGTGGAAATATACGAGGAGAGGAAGCTTCGACTTGGCTGAAGTGTCACGGGGAGTATACAGACGCATCTTCATCCCCCTTGCGCTCCCCTCTCCTGTTATCTCCTTACGCACTACCTTATCAGATCCTTGATAAGCTTTATCGCGCGATAGACGCAACGCGGCAAGTTCGGCATTCATGCCTCGCAAGGCATGATATATGGCATCACTCTGAAGATCCTGCTGCCCCTCCTCCATATCATCTATGAAGTCGTCGGCCTCATTGAGCATCGCAGTGTTAGCCTTTGCATCGGGATACATGACTTTCGGAATCTCTCCCCAGGCAGAAAGAGCCAACAGAAGGGAGGCTGCTCCAAGAATAATTTTTTTCATAAATGATTCATCTTTTACTATTATCCTTAGACTTTTACTTAAGTCGCCGGAAAACTGAAATCCTTATCAGGCATCTTTCTCCATAAGCTCAAGAAGACGGAATTCCGACTCATCGATCTCAGCGATGATCTCCTCCATTCTTTTACCGGCCTCCGTAATGGCATTTACATCCATATTTCCGGAAGACATCTCCCTCTCAAGCTTCTCTTTCTCCTCTTCAAGCTCAGCGACGCGTGCGGTCAGTTCATCCATCTCCCTCTTCTCCTTGAACGAGAGTTTCACTTTCCGCTCCTGTCGCGGCTTTACATTCACTGCAGACGCAGTTGTATTCTGTTCTGCCGCCTGCTTCGCCTTGAGCTCCTTCTGTTCCTCGATAAGGCAATGCCTGTAGGTGGAGTAGTCGCCCGGGAAATCCTTGATCACCCCATCACCCTTGAATACGAAAAGATGATCCACAATGCGGTCAAGGAAGAAGCGGTCGTGACTCACGACTATGACACATCCCTTGAAATTCACCAGATAATCCTCCAGCACAGTGAGAGTGAGGATATCAAGATCGTTGGTGGGCTCATCAAGAATGAGAAAGTTAGGACTTCGCATCAATACTGTGGCGAGATAAAGCCTGCGGCGCTCTCCGCCACTCAACTTATAGATATATTTCTGTTGAGTCTCCGGCGTGAAGAGAAATCTCGAAAGAAACTGAGAGGCTGTCACAGTTGTCTTATCGTCTATTCTCACTACCTCAGCTATCTCTCGTACGGCATCGATTACCTTCTTCTTCTCATCGAAGTCGGTCATTCCCTCCTGACTGTAATAGCCCCATTTGACGGTCTCCCCGATCTCGAACTCACCCGAATCAAGAGGGAGCTCACCTAAAAGAAGCTTGATGAAGGTTGACTTTCCGGCTCCATTGTCGCCGACTATACCTACCTTCTCATAACGTGCGAAAGTATAGTTCCATTTGTCGAGTATCTTCAAATCCCCGAACGACTTCGACACATCGTGAGCCTCGAAGATCTTAGACCCTATATAGGATGCTCCACTCCCGAGATTGAGGTCGCGGGTCGATAGGTTGACTTTGCTTTTCGCTTCAAGCTGATGGAAATTATCGATCCGGTATTTGGCTTTCGACCCTCTCGCCTGTGGCTGCCGGCGCATCCAGTCAAGCTCCGTACGGAGAAGATTCTTCACCTTGGCCAACTCAGCGTTCATCGCATCATAACGCTCCTCCCGCTTCTCAAGATAATAATCGTAGTTGCCGTCGTAGGAATAGACAGCCTCACGGTCTATCTCGATTATCTTGTTGCATACCTTGTCNAGGAAATANCGGTCGTGAGTCACCATCAGCAGAGTCACCCTCTGGCGGGAGAGATAATTCTCCAGCCACTCCACCATCTCGATGTCGAGGTGGTTGGTAGGCTCNTCGAGAATCAACAGGTCAGGTTCAGAAAGAAGNACTTTCGCGAGGGCCACCCTTTTGATCTGCCCTCCCGACATTGTNCCCATTTTCTGATTCACATCCGTGATGCGGAACTGATAAAGCATCTGTCGCGCACGGTCGGCACAGGTATAATCATCAGTTCTCTGAGGCTCGGGAGTGGCGTATTCAAGTGCCGTGGTTTCCGGATCAAAAGGTGGGAGCTGTGAAAGATAACCCACTCTCAAATCATTACGGAACACTACATTACCTGAATCGTAATCCTCCACTCCCGCTATGATGTTGAGGAATGTGGTTTTTCCCGCTCCGTTGGCAGCTATAAGGCCGATTTTGTCACCTTGATATATTCCCAAAGTGACATCGGCGAAAAGGACCCGGTCGCCGAATGATTTCGTCAGTTTTTCAATCTGCAGGTAGCTGACCATGGTCTACAATCAGTTAATCGTTGACTACAGCCACCGCCTCTATCTCCACCAGAGCCTTCTTGGGAAGCTCCTTAACTGCGAAAGCGGCACGAGCAGGATAGATAGGATTGAAGAAACCGGCATACACCTCGTTCATATCGCCGAAGAGCGACATATCGGCAAGGAGGACGGTTGTCTTGATTACATTGTCGAGAGTTGCACCGGCCTCTTCAAGGATAGCCTTGATATTCTCGATGCTCTGTTTTGTCTGTGCCTTGATGTCGGCAGGCATCTCCCCGGTAGCGGCATCAATAGGCAGCTGACCGGATACGAAAATGAGATTTCCGGCTTTTACAGCCTGACTATAAGGCCCGATAGCACCGGGCGCCTTCTTTGAGTTCAATTCTATCTTATTCATAATATTGACTGTTTTAAATAAACTACAACAAAATTAGTCAATTTAGGGGTAAGATACAAGAGCAACCTTAAGTATTTTCACATTGCGAAAAAAAAGGAGTAGCTTTGAAGCTACTCCTTTGAGCCGCGAGCGGGGCTCGAACCCGCGACCTTTTCGTTACGAATGAAATGCTCTACCAACTGAGCTATTGCGGCTGGAAGTAAACTGCGCCAATGTAGGGTCGGTCAACAAACCGATTCCGGCAAATACCCGGCTCACAGGCGTCGTTTCACACTGCAAAGTTAATACATATTTGCGAATCTACAAATAAATTCTTCACATATCTTGATTTTTTATCAAATCGTGAGGGTAAAAGTTTGAGAGCGACTACCCTCTCGGGCTGTCGCTCTCTGCTGATGAAACATTTCAATTACTCTTATTTTAGTTGCTTCTTTTACTGTTCAATGGTAACGGGGCATCAGATGATACCCTGACCCATCATGGCATCGGCAACCTTCATGAAACCTGCGATATTCGCACCTTTCATATAGTTGATATAGCCATCGGGCTGACGGCCATACTCCACGCATGCGCCATGAATTGATGTCATGATCTCATGGAGTTTCTTGTCTACCTCCTCAGCACTCCACTGAAGATGCTCGGCATCCTGTGTCATCTCAAGGCCGCTTGTAGCCACACCACCTGCATTCACTGCCTTGCCGGGGCAATAAACAGTTCTGTTGGCGATGAACGCATCTATGGCCTCGGGTGTGCAACCCATGTTGCTGACCTCGGCGCAAAGCATCACATTATTGGCGATAAGCTGCTTTGCATCCTCGCCATTAAGCTCGTTCTGAGTGGCGCAGGGAAGAGCGATGTCCACTTTCTGCTCCCAAGGCTTCTTGCCGGGGAAGAATGTAGAACCGGGGAAACGCTCGGCATACGGAGCCACGATATCATCCCCTGTAGCACGGAGCTCAAGCATATATTCTATCTTCTCGGCATCAAGACCGGCCGGATCAAGAATATATCCGTCAGGACCGGAAATCGTGATTACCTTAGCTCCGAGTTCAGTTGCTTTCTGAGCCGCACCCCAGGCTACGTTTCCAAAGCCGGATATAGCAATTGTCTTCCCCTTTATATCCTGACCCATCTCTTTAAGTACATCCTGCACAAAATAGAGAGCGCCATAACCTGTAGCTTCCGGACGTATTCTTGATCCACCGAAGCTCAAGCCCTTACCGGTGAATGTGCCTGTATTCTCTCTTGCAAGTTTCTTGTACATTCCATACATATAGCCTACCTCACGGCCACCGACACCTATATCGCCGGCAGGAACGTCGCGGTCAGGACCGAGATTTCTCCAAAGTTCAAGGATGAAAGCCTGGCAGAAACGCATGATTTCTGCGTCGCTCTTACCACGCGGACTGAAGTCGGAACCACCCTTGGCGCCACCCATTGGCAAGGTGGTGAGGGCATTCTTGAAAGTCTGCTCGAATCCGAGGAACTTCAGAATTGAGAGGTTGACAGATGCATGGAAACGGATACCACCTTTGTAGGGACCGATTGCATTGTTGAACTGCACGCGATAGCCAATATTGTTCTGAACCTCCCCCTTGTCGTCTACCCAAGTCACGCGGAATGTGAAGATCCTGTCAGGTTCTACCATTCTCTCGATAATCTTGGCTTTCTCAAACTCGGGATGCTGATTATATACCTCTTCAACTGATAAGAGCACTTCCTTCACAGCCTGAAGGTATTCCTTCTCACCAGGGTGCTTGGCCTCGAGGGCCGCCATAATTTCAGAGATGTTCATGTCTTTGTGTATTTCAGATTTATGGTTAGAGTTACCCTGCAAATCTTGCGCAGGGTTCTGTCGTCTTCGCAAATCCTAATGAAAGCACCGACGTCTGTCTGCTTACCCTCCCAATAGGGTTTGCATTGCAAAAGTACAATCATTTTTTATGACGACAAAATAAATTTATATGTTTTATAACATAATGCTACTAAATATGCTCTATAGCATTTTTTCAGGGACCAACTGCATCCAAAAAAAGAGGGCCGCTTTCGCGACCCCCCTCCTTGTTAAAATCAGGATCAGGACAACTTCTTGATTTGTTTTCCTACTTTCTTATTCTTATTGTGTGTTGTCTCTATATTTACCGCAGCCCGATGCATCCTCATTTGCGGATGTGACTTGGTGTGTCCTTATCTCCAGGCTGCTCTCATTCAATAACCTGTTAACCTTATTTCGTTGAGAAGATAACGATACGGTTCCAATCGTTGGTTGAGTAAGGCTGAACAGCAGAGCCGTCATACTTCACGTCAAGACGATTGGGATTGATTCCATATTTCTGAGTGAGCACGTTGTAAACCACATCAGCCCTCTTCTTTGAAAGTTCCTTGTTATATTCTGCCGTGCCGGTATCTTTATCAGCATATCCGCAGATCACAACCTTCTGGTTGGGGTTAGCCTTAAGCCACTGAGCCATATTGTAGATGTTGACCTCTTCGGTAGGCATGATCTTGTCGGAGTTGATGGTGAATCTCACCGATGCAAGCAACGGGATATCGGGGCAATCCTTCTCTATCACCTGAGTAGCCGGTTTCTGGTTCTCAAGAGCTGCGATAGCCTGTGCCTGTGCCAGATTCTCCGCACGCAGTGTGTTCACCTCGTTGTTAAGGCTTGCGAGCTGAGCCATCGACTGACATTCGTTGAATGACTTCCATGTGCGGCCGTTGATATTGAAGTTGAAACCACCCACGGCAGCCACGTTGGCCTCGATCGGACGTCCGTATGTGCAACCATTCCAGTTGTCACCGTAGAATGATGCCCTTGCCTCTGCGAAGAAGTCAACCACCTTGCAAAGACGGAAACGGAACTGTACGCCGGCTGTAACAGGAAGTGTCCACGTTGAATTACGGAAATGTCCGCTGTTGCCGACTACTCCGTTTGTGCCGGGATCGTTTGCAAGACCCCATGTATAATCACCGCCGACACCTACGAAAGGCACAACACTTACTACACGGTCGGGATTCACGCCCGCGATGCTGTTGCACATATCCCACATAAGCTCAGCGTTGAGATTGACGTGCTTTGCCTTCGACCATCCGCTCTGTCCCTGCTGAATAGGATTGTCCCAGTGAAGGGCCCCTCCAAGGGCGTTAAAACGAAGAGCGAGGTAAGGTGAGAACCAGTGGCCGACACCTACATTATAGGTGACTGTCATGTTCTCGCGGCGTACGGCGTGGCCGGGAGCCTGCGCCTCAGCATTGCCCCTCTCTACGAAAGGCTGGTTGATTCCGGCGCCAAGCTGTATAAACCAGTTGTTGCGCCAACTCTGATAATATCTGTTGGTATTGTCACATGAAAACTCTGTAACAGAGAACGATTCCTCAACAACTTCCTGAGCGGAAACATTGGAAGACATTGCCAGACCGGCTGCGCCAAGCGCCAATAAACAGTAAAGATTTTTAGCTTTCATAATTTCATTTTTTAAAGATTCATTGAATAGTTGATTTTACTTAAATAACATTTAGCATTTTTTTTGGTTCATAAAATCATTCCGATTTTTTCATACTCCTCTTCCCGACCATCCCCTCACCTACTCCCGCAAGTGAAATATCGCCTCTGCAATCATATAATAATCAATTAATTTTGATTTCTCCTCTTTTTTCACTAATTTCGCATAAAATTCAATAGAATTGAAGACACATTCCCGGTATAAGCTGACTGTCGAGGACGAGGGACGCATAGAGACCCTTGCCTCCATCTCCGCGTCGCCACTCCGTTGGACGGCTGTGGGGGCACTGGTCATGCTTCTGGTGATGGCCCTCGGNGGACTCATCGCTTTCCTGACTCCGTTGCGTCAGATTCTNCCGGGATACATGAAGGAGTCGGAAAGGGCCCAGCTTCAGGCAAAGCTTCTCAGCCTCGACTCCCTNTGGCAGGTGTGTGAGACCAACATNATATATCTCAACAATCTTCAGGAGGTGCTTACACCNCANGNCGTTCNGGGCGATCCTTCCGAAGTGCCGGCCCTTAAGATGGCNATCCTTCAGGATTCCCTTCTTCCCACTTCCATGGAGGAGAAGCACTTTGTCTCCTTAATAAGAGAACGAGAGAAATACAACATCTCCGTGGTGGCTCCCTTGGCCGCCGAAAGCATGATGTTCACTCCTGTCAGCGAGGAGTCGGTAGTCACAGCCGCCTCGCGCAAGGCTCTTAAGGCGGAGATAGTCATGGCCAGAAACACTCCTGTGGCNGCAATAGCCGACGGCACTGTCATAGCTGTGTCGCAGTCNCTCCGCGATGGCGGTGCGGTGGTGATCATCCAGCACCCNAAAGGCTTCCTCAGCCGGTGNAGCCGGCTGGGNCAGGTGCTCGTAGAGCCCGGCGATGTGGTGGCCGGTGGCCAGATCATTGCCCTNACCAACAGAGGGAATGCCCGCAACGGTGAAATAATNTCCCTTGAGATGTGGCATAACGGCAACAAACTTGTGCCTTACGAATATATCGGTGGAGATGAGGAGGAGAACCCCATCCCATTGAAGCAACTTCATTAATCACGAATCAATCATTTCAGACCGTGGACAATAATACTAAGGAAAATAACCTGAAAAGAATAGCGATCCTGGGGAGCACAGGCAGCATCGGCACCCAGACGCTCGACATCATAGCGGAATATCCCGACCGATTCAGGGCTACCGTGCTTACCGCCCGTCGCCAGTGGCAGCTGCTCGCCGAACAGGCTCGGCGGTTCNTGCCCGACACAGTGGTCATAGCCGATCCGACATTCTATCCNATGCTCCGGGAGGCCNTTTCAGACCTNCCCGTCAAGGTAGAGGCCGGTGATGAGGCTATCAGCNCCGCAGTGGCCGGCGANAACGTAGATGTGGCGGTGACAGCCATGGTAGGTTACAGCGGCTTGCTCCCCACGATATCGGCCATCAAAGCCGGTAAGAGAATAGCATTGGCCAACAAGGAGACATTGGTTGTGGCCGGAGAACTGATAACCGGTCTTCTATCCACCTCCAGCTCAGATATTGTGCCNGTCGACAGCGAACATTCCGCCATCTTCCAGTGNCTTGTGGGAGAGAAACNTTCCGAGGCGCGAAAGATTCTGCTTACGGCCAGCGGCGGCCCCTTCCGCAAGCTGTCGGCCGAACAACTTGAGAAAGTCACCGTNGCCGACGCCCTGCGCCATCCCAACTGGAGCATGGGAGCCAAAGTGACCATNGATTCGGCATCTATGATGAANAAGGGNTTTGAGATGATCGAGGCCCGCTGGCTGTTTGATTGTCCACCCGAGAAGATCGAGATTCTTGTACACCCNCAGAGCATCGTGCATTCCATGGTGGAATTTGTCGACGGTTCCGTAAAGGCTCAGCTCGGAGTGCCCGACATGCATCTCCCCATACGCTATGCCCTTGGCTATCCNGAACGTCTTGCCACCGACACACCCCCTATGACACTCTCCCACTTCGCCACACTTACCTTCGAGGCTCCGGACTACAACAAATTCCCNCTTCTCGGTTATGCCTTTGAGGCGGTGGCCAAAGGTGGCAATATGCCTTGCATCCTCAATGCGGCCAACGAAAAGGGTGTGGCAGCATTCCTTGATGGCCGTATTCGCTTCACCGATATGCCGAAGCTGGTGAGACACACTATGGAGCATACCCCCTTTGTGGAGAATCCCGATCTCNACGATCTTGTAGCGTCAAACACCGAAGCCCTGANGATAGCCNATGAGTGGCTTCGNNCACATTCCTGATAAAAATCACAAACTGAATAATGGATACATTTCTTATTAAAGCGGCGCAGTTGATACTCGCTNTGGCCATCCTCGTGATTATACATGAGTTCGGTCATTTTCTCTTTGCCCGCATCTTCGGAATCAAAGTTGATAAATTCTATATCTTCTTCGACCCTAAGTTCGAACTTTTCAAATGGAAGCCGAAAAAATATATCGGCTGGTTCGGTAAGACAAAGAAACTCAAAGGAGCCGATGACTCCGACAACAACGACGAGGCGTCGGTAAATAATAATAATAATGAGGCTGCCCTGAACAGCCCTTCCAAGAACGGCAATGAGACGGGGAAGAAGAAGTCGTTCTGGGGCGACACCGAATATGGCATCGGCTGGCTCCCGCTTGGCGGCTATTGCAAAATCTCGGGTATGATTGATGAGAGCATGGACACCGAGCAGATGAAGCAACCGGCCCAGGAATGGGAGTTCCGTGCCAAACCGGCTTGGCAACGTCTCCTCGTNATGATAGCNGGAGTNCTCTTCAACTTCCTGCTTGCCATATTGATNTATGCAGGTATCGTATATGCCACAGGTGAGAAGTACGTCACATTCAAAGAGGCCAAACTTGGTATGGCNTATTCTCCNGAAGCGAAGAAGATAGGNTTCCGGGATGGNGATATCCCTCTCTATGCCGACGGCAAGGAGCTCACCATNCCCGGGGAGGCNCGGATGCAGATNATNCAGGCTAAAGAGGTGAAGGTGCTTCGCGGCAACGATACTGTCTCGCTCGCNATNCCGGAGGATTTCATTTTCCGTCTTGACAAGGAGATGAAAGCNGCCGACCANCCCATCAACTTCATGACCTACCGTATTCCGGCTAAGATAACGCAGGTATCTCCGGGCGACGGAGCGGCNAAAGCCGGAATCAAGACAGGCGACATTATCGTGGCCGTCGATTCGNTAGCCACNCCTTCACTTGATACTTTCCTTCCNGCCCTCGCAGGACACCCCAATCAGACTGTCACCCTCAGTGTGCTCCGTCCGGAGGAATCGGCCGACACNCTNAAAGTGCCTGTCACCCTCTCTGAAGGGAGCAAGATGGGAGTCGGNCTTGAGATCGACCCCTCGGCATTCTTCAAGGCTGAGGAGAAGAGATACGGAATCTTCGAGTCAATACCGCGTGGTGTGCAACTCGGCACAGAACGCCTCACCTCNTACGCNCAGTCGATGAAACTCGTGTTCACCAAAGAGGGNGCAAAAAGTGTGGGNGGCTTCGGATCAATCGGNGCTATCTTCCCCGAGAAATGGGATTGGATCGCATTCTGGAANATNGCNGCTTTCCTTTCAGTAGCCCTTGCGTTCATGAATATCCTTCCCATTCCGGCTCTCGACGGCGGCCATGTGATGTTCCTTCTCTACGAGGTGATTACGCGCAGAAAACCGTCAGAGAAATTCATGGAGTATGCCCAGATGACAGGCATGGCTCTCCTTATCCTGNTGTTGCTCTATGCCAACGGCATGGATATNGTACGTCTCTTCAAGTGACACCTCCTCTGACAGGTTATCATAAAGTTTCAAGATAAAACNCTTTAAATCCGACATTTCTTAANAATGAAAACCATAAAGCTAAAGCCCAAAAAAGAGGAGTCGATCCTCCGCCATCATCCCTGGGTCTTCTCCGGCGCCATAGCTTCCCTCCCCGATGATCTCGAAGAGGGGGAAACAGTAAGGGTTGAGGCGGCCGACGGAAGAATCCTTGGCATAGGGCATTACCAGATCGGAAGCATCGCAGTGCGTCTGCTTCAGTTTGGAGAGGGTGCTCTCCCCGACGATTTCTTCAACCGTCGCCTCGAATCGGCATACCAGCTCAGAAAGGCACTCGGCCTGATACGCGACGACAACAACTGCTATCGTCTTGTGCACGGAGAGGGTGATTTCCTCCCGGGTCTCGTGATCGATATCTATGGCGACACAGCCGTGCTTCAGGCACATTCCCCCGGTATGCACTATGAGCGAATGAATATCGCAAGAGCATTGACCGAACTGCCGGAGGCGATGATCCGCAACGTTTACTATAAGAGTGAGACAACTCTCCCCTATAAGGCACGTCTCGACCCCCAGAACGACTATCTCATCGGGAAATTCGACGGCAATATCGCCATCGAGAACGGTTTGAGATTCAATATCGACTGGTTGCGCGGGCAGAAGACCGGTTTCTTTGTCGACCAGAGGGAAAACCGGGCGCTTCTTGAACGTTTCGCCAAAGGGCGCAAGGTGCTCAACATGTTCTGCTACACCGGAGGATTCTCCGTTTACGCCATGCGTGGCGGGGCATTGCAGGTTGATTCAGTCGATTCATCTGCTAAGGCTGCCGCTCTGACCGATGCAAATATCGAGCTCAACTTCCCGGGCGACTCACGCCATAAGACATATGCCGTGGATGCATTCAAGTTCCTTGGCGAGATGGAGAAGGATTCCTACGACCTCATCATTCTCGATCCCCCGGCCTTCGCCAAACACCGCTCCGCACTCAAGAACGGCCTTATCGGCTACCGCAAACTCAACGCCAAGGCTTTCGAGAAGATCAAGAGCGGCGGTATACTCTTCACATTCTCCTGCTCTCAGGTGGTCACCCGCGAGATGTTCCGTCTCGCTGTCTTCACCGCCGCCGCGCAGTCAGGACGCAAGGTGAGGATTCTCCATCAGCTCACCCAGCCGGCCGATCATCCGGTCGACATATCTCATCCCGAGGGTGAGTACCTCAAAGGGCTCGTCTTATATGTGGAATAATCAAATTACCCGAAAAAGTTAAACCGATTTCGTAATCAAGATCCATATAATGAAACAGAAACTTTCAACCCTAATTCTCTCATCAATGCTCGCTTTTCAGGCAGGAGCGGTAGTCGACAAGAATTTCGACTATCATGTCGACCGATTCGGCGATATCGAAGTGCTCCGCTACGAAGTGCCGGAGTTCGACCGTCTCTCTCTCAACCAAAAGAAGATGATCTATTTTCTCAGTGAGGCGGCTCAGGCCGGACGCGATATCATCTGGGACCAGAACGGAAAATACAATCTGCAGATCCGTAAACTCCTCGAGAATATCTATACCGGTTACAACGGCGACAAGAATTCGAAAGACTTCAAGGCTTTTGAGAAATATCTTAAACAAGTGTGGTTCGGCAACGGTATCCATCACCACTACTCCACCGATAAGTTCGTGCCCGAATTCTCCGAGACCTTCTTCACGTCGCAGGTAAACTCTCTCCCTGCCGACAAGCTCCCGCTGAGAGCGGGCGAAACAAGGGAATCCATGCTCGCGACTCTCCTTCCGGTGATTTTCGATCCCTCGGTGATGCCGAAACGTGTATGGCAGGATGGCTCGCAGGATGTGGTGGTCAACTCCGCATCCAATCTCTATGGCGACGGAGTGACTCAGGCCGAGGTAGAGGCATACTACAATGCCATGAANGATCCNAATGATCCCACCCCCATCTCCTACGGCCTCAACTCCAAGGTTGTGAAGGAAAACGGAAAAATCAAGGAGGAACACTATCATCTCAACGGCCTCTACGGTCCCGCTATCGCGAAAATCGTATATTGGCTCGATATGGCCAAGGGGGTTGCTGAAAACGAAGCCCAGAAAGAATATATCACCAAACTCATCGACTATTACATCACCGGCGACCTCCGACTCTTCGATGAATACTCCATCCTTTGGGCGGAAGACACCAACAGCGATGTCGATTTCGTAAACGGTTTCATCGAGAGCTATGGCGACCCTCTCGGTATGACAGGCTCATATGAATCATATGTGAATTTCAAGAACAAAAAATCATCTGACCGNACAGAGACTATCTCCTCCAACGCCCAGTGGTTTGAAGACAACTCCCCTATCAATCCCGACTTCCGTAAGCCTCACGTAAAGGGTGTGTCGGCCAAGGTGATCAACGCGGCGATGCTTGCCGGCGACGCTTTCCCAAGCACTGCCATCGGTATCAATCTCCCGAACGCCAACTGGATCCGCGCGCAGCATGGTTCGAAATCAGTGACCATCGAGAACATCACGGAGGCCTACGATATGGCATCGCACGGCAACGGCTTCAACGAGGAGTTCGTGATTGACGCTCCCACACGCAAACTTCTCGAAGACTATCTCTACATCACNGATATGCTTCACACCGACCTGCATGAATGTCTCGGACACGCTTCCGGCCGCCTCATGCCCGGCGTGGATCCTGACGCCCTCAAAGAGAACGGCTCTGCTCTCGAGGAGGCTCGCGCCGACCTCTTCGCGCTCTATTATCTGGCAGATCCGAAACTCCTCGAACTCGGCATACTTGACAATCCCGATGCCTACAAGGCGGAATACTATAAGTATATGCTCAACGGCCTCATGACCCAGCTCAACCGTATCGAGCCGGGCAAGGATGTAGAGGAGGCACATATGCGCAACCGTCAGCTGATAGCCGCCTGGATTCTTGAGAAAGGGAAGAAAGGTAAAGTAGTGGAACTGGTCAAGAAAGGTGGAAAAACGTATGTGAAGATCAACGACTACCGCAAGATGCGCGATCTTATTGGCCAGCTCCTCGCCGAGGTGCAGCGCATCAAGAGCGAGGGTGACTACAAAGCCGGTAAGGATCTCATCGACAAGTATGCGGTGAAAGTGGATCCCAAGCTTCACAAAGAGGTGCTCGACCGCTTCTCAAAGCTCGACATTCCACCCTATCGCGGCTTCATCAACCCGAGATATGAACCGGTCTACGACGGCAATGGCAATATCACCGACGTAAAACTGAAATATGGCGAGAACTACATCGACCAGATGATGCGTCTAAGTCAGGATTACACCACCCTCGGCTTCTGAAAACCCTCGGAGCGACAACGCTCCTGAGAAAACCGACACACGATGAATCTGTCACGGCCTCGCTCAGAGCGAAAGCCGTGACAGATTTCTTATTACCTTCTTGCACCATGCCGATTCCTCGGCATCATAGCTGTTGGTGTAGTTCTTTACATCAGAAAGGAGTTTCGGAGTCAGTTTATATACTCCCCATTTATCAGGAAGCTCCTTCTTCTTGAGTAGTTTTCTGATCTCATATTCCGCCTTATAGCGGTCGGCCACCTCTACCTCAGCCACAAGGCCCTTAGGTTCGGCATCACGCTGACGCCCGAATTTCACCTTATATTGGTCACCAAGTTTATACACCTTTATAAAGCCTCTCGCAGATTCCTCTACAAAATTAGCCTTGGCCCTCTCTATCTTACCGGCGAAGAGATCAACCACATCGGAATCATCCATCCCGGCACCCTCACCCTCTCTGAACTCATCAAAAAGGAGACGGAAGCAACGCAATGTGGCCTCAGTGTCGGCGCTTGCGGAGTGTGCCTCATCCTCTCCGAATTCNAGACCGAGAGAATTGGCGCAAATCAGAAGTGAAGGCACCGCGAAGGGACTCATATCCTCCTTAATCCCACGAAGATACCAGTACATATCCTTTACATCTATCATCCGTTTCGTCTCCAGTCCCCCAATCCCCGACCGCGACAGCACCCGCAGGTCGTTGCCGACGGCAAACCCGGTCAATGCAAAGGAGGAATCGATCAGTCGCTGCACCTCTTCGCGACAGCCGGAGAAAGGAGCTTCATTCGCCACCATCTCCGGAGTGATGTGATGTATATCCGTACGCCATGTGGTTATATTCTCCGGCTTATAGAAACGGTGGTAAATCTCGTTTCCATCCGTATTGAATACGGAAAGCTCAAGCAGCTCCTCGTTCTCGGTGAATTCGGCATCCAGGCAGATAACATTCATGTCATATGTTCTATTTTCCATAGCAATAATCTATAAAGGGAGTCATACTATATTTCAGACGACCTACCTGCTTTCGGAGGTCGTCATGATGTTTTTCCACGCAAAATTAGAAATAATATTTTGAATCAACCCTAAAAAAGACTATTTTTGTGAGAAAGTTGATTCCGGACAGGGGCTTCCTACATCTCTCTTTCCACTCCCCCTTTCCGGAAAATATCTAACAAACACACACNTGGAAATGAACGAAGGAAATATAGAAAACGAGGAGATACTGCGCGGGATTAAACATAGTTTCATGGTCTACCGCAACGGGATCGTAGCCGACACGTTGCGTCAGGCCGGCATGCCTTATAAAATCATATTCGGTCTGCAATTGCCGCAGCTCTCGGAGATAGCGCGCCGCAACACCCCGTCCATCGATATTGCCGACAGGCTATGGGCCGACAGGCATGTGCGCGAGTCCCGGCTTCTCGCTTGCTATCTGTATCCACGCGAAGTAATCAACGAGGAGAAAGCCATCGCTCTCGCAGAGGATGTGCAGACAGCGGAGGAGGCCGACATTTTATGTTTCCGGCTACTGCGCTATCTTCCTTTCGCCTCACAGCTCGCCGAAAGACTGGCCCAAAGCGGAGAGCCCCTTACAGCATATTGCGCCACTGCCCTGCGCAGAAACCTTGATGCAATGGCCTGACCCTTCAGTGAGGTGAATCAGCCACCTCCTAAAACCTTAGTGACTGACGGTTGTTTAATAGTTATATTGAAACCTTTATACATATGTCAGACACTAATAACTCCATCTTTCCTTACGTAAACCGCGATCTAAGCTGGGTTTACTTTAATCATCGCATCCTTCAAGAGGCGATGCGCGATAATGTGCCACCACTCGAACGCCTCGGATTCCTTGGTATATATTCCAACAACCTCGATGAGTTTTTCCGGGTCCGTATGGCTACCATTAGCCGTCTCGCCCTGATGCCGGGAAAGCATGTGGCTCATGAACGCCATCGCGCCCGCGAACTATTCACCAAGCTCTCGGAGATGGACGGGAAGCTCTCGAAAGAGTATGAGGAGGCCATTAAACAGATAGAGGATGTATTGGCGCAGAATAATATCTCCATTCTCAACGAGAAAGCCCTCAACGAGGAGCAACGCCATTTCATACGNTGCCTCTTCCGTGAGAAAATCTCCGGATTTGTTTCTCCTGTCTGGATCAACCGCCTGACTGAATTCTCCCGCGAGAGCGACGATCAGATCTATCTCGCCGTAGAGATGTCGGGACCNGACAGGAAGACTGAATACGCCATAATTGAACTCCCGGTGAGCACCTGCGGACGTTTCATAACACTCCCCTCCTCCGACGGGAAGGGATACGTCATATATCTTGACGATGTGATACGTCAGTCGCTCCCCTTTATTTTNCCCGGAATGGGCTTCACCGATTTCAAGGCCTACTCTTTCAAATTCACCAAAGACGCCGAGATGGAGATCGACAACGACCTCCATGTAGGGCCCCTCGAGAAGATTGCCAAGGCTGTCAAAAGCCGTAAGAAGGGTGCCACTCTGCGCGTGATTTACGATGAGAAGATGCCTCCGCATCTTCTGTCGATGCTCATGAAGAAGCTTCACCTTGACAAACTCGACACGGTGAAACCCTCCGGACGCTATCATAACCACAAGGATTTCATGTCGTTCCCCTCTCTGGGGCGTACCGACCTNAAATATCCGGTCCATNNCCCCCTCGTTCCCCCGGATCTGAAAGGGAACGGCAGTCTGCTGGAACTTGTGCATCAGAAGGATCGTTTCATCCACGTCCCTTATCATACTTTCGATTATCTGGTAAGGTTGCTTCAGGAAGCCGCTGTCAACAAGGATGTTAAAAGTATAAAGATGACCCTCTACCGTGTGGCCAAGAACTCGAAGATAATCGAGGCTCTCATCAACGCGGCCCGCAACGGGAAGAAAGTGACAGCCGTAGTGGAGCTCCTCGCCCGCTTCGATGAGCAGAGCAATATCCATTGGGCCAAGAAGATGCAGGATGCCGGAGTCAATGTGGTCTTCGGAGTGGAGGGGCTGAAGGTCCACTCCAAACTTGTGCACATCGGAATAAAGAACGGTCGTGATATAGCGGTAGTCGGCACAGGCAACTTCCATGAGGGAAACGCCAAGGTGTATACCGACTACTTCCTCATGACAGCGAATCCGGCTGTCACAAAAGATGTGGCCGAGGTGTTCAGCTTCATCAAGCGTCCGTATCGCCCGGCATCCTTCAGAAACCTGCTTGTCTCCCCCAACTTCATGCGCGACCGCTTCAAGGACCTTATCGATGATGAGATCAGAAATGCACGAGCCGGTAAGAAAGCATTCATACATATAAAGATCAACCATATCACCGATGAGGAGATGGTAGCTCGTCTATATGAGGCCTCACAGGCAGGTGTCGAAGTGCGCCTTTCAGTTCGTGGCAACTGCTCTCTCGTGCCGGGTGTAGAGGGTGTGAGCGAGAATATCGAGGCGAGCGGAATCATCGACCGTTATCTCGAGCACTCCCGTCTTTTCCATTTCCATGCCGACGGGGAGGAGAAGGTATTTCTCGGTTCAGCCGACTGGATGCCGCGTAATCTCGACAACCGAGTGGAGGTAGTNACGCCCGTATTCGATCCCGAGGTCAAAGAGGATGTGATCAATACCATTGAATATGCCCTCCGCGACAATCGGCAGGCTCGTATAATCGACGGCACCGGAGGCCTTGAGATACATAATGCCACCGATCCCGAGCCTTTCCGTTCGCAGGAAAAGCTTTATGAGAGATATGCCTTGATCAATCAGGCCGCGAAAGAGGAGATGGGTAAATGATTATCTATCTCTCCTCNCCATCACATAGAATCCACTAAAAACAGAATTTATGAAAGATAACGTATTCGCGGCGATAGATATAGGATCNAACGCCGTAAGACTATTGATAAAGAAATCGGAAGATGACGGAAATCTCAAGAAACTTCTGTTGCTGAGGGTGCCTTTGCGCCTCGGCTTCGATGTCTTCGCGAAAGGGAAAGTCTCCTCAAAGAAGGCAGAGAATCTTATCCGCCTTATGAAAGCCTACCGTCAGCTTATCAAGATATATAATGTCGACCGCCTTCGCGCTTGCGCCACTTCAGCCATGCGCGATGCGGAAAATGGGCAGGAACTTATCAAGGAGATTGATGATAAGACCGGCATACGTATTGAGATCATCCCCGGAGAAGAGGAGGCCAGGATCGTATACAACAACCATGTGGAATATCAGGGCGACCGAAAAGGGAATTTCCTCTATGTAGACGTNGGAGGAGGNAGCACGGAAGTAAACTTCCTCTCCGANGGAGAATTGAAGAAATCGATGTCGTTCAATATTGGCACCGTACGCCTTCTCACAGGGAAGGTGAAGGATAACGAATGGGCAAGACTTAAGGATGAACTGACCCCTATTGCTGAGAAATATCACGATATCGAGATCATCGGTTCGGGCGGCAATATCAATAAACTCTACCGTCTTGCCAAAAGCAAGGATGAAAGCAACAAGTCGTTTGGCGTGGATGAGCTTTCCAGAATATACCATCTGCTCAAACCGTTGAGCGTAGAGCAACGTATGAAGATATATGATCTGAAGCCGGACCGTGCTGATGTCATTATCCCTGCGTCGGAGATTTTCCTGCATATAGCCTCTATTGTAGACGCGAAGCGGATAGTTGTGCCGGTGATCGGAGTCGCCGACGGTATAATCGACGGTCTCTATGAGGCTGCGAAAGATGAATCCGACTGACTTCGGTTTCGCAGGGGTCGGAAGTCAGTTTATGATTCCGAGGCGCATCGCTATACGCGTGGCCTCTGTCATATTCTTTGAGCCGAGTTTTCTGAGAATGTTGCTTCTATGATACTCCACCGCTTTCTCGCCGAGTCGGAGAGCGACGGCTATCTCGCGTGTGCTCTCTCCGTCGCTGAGCCTGCGGAGCACCTCTATATCCTTCTCCGTAAGGATTCCTTTTGACGATTTCACCGCATCATATAGTCCGGCAAATGCCGGACTGCGGTATCGTCCACCCTCGCTCACTATCTTCACGGCTTGAAGCAACTCCTCCACATTGTCCCCTTTCAGCACTACCCCTTCGACTCCCGACTCCATCAATGCCGAGATATTCCATAATTCCTCATGCATCGTATATATTATGGCGGGGATGGTTATTCCTTCCTTCCGGAATCTCTCCACCATACGCAGTCCGTCGTAGCCGGTTTCAAGTGTGAGATCCACCACAAACATATCGATCGACTTTATATTCCGGACCAATGCCTCCGCCTGCTGTTCAGATGTTGCTTTCAGGATATTATAGCCGGCCTCCTGCAAGACATGCGACAATCCCACAAGCAATACGGGATGGTCGTCAACTATCATTAATGTCTTCATGTATTTGGGGTTATATTTAGTAAGACATCAGATACCTCTACCTTATGGAATTCATCTTCCATCGAGAAGGAGGTGCCGGTATCTGTTCTACCCCCCCCCCGAATTTGCTATCTTGCTGNATATCAGTTATATTGCAAACATATTTAGGATTTCTTATAGAGAAATCCCATACTGAGTGTCCAAAATTTTTCCCTTTCGTCTTNTCGGCCCTGCGACAATGAATTAGTCCGATGCCGGATTCTATACTACCCTCACCCGGAAAGCTGTTTGTGGAATAAGTGCAAGCAATCATATCAGTGTAAAATTGGATATTTAAATATCTGCTAATTTACACTTTTTTATAGTATTTACCAAATATTTAACATTTAACAATATATTCACTATAAAANAATAGCCTTTATTTAGGAATTACCCTAAACAAAGGCTATTATTTCATTTTATTCTNTATCNGGGATGTGGNATCCCCTGATTCAAAATATTATTCGGAAAGACGNAACACCGTGAAGGAATANGGTGGCAGAGGAGCGTTGAAGAATGGCGATTCAAGAGTGACTCGGTCGGTCTTCACCGAGGCTTTCTCATCGGCCGGCTTACCGCTCATCACAGTGCGCACGGATTTTATCTCACCCTGTCCCTCCGGGAAATGTTGCTTCAGGTCAATCTCCATCACTGTCTCTACCGGAAGGAGGTTTACGAGCTTCACGATAATGTCGCCGTTTGCCTCATCCTTTACGATGGAAGCNGCCACACGATGCGCTGCCTTTTCATCAGTGGTGTTGACGTGTAGCTTAGAGTCAAGGTAGCGTGAACCGGCATTCTCTCCATACAGNCGCATAGTCTCATAGTCGGTAGTTGGTTTCACCTCCTGATTATTGAAATAAATCAGGTCGGGGCGCCACTGAGTATGATTCTCCTTAGCGAGAAGNGGAGCATATGAGCTGAGAGNCACCACATCGCCGTTGCGCTCCACAGCTGTCAGATACAAAGCCTCCGCAAGTGCCGTCTCCATNTTGGATGGCCTGCCGGGAAGATGCGCGGCCCATTCCCCGAGATATACTTTCGGACCTTTGCGGTCATACCCGTCGTAGAAATCCTGGTTGTAGATCAGCCATGCGGGATCAACATAATAATGCTCATCCACCATATCCACATTCTCCTGACGGGCGAACCTCCAACCCTCGGTATAGTCAGAACCCTCATAGAAGGGTCCTACGGTGCCTATTACGGTTATCTCCGGATGTGCTTTCTTGACGGCATCATTGATGCGTTTGAATCGCTCCTCGAATACCTCGGTTATCATATCCTCATTCCCTATTCCGATATATTTCAGGTTGAAGGGAGCGGGATGTCCGGCGTCAGCACGTTTCTTTCCCCATGTGGTGGTAGCAGCGCCGTTGGCATATTCTATCAGATCGAGCACATCCTGGATGTACCCCTCGATCGAATCCATCGGAAGACCCTCCTGCTGCCCGTAATGTGTCAGCGCATCGTGTGTGAAGCGTGAAGGATTACCGGAATTCTGGCAGGGGACAGCCGCCGCCAATACCGGCAGTGGTTCCATCCCTGCATCCTCACAGAACTGGAAATATTCATGATAACCCAATCCGCGGGTCTGATGGTAACCCCACAGGTTCCTCAATGGCTTGCGGGCCTCAAGCGGGCCTATCGATCCTTTCCAGTCGTATACGTTGTCAAGGCCNTCGCCGTGAGCCACACATCCTCCGGGAAACCGCATGAAGCGTGGTTTCAGGTCAGCGAGAGTCTGGGCAAGATCTGCCCGCAGACCGTTATCCCTCCCCTTGAAGGTATTTACAGGGAAGAGGCTCACCATGTCAAGGTCAAGAGTTCCGTTATTTTTCGGCACAATATGCAGCGATGCATTCTTACAATGCTCTATNGGCTTCAATATAAGCTCATAATCCGCCCAGTCGCGTGATGATTTGAGTTTAAGCTTCCCTGTGGCTACTTTCTTACCGGTGGCATCATTCATGAGATAAATGTCTACCGGCATATTCTTGTTGACCCTCGCCTTCAAGCGCAGGCGGTAGGGATCATCTTTCTGCAGGTTGATGCCGTCCCANCCGGTATTGACGAAAGCGTTGCCGCCNTTGTTCACAAGCGATGCTATACCACCCTTCACCTCAAGACGTGCGAAATGCGGATTGTTGGGATGGATGGGGTCGTCGGTCGATATTGTGAAGTCAATCTTGTCGCCGAGCACTTTCCACGCATATTTCGGACCCCAGTCCTTCACTCCGCAGTCGGANGATGAGTATTCAAAATCACGGTTCTGTATCAGCTCGGCATAGAGGCCTCCGTCGGCCGCATAATTGATGTCCTCGAAGAAGATACCCATAAGCAAGGGTGAGATCTCATGNGAGTTGCCTGTGGCTGTCAGTGATGCCTTCAACGGCTGAAGCCCGGCGAATCTATCCTTATCGCCGTCGCAATGTTCCGAATAGAGCGCCGCCAGACGCGCACGTTCAGCAGCATATGCATCCAGCTTCTCTATCATCTTACCATCCACCTTCATAACATTNCCGGCCACCTGAGCACCTCCTATTTCGGCAATCCCAGGCAGAAAACCTTGGTTTGTGCGGAACGTCAGCTTGGAGGTATCGCCGGGAGCAAGATATTTCTGTGGTTTCCAGCTTATAAGATCAGGCGACTCAGCCCAACCTATCACCTCCCCTTTAGGATCGGCACGGAACAGGAGAGCCCATCCCCCTGTTGAGGTAGGGAAAAGCTGAGGATTCCACATCTTCTTGAATGATCCCCAGGGGCCGAAATCGGAACGTACGAAGTCGTAGCCATTCCCGATCTGCCGCCAGGAGCCACTCTCCTCTTTGACAGCAAGACGTAGTCCCCCCTCACCGTTTTCAGGTGAGTAGAAGAAGAGTTCATCTGCACCGGCCGTAAGCGTTGCAAGCGACAGGAGCATTGAAAGAATTGATTTTTTCATGTTTCAGGTCAGTAAATTCAGGGTTATCTTTAATTGCGTGTCACCCTCTCAGGCATCCCTATTGCGGGATTCCTGAGAGGGGGTACATGTTATCGTTATCAGTATGACAGAGGTCTCAGCTGTTGAGAATCTCTATCTGCTGGCGCACCGACTCCTCATGGATGGCTTGAAGCACGGTGCGCATGAAGTCAGCACTCATTCCCATCTCAACGGCGGCAGCCACACGGCTCTTGATAAGGTCGTCGTAACGGCTCTCCTGCACCACCGGCATGGAGTGCTCTTTCTTATATTCACCTATCTGACGCGACACCTGCATGCGTTTCCCGTAAAGATCGAGAAGCTCCGTATCGATTTTGTCGATCTGTTGGCGGAGGGCCTCAAGGCTCTCGGTCGACTTTTCAGAATTACGCATCACCAGAGAGCTGAGAATTATCCTCAGAATGTCGGGTGTCACCTGTTGATTCTTATCGCTCCAGGCCTCATCCGGTGTGCAGTGACTCTCGATCATAAGTCCGGAGAATTTCATGTCGAGCGCTTGTTGCGACAGAGGGGCGATAAGCTCGCGTTTNCCACCCATATGTGAGGGATCNACCACAATGGGAAGCTCCGGCAGACGGCGGTGGAGCTCAATAGGTATATGCCACTGCGGCGGATTACGGTAGATGCTCTTGCCGTAGAAACTGAAACCTCTGTGGATGGCGCCGAGACGTCGCACNCCTGCATTGTAAAGACGCTCAAGCGCACCTATCCAAAGCTCTATGTCGGGGTTAACCGGGTTCTTTACCAGCACGGGGATATCCTTGCCGCTCTCCTGAATGGCGTCGGCGATCTCCTGCATGGCAAACGGATTGGCCGATGTGCGGGCCCCTATCCAGAGAATATCTATCCCGGCCTCGAGTGCCTCCTCCACGTGTCGGCGCATAGCCACCTCAGTGGCGGTAAGCATACCTGTCTCNTCCTTNACGCGGCGGAGCCATTGAAGTCCCTCCTTACCGACTCCCTCGAAGCCNCCGGGTTTTGTACGCGGCTTCCATATCCCGGCNCTGAAAATCTTTATACCCCCCATTGCAAGCTGGCGGGCNGTAGAGAGCACCTGCTCCTCCGTCTCCGCNCTACACGGACCGGCCATGATGAGCGGAGAACCGGGCACACCCAATCCCTCTACAATCGGTTTTAATCCTGTCAATTCCATATGTTGTATTATTTATTTCGTTTTCTATTTCCCTTAACCATCTCAAATTTCATCCCAGGAAGGCTGTTGTCAGGATTCTATCCTCCGTAGAGCCTCCTCAAGACGACTGACAGGCGCACATAGCGACAGGCGCACATACCCCTCTCCGTTCTTGCCGAAAATGAATCCCGGCACTATGAACACCCTCTTATCTTTAAGTATACGGTCGGCAAATTCGGCACTGTCGGTTCCCTCCGGCAGTTTACCCCACAGGAAGAGTCCGCGCTGTGCGGGATCCCAGTGGCACCCCAGAGCATCCATTATCTTCTCAGCTACCTTGCGTCGCTCCCAATATACGCTGTTGAGCTCCTCATACCAGCTACTGTCAAGATCAAGAGCCTTTATGGCCGCCTCCATCACCGGCTTGAACTGTCCGGAGTCAATATTGCTCTTCATTTTTCTGATCCATCCTGTGAATTCAGGATTGGAGGCCACCATCCCCATTCGCCAGCCCGCCATATTGTGGCTCTTGCTAAGGGAGTTGAGTTCTATGGCTATNTCCTTGGCACCCTCCACCTGAAGCAGACTCATCGGACTGTCGTTGAGTATGAAACTGTAAGGATTGTCGTGTACTATGACGATACCGTGGCGTCGTCCGAAGTCCACGAGCCGGCGGAAAAGATCCATCGAAGCCACAGCACCTGTGGGCATATTGGGATAGTTGACCCACATCAGGCGTATTCCCCCTTCAGCGGCAAGTCTCTCAAGCTGATCGAAATCGGGTTGCCACTGATTGTCGGGCAAGAGGTCGTAGTTCACTATCTCGGCTCCGAGCATACGGCTCACTCCGGAATATGTCATATAGCCCGGGTCGGGCACAAGCACCTTGTCGCCGGGATTCAGGAACGCCAGACTCACATGAAGCACACCCTCCTTCGATCCAATCAGAGGAAGTATCTCTGTGTCGGGATCAAGACTCACATTATAGTTGCGGGCATACCAACGGCTCATCGCCTGCCGCAGCTCGGGAATACCGGCTGCTATCTGATAGGTATGATTCCCCTCTTTCCGTGCCGAGGTGCAGAGAGTCTCTATCACCTCTTCAGCGGGCATCCTGTCGGGACCTCCCACACCGAGCGAGACCACGTCAAGTCCTTCTGCATTCATCCGCGCCACCTCACGCATCTTGCCGGCAAACCAATATTCCTTTATCTCTTGCACCCTCCTGGCGGGGCGTATCTCAATCTTATCCATAGCTTCTGTTTTAAATAACAATTTACGGGTCTCTTCGTCTCATATTCCCCATCTCAAGGGATTGATTATTACATTATGGTGTTTATCCCCACTCTCTCAAGATATTCTCCAAGTATGCGGAATTCGTTTGTGAGTGGCCGCACAGCCTCGATTGCCTGACGGTATCTCACATATGAGCTGAATGTGAGATCCACATAGAAACGGTATTCCCATTCCCTCCCGACTATCGGCAACGACTGGATCTTGGTGAGATTCACATCATAGAAGGAGAGGATGGTGAGCACTTTTGAAAGGGCGCCGTTGGAGTGAGGGAGAGTGAACACCACGCTCGCCTTGTCGAGCTCTTCGGCGCGTGGCTTCATCTCGCTTGCAAGCAGCGGATCGGCAAGAATAAGGAAGCGAGTGTAATTGCGCTTGTTGGTCTCTATCCCCTTCTCGAGTATATCGAGTCCGTAGAGCCCGGCGGCCAGTTCACCACACACTGCCGCGTGATGCTCAAGCTGCTTCTCCGATATCTCTTTGGCACTTCCCGCTGTATCGAATTTTTCCACCATCCGCATATTGGGATGACGCATCAGATACTGCTCGCACTGCATCAGAGCCATAGGATGTGAGTTGACCTCGGTGATCGTCTCCAGGCTCTCTCCGGGAAGGGCACAAAGCACATGGCTTATCCTTACGGAATGTTCCCCTACGATAGAGAGGTTGCTCTGCCTCAGAAGTTCATGATTGGCAAGCAACGACCCTGCGATTGTGTTCTCTATGGCCACAATCCCCACCATCGACGCATCCGCAGCCAGCGCGTCAAACAATGAATGGAAGGTCTCGCAAGGTACGGTCTCTATCCTCCTGCCGGAGAAATACTGTCGGGCGGCGGCATCGTGAAAACACCCCTCCACACCCTGGATAGCCACTTTCAGCACTCCTGTCTCATCATTTCTCTTTCCGCTCATATCATCTCTTTCGTTAATATCGTTTTCCGGCTTACTCATCTCTCCGATCAGGCTTGGTTGAGAATTTCCCTCACCCTTTCAGCTGTGAGTCCGCGGCGACGCGCATAGTCGGCCATCTGTTCATCATCTATATCTCCCACCATGAAGTAGCGGGCATCAGGATTGGCTATGTAGAGCCCGCTCACGGTGGCTGAAGGGGTCATCGCTCCGTTTTCCGTAATCCCGACCCCTATCGACTCCAGAGGAAGGAGATGGCTGAGTTCACGGTTGAGCAACTGGTCAGGAAGCATCGGATACCCCATGGCNGGCCGTATCCCCGTATATCCCCCCCTCAACAGCTCCTGCGGAGAGAGATTCTCCTCAGGAGCATAGCCCCAGATATCTCTTCTCACCTTGGCGTGAAGCCATTCCGAGGAGGCCTCGGCCAGACGGTCGGCCACGGTCTGATGCAGAAGGGCGTTATAGTCGTCACCCTCTTTGCGCAGACGCTCAGCCTCATCTATAAGATATCTTCCGGCTGTCACGGCAAATACCCCTATGCAGTCATTGCCGTCNGCGGTCACAAAATCAGCCACTGAAAGGGAGTCGCTGCCGGAGGTCTGCTGTCTGAGCATCGGCAGTCTTGTTTCCCCTATCAGGATATCGTCGCCTTCGGAACGTGCATCATAGAACATAATCACACTCTTGCCGTCAAACCTGCCGCTGTCGGCAATATTCCTCAGCAGCCTCTCAGCATCCTCTACAAGACGCTCACCCTCTTCGCTCCCGGGCTTCACTCTCCATGCATGAAGCAGCATCTTCATGTTGACAAGTGGGATTATCTCCTCCAAGGGGAGCTCAACCCAAAGCGGGTGTTCCGGCTCCACTCCGACCGGAGCGGGTGAGGGTTTTAACCCGATTCTTCGTTTCTCTCCCCTCTCCCTGGCTTCGGAAAGCGGGATAAAAGTCCGGTGCTTGGAATTATAGTCGGCCACCATACCGTTATATTCCTCATTCAATTCTCTGAGATAGCTCTCTGCCGTAGAGTCGTTGAGCAGACGTGATGCCACAAGAGGATTCTGCGAAGCATCTACCACATGCACCACAGGACCCTCATATTCGGGAGCGATCTTGAGTGCGGTGTGAAGACGCGAGGTAGTTGCTCCCCCCACAAGGATAGGTACCTTTATATTCTCTGCTTTCAGTGCCTTTGCGATATTCACCATCTCTGACAAGGAGGGGGTGATCAGACCTGAGAGACATAAAAGGTCGGGATTTTCCGATTTCACAGTCTCCACTATCCTCTCCGCAGGCACCATCACACCGAGATCGATCACCTCATAGTTGTTGCATGCCAGCACTATTGAGCATATATTCTTGCCTATGTCGTGCACATCACCTTTCACAGTGGCGAATACGACTTTCCCGGCTTTCGCCGATCCCTCTCCGGCATTCTCCTTCTCCATCAGCGGACTTAGATGGTCTACAGCCTGTTTCATAGTGCGTGCGCTCTTCACTACCTGAGGGAGGAACATCTTCCCCTCTCCGAAGAGATCTCCTACCCGGTTCATGCCGGCCATCAGCGGCCCCTCGATGACTGCCACTGCCGATCCGAGGGCACCCACCGCTTCATCAAGATCTTCCGCAAGATATGTGGAGTCTCCNTTCACCAATGCAGTCGAGAGTCNTTCCGCCACATCNACGCTCATGTCGCGTTGTCGGGAGTTCTCCCCCTTAGCGGTTGATGTATCGGCTCCGGCGGCATATGCTGCCAGCTCTCCCGGGGCCTCAGGGCGTCGGGCAAGCACCACATCCTCTATAAGGGCACGGAGCGTAGGATCGATATCCTCATAAGTCACCGCCGAGGAGGGATTTACGATAGCCATATCAAGTCCGGCACGTATCGCATGATACAGAAACACTGCATGCATAGCCTCCCGGAGGGCATTCTTTCCACGGAAAGCGAATGAGAGATTGCTCACCCCTCCGCTGGTGCGTGCTCCCGGAAGATTCNCCTTTATCCATTCCACGGCTCTTATAAAGTCAATTCCATAGCGGTCATGCTCTTCGATTCCGGTGGCCACAGCCATGATATTCACGTCAAATATTATNTCGTCGGCCGGGAANCCGCATCGNTCCGTAAGAAGGGCGTAGGCCCTCCGGCATATAGCTATCTTGCGTTCNAATGTGTCGGCCTGGCCCTCCTCGTCGAAGGCCATGACTATCACTGCCGCGCCAAGACGCCTTATCATCCTCCCNTTCTCNANGAAACTCTCCTCCCCCTCCTTCAAAGAGATGGAGTTGACTATGCTCTTTCCCTGAAGATTCTTGAGGGCTGTCTCCACTACATCCCATTGCGAGGAGTCAACCATCACCGGAAGACGGGCTATGTCAGGATCAGACTCTATGTAGCGGATAAAGCGCTCCATGGCTGCCCGGGCATCAAGCAGGGGGTCGTCCATATTGATATCGAGCATCATCGCCCCTGCCTCGGCCTGATCGGCCGCTATCTTCACGGCGGTCTCGAAGTCACCCTCCTTAATCAGACGGAGGAATTTCCTACTTCCGGCCACGTTGCAACGCTCCCCTACATTGACGAACATCGAGCCGGGGAGCATTTCCACGGTCTCCAGTCCCGACACCCGCAGGGCATCGGGAATCTCAGGAGCTACACGGGGAGTGTCGTTTTCATCCCTGTCGAGAAGTGAACGGAGTTGCCTGATATGGTCAGGAGTAGTACCACAGCAACCTCCAATTACATTCACAAGCCGCTCTTGGAGTATCCTCTCCACATGTGCAGCGAATCTGTCGGGACTCTCGTCATATTCCCCGAGAGCGTTGGGCAACCCTGCATTGGGGTGACAGCTTACAAAATGGCGCGTCGAAGCGCTCACCTCCCTAAGATAGGTTATGATTCCCGGGGGGCCGAAACTGCAATTCAAGCAAATCGACTCCACATGTGGATAATCACCGATGGATGTGATGAATGCTTTCAGTGTCTGTCCGGAGAGTGTGCGTCCGGCCTTGTCCGACACCGTAGCCGATATCATTACAGGTACCTCTCTCCCTGCGCGACGCATCGCCTCGGAGGCCGCGTCAAGTCCTGCCTTTAGATTGAGGGTGTCAAACACTGTCTCGAAAAGAAGTATGTCCACTCCACCCTCTATCAGGCCGCGGGTCTGTTCCAGATAGGCTTCATAGAGGCGGTCGTACGTGATGTTGCGCATCGCCGGGTCGCTGACGTCGGGACTCATTGAGGCAGTGCGGTTGGTAGGTCCTACCGAACCGGCTACAAATTTCCGCCCGGTGTGCCCCTCATGCATTGCGGAATGTCTCTCAACAGCTTCCACAGCCAGCCTCGCCCCTGCCTCATTGATCTCTCTTATCAGGCCGGGGATGAGGTCGAGGCCATAGTCGGCCATCGACACTGCATTGGCGTTAAAAGTGTTGGTGGATATGATATCAGCTCCGGCTTCAAGATATTCCCTGTGTATTTCACGTATCTTCTCGGGAGCCGTCAGGCATAGTATATCGTTGCATCCGGAGAGGCGCGACGGATGTGAGGCAAAACGTCCTCCGCGGAAATCATCCTCGGAAAGGGAATACCTCTGTATCATCGTGCCCATGGCTCCATCCAGGAGAAGAACTCTCCTGCACAGTGCCTCACTAAGACTCTCACCGGTTATTTCTTTGATCTTACTGTCCAATATGATAGAGATTGCTTGATTTCTGATAAAACCGAATAGGCCGTGATCCCGGCATATCCTGCTNGANAAAATTCTTTTAGCCGTCTCCCCCCTTTAAAAGAGTTTGTCGGCTATTGCAGCCACACTGTCGGAGGCGCTCATCGTATAGAAGTGGATTCCCGGAGCACCCCTGTCAAGTAGCTCCCTNCCCTGNTTTATACCCCATTCGATTCCGACCTCGCGCACCTCTTTGTCGGTAGTGCATTCCCTTATACGCGATGCAAGCTCCTCGGGGATATCGCTGCGGAACACCTTGGGNAGCATATTCAGATGGGCCTTCCGTGTAATGGGTTTGATGCCNGGAAGAATCGGGACNTCTATCCCTGCCNCTCGACAACGGTCGACAAACGAGAAGTACTTCTCATTGTCGAAAAACATCTGGGTGATAAGATAGTCGGCTCCGTTCTCTACCTTCTTTTTAAGGTAATGGAGATCCGATTCCATATTGGGAGCCTCCTCATGTTTTTCGGGATAGCAAGCCATGCCGTAGGAGAAGGGGGTGTTGATCCCCTCAATTCTCATNTCGTCAAGTCCGATTCCCTGATTGAAGAGATTNACCTGACGCTGTAGCCCGTCGGCATGNTCGTGGTAGCGCGANTCCGGNGATTGATGCTCCTCCCCTTTCACGTCCCCCCTGAGAAGCAGGAGATTGGTGATCCCGAGGAAATTAAGATCNAAAAGAGCATACTCCGTCTCCTCCTGGGAGAAACCTTTACATATGACATGNGGAACGGGGATGAGCCCGAACCTGTTCTGTATAGCGGCCGCTATGGCTACCGTGCCGGGGCGTTTGAGAACGCTCACACGCCGGTGTGTCCCGTCGGGCAACGGTTTGTAGACATATTCACTATGGTGTGAGGTGATGTTGACAAACTGTGGATTGAAGCGTTTCAGTTTCTCGATGATGTCATACACCTTGTATATGCTGTTCCCCTTCAGCGGAGGGAGTATCTCAAACGAGAACACCGGCTCGGTGCTGCTTTTTATGATGTCGATGATCTTCATTATTTCTTAACTTCCCTTTTTTCAACGTCAACACCCTTTTCACCACATTTCTCAAGTTCGCTCACGGCGCTCTTTATCCTTTCGAGCACCTCCCGCAGACTCTCGCGGGGCATAGCCACATTTAGCCGCATGAACCCCTCACCACCCTGACCGAACATCTCTCCGTCGTTGAGGGCCACCCGGGCCTTGTTGACAAAGAGATCCACGAGCGAGTCATGGTCAAGGCCGAGATTACGGCAGTCGAGCCACACAAGATATGAGGCTTCGGGACGCAGGGCCTTAATTGAGGGAACCTCTTCACTGAAGAATGATTCCGTCATGCGGATATTTTCCTCTATATAGGCCAACATCTCCTTACGCCATTCCTCACCCTTTCTATAGGCGGAGATGGCTGCTATATGCGAGAATATCGGGGCATCGCCGAATTCATTAGCTGTCAACCAACCGTAGAACTTCTCGCGAATCCCTTTATCAGGCACTACAGAGAAGGAGCTCACCACTCCGGGGATATTGAATGTCTTTGTCGGTGCTCCGAATGTTATGCTGTTGCGCGCTGCGGCCTCGCTCACGGTGGCGAAGGGTGTGTGACGGTTACCCCATAGGGCCATGTCGGCATGTATCTCGTCGGACACCACAAGGAGATTCTTTCTTTCAGCTATTTCGGCGAGACGGGCCAGCTCATCGCGGCTCCATACCCTTCCGCCGGGATTATGGGGATTCGACAGCAGAAGCACTCCCCCCTTGTCGTCAAGGTTCTCCAGAGCCTCGAAGTCCATATGATATCTCCCCTCCTCATCAGGTTTAAGCGCCACATTCACCACCTCTCGGTCGTTGAGTTCGGCGGTGATTCGGAAAGGATGATATACAGGTGGCATGATCACCACTTTATCACCGGGACGTGTAAATACATTTATCACCATCCCGATTCCTTTCACTATNCCGGGGATGTAGCTCAACCATTCCGGCTCAATCTCCCAGCCGTGAAGATTCCTCTCCCAGTCGATTATCGAGGGTCGGTAGTCGGCCGGTTCGGCGGTGTATCCTAAAATCGGATGGTCGAGCCTCTTGCGGAGATCGTCGAGTATGAAGTCTGGGGTCGCGAAGTCCATATCGGCCACCCAGGCTGCGAGAAGGTCGGCGCGTCCGAATCTCTCTTCAAGCAGATCAGTCTTTATCGCCCCGCTTCCACGACGTTCTATGACAGTATCGAAATTGTATTTAGCCATTTTCTGAATCTTATTTGGAGGTAGCGACCTCTATCGCCTGTGCTATGTCGTTATAAATATCGTCGGGATCCTCAAGACCCACCGACAGTCTGATTGTGGTGTCGAGTACATCCATCTCTCGCCGGGTCTCNGGTGTGAGGGGACCGAAGATAGTGCTCGCGGGGTGTATTGCCAGCGAACGGTTATCAAACAGGTTGGTGGCCCTGTGCACAAGCTGAAGAGCGTTAATAAACTTCTTGCAGGCCTCTCCATCTTCAAGGTCGAAGGTAATCATGGCTCCGAAGCGGTCGCCATACAACTCCTTGAAGAGTTCGTGGCCCGGATCATCGGGGAGACCCGGATAACCCACTTTCCTGACTCCCGGAGTATTCTTCAGCTTCCCGGCGATCTTCAGCGCGGAGTCGGCCTGACGTTCATATCTCACCTGTAGGGTTTCCAGACCGAGTGTCTGCATATATGCCACCTGCGGATTCATATATGCTCCGAGATTGAACACCATCTCTTTCTTGATTCTCGTGGAGATCTCGGGGAAATGACCGTAATCTATTATGACTCCCCCTAATGATGTAGCACCCCCTGAAACGTACTTGGTCGTCGATACCACCTGGAAATCTATTCCGATCGCCTCGGCGTCAAACTGGGTGAAGGGCACTACGGTAGTATCGGCTATCAAAGGGATGCCGTGTGCACGTGCTATCCGTGCCAGCTCCCTCACGTCGGCCACCTCCATCTGGGGATTGGTTACTGTCTCCAGATATATGCAGCAGGTATCTTTATCCACCAGCTTCTCTACCTGCGAAGGGTCGGTAAGGTCGCAAAGTCTTGCCTCCACGCCTAATCTCTTCAATGTGGAAGTGATGAGAAGGTAAGTATTGCCAAACATGTGGCGCGAGCTGACGATATTCTTTCCGGCCTCTGCTGTCGACATGAGCATAGCGCTTATGGCAGCCATGCCGGAAGAGAAAGCACTCACCTCTTTAGCCCCTGTGACGGCCGCTATACGGTCCTCGAAATGGGTCACACTCGGATTGAGCACGCGTGAATAATCAGGTGCGTCTATTCGTCCGCAAAAAGCATCTGCCATGATGTCTGCGTTGTCAAACTCGAATGCCAGAGCATTATAGACCGGCATCTGCAACGCGTCGAAAGCGTCTCGGCGCCTGTATGGGGTATGAATCGCCTTTGTTTCCTTTTTCATCCTTCTTTTATCTTGACTTTTTTACCTTTTTTGACTGTTGACTATCTCCCGCCGGGAATGTAGTTTCCTCCCCTTTCCCGGCTTCTAATCATCCGGATCTCCTCTCTCCGGCCGAGGTCGGAATCCCGATGCGGTCGTAAAGATGCCACCCGGATGCAATATCGGTCGACATAGTGGAAATTCAGCCTGTGAAAATCTTATAAGACGCAAAGTTAAGTATTTTTGTTTAAAATTTATTTAAAAACAGACCAAAATATTAATAATATTTCTAAAATCAGTCTGCCAAATCACCGATATTTTGTAATTTTGCAGTCATCCTTACCATCTGTGATTCTTTTCACCTCTTAGATATACCTACCGGTGAATCATCGGCATCGCAGTAAGTATGTAACCCTTGTTTATTCGGATTCGGTCGCAACCTGCCGACTCCAAACTTTTACCCTAAATTTTGTCACTTTTTTCCCGAAATGAACCGGAACAACAATGAAAGGGCGGTTTTCGCTACGAAATTCGCCGCCATAGCCACCACTGTGGGCTCCGCCGTAGGTCTTGGTAATATCTGGCGTTTCCCCTATGAAGCGGGGGTACACGGTGGAGGAGCTTTCCTCCTATGTTATATGCTTTTCGTGTTTTTGCTGGGTGTGCCTGTGCTCTGCGCGGAATTCTGCATCGGCAGAGCCACACGCTCCAATATCTTCGGTGCCTACCGAAGTCTGGCGCCTAAAGGAATCTGGCATTGGAGCGGATATATCGGAATCGTTGCCTCTCTAATGATTCTCAGTTTCTATTCTGTAGTGGCGGGATGGACCGTAGAGTATTTCATATCTTCCGTCACCGGACAGCTCGATTTCAGTGCCACCACAACCGGACATTCTCAATTCTCCGACCTCACCACGGGCTGGCGTCCGGTGGTCTGGACAGTTGTGTTCCTCTTCTGCAATCTGTTTATCCTGCTGGGCGGAGTCACAAAGGGGATTGAACGTGCTTCCAATATTCTCATGCCTCTCCTTTTCGTACTCCTTGTGGCTTTCTGCATCAACTCCATGACTATGCCCAAATTCAACGAAGGGGTGAAGTTCCTTTTCTCTCCCGATTTCTCAAAACTCACACCTTCGGTAATTCTTGGAGCGCTCGGTCAGGCCTTCTTCTCACTAAGTCTCGGGCTGGGGGGGATGATGACTTATGCAAGCTATTTCACCAAGGAGACACGCCTTTACCGCACTGCGGTCACTACCGCCCTTCTTGACTCTGCAGTGGCTATTCTATCGGGAATCATCATATTCCCGGCAGTATTCTCTTTCGGNTTCTCCCCATCAGCAGGCCCTACTCTTGTGTTTGAGGTGCTTCCTACCATATTCTCTCAACTCCCNGGCGGTATAGTCTGGTCGTCNCTTTTCTTCCTCCTCCTCTTTCTGGCATCCATCACGTCGACTGTATCGATGAGCGAGATCAGTATAACATTCTTCTGCGAGGAGAAGCATATGAGCCGCCGGAAGGCCACCATACTCTCCTCAGCCATCTCTCTTACCGGTGGTCTCTTGTGTGCACTGAGCTTCGGCCCGTTGAAAAACTTCCTTATCGGAGGGATGACCCTCTTCAACCTCTTTGACTATCTCTCCTCCAACATCTTTCTCCCTGTCGGTGGTATGATCTGTTCCCTCTTCGCCGGCTGGATGATCAAGAAGAGAATGCTGAAGGATGAATTCACCAACGGTGGCGTCCATCGTTTCCGTCTCCTCAANATCCTCANAATATTCCTTCGCTGGATATGTCCGGCAGCCATATTCCTCATTCTTCTGAATATGATCGGGGTGATTGGTTAAGGGNGCTATAAACCCCTGTATNANAGACGCGACACGGCCTCATCGGTAANNNNCCGATGAGGCCGTGTCATTTCTTTTCAACGGTATACTACACGTCGCTCGGAGTTTCTCAGAACTTATACGATACGTTCAGGAATACGGGAAGNGCACCGTAATCTTTCATATACTGATACTTGAACTCAAGACCGGCNGCCCAGTTGCGGTTGAACTCGTATTCACCNCCAAGACCGATGTTGAATACAAATCTTGAAGCGTTGTCACTGAAGTCTCCGANTGAGGTGTGGATATTACCGATACCAAGCCCTGCCGTNGGATAGAGATAGAAACCCTGGGCAAGGGGAACCATGAAGTTCACATTGGCNGTAGCGGTGAATGTGCTTGTATGNTTATCCTCGAAACCTCCGTTCAAATCAAGGTTGAGACGGATAAGATCGGTAGCGGAGTACTGAAAACGACCACCTAAAAGGAAGTTTGTGGGNCTACCATCCCCCTCGATTACGGGCTGCACACCCATATTCAANCCTATACCGAACTGNCCTGCATGTTNCGCATATGCTCCCGTAGCTCCGAGAGCCACTAATGCTGAAGCGAGTATTAACTTTTTCATAATCATAATCAAATTAAGGAATCTGTTAATAAAATTATCTTACGGAAAGAATCCGTATGCCTATTTAACGCTTCTGCACATACTTTGGTTTATATTCAGCTTGAGACTGATGTCACGCCACCCCTATCAGCTCTATCTCGAATATCAGTGTGGAGCCTCCGGGTATGCCNGGTTGGTTCATCTTNCCGTAGGCCTGCTCAGCAGGGATATATACCTCCCACTTGTCGCCGGGATGCATCTTCTGCATAGCTATTATCCAGCCGGNTATAAGATCGCGGAGCCTGAACGCAGGCGCCACACCCCCTCGGCTGCTGTCGAATGTCTTNCCGTTGATGGTCTTCCCNGTATAGTGGGCCGTCACCACACTGCTNCGGGTAGGNGAAGGGAGCTTGTCGTTACCCCTCTTCAACGGTTTGTAGCATACACCTTTATCAAGCATGATCACTCCGGGTTCCTGCTGTTTCTGTCTGAGCCATTCCCGGTTTTTCTCTATATATTCTGTTTTTGCCATAACTTATTGTTAAGCTGGTTTTAGAGTATGTCTACCCTCTTTCTTCATTATCGCAGAAGTGATTCAAGACGCTGCGGATCAAGCACTGTATACACNGGATTGCCGTTTGGTGTGTAGGAGGGATCNGGCAATGAGAAGAGCTCTCCTATAAGATGCTCCATCTCNTCGGCCGTGAGTTTTCTTCCACCCTGTATAGCCGCCGACCTCGCCATCACCAATGCCATCTTGCCGAGCATATCCTTCCCTACTTCACCCTCCTCGCCATATTTCACGCTGTCTTCACATACCGAATCAAGTATGCGGNACACAATGTCGCGCACATCTGAATCACGCACCATAGCGGGAACCGTAACGATCTGCCAGCGATCCTCCTCAAGATATTCCAANGTGAATCCGAGCCTCACGAGCTCCTCCTCAACTTCCCTGAGGGCAGCCTGATGCTCCGGATCAAGCTCTATGGATTCAGGAAACATCATACCCTGCGCCACCTGTTCGCCTTGACTTATCCTTCTCAGATACTCCTCGTAAAGAATCTTGACATGGGCACGGTGCTGATCGATGATTATCAGTCCTTCGCGTGAAGTGGTGATGATGTAGCGCAATGCGTGCTGCATGCATATCGCTCCGGGCTGACCACTCTCCTCCATCTCCGGAAGTATCGGCTCTTCAGGCACTGCCTCAGGCTCGGGGAAAATATCCTCGCCACCCCTCTCCGGCTCCACGGGATCTGCCTCCCCCCTTGTGCGACGCATGAAATCGGCATACAGGCTGTCCCAATTACGGTTCACTCTCTCCTCTCTACGGGAAGAGGCCGGGCGGAAGGTCGGGCAGGAACCTGACCCGGAGCCGAATGGGTTGTATTCTCCGGAACTGAAGTTCCTTAACTCCTCCTCTCTGTCGCGACGCTCTATCTCGAAGGGATTGTATCCATCGGGGATATCAAGAGTCGGCCTCTCCGGCGACACTCCCATAGGCAATGGATCCACAGGGAGAACGTCGCTGTTGAAGTCTATGGAGGGGACTGCTCCGTACTTACCCAACGCAGCTTTGACAGAGGCCTGAAGTATAGGCCATATATCCTGTTCGTATTCGAATTTTATCTCATTTTTCGTAGGATGTATATTAACGTCTATACTGGAGGGATCAACAGTAAATTTCAGAAAGTAACAGGGTTGAGTATCGGGAGCGATAAGCGACTCGAAACAGTTCATTATCGCCTTATGGAAGTAGGGATGGCGCATGTTGCGGCCGTTCACTATAAGATACTGCAGAGGGTTACGGCGCCGGGCAAACTCCGGACGGCTTACATATCCCGAGATCTTTATCAGCGACGTGTCTACCTCTATGGGCAATAGATGCAGGTCGAGATTGTTTTTCCAGATATCTGAGATTCGCTGCTTGAATGTTCCGGCACGGAGGTCGAGCACTCTCGAGCCGGTGTCGATACTCATCCGGATGTGGTTGTTGACCAATGCAAGACGCTCGAACTCGCGCATGATGTTGGAGAGCTCCACATTGTCGCTTTTCAGAAATTTCCGGCGTGCCGGCACATTGAAGAAGAGGTTCTTCACCATGATGTTCACTCCACGGTCGCAGGTACATGGTTCCTGCTCCTCCACCTTTGTCGCGTTGATCACAAGTCTTGTGCCGAGCGGACTCTCATCCGTGCGGGTCTTCAGCTCCACCTGCGATATGGCACAGATGGANGGGAGAGCCTCGCCACGGAAACCCATGGTGTGAAGGGAGAAGAGGTCGTCGGCCTCTCTGATCTTGGAGGTGGCATGCCGTTCGAACGCCATCCGGGCATCGGTCTCGCTCATACCTCGTCCGTTGTCTACAACCTGGATAAGAGTTCTCCCGGCATCCTTTATGAAGATGCGTATATCTGTCGCTCCGGCGTCGACGGCATTCTCTACGAGTTCCTTTATGACGGAGGCCGGACGCTGGATCACCTCTCCGGCGGCAATCTGGTTGGCCACGGAATCGGGAAGTAGCTTGATTACGTCAGACATTTCTTGCGCGTTTTTACTGTGATACGTTTTCAGGTTCCGAAGTTGTCTCCTCGGTTGCCGACTCCTCCTCNGATGGCTGCGCCGGTTCGGATGGTTGCGCCGGCTCTGAAGGACGTGCCGGCTCTGAAGGGAGCGGACGATTTGCCGGGAATGATTTGGGCGCCGTGAAATCGCTCGGAGCAAGGAAATAAGCATCCAGATCCTCCGGCACCTCACCCAGGTTATCGTCCCATCGCCAGCGGTTGCCTATCCTCTCTCTTACCGGCCGCAGACTCCCCCACCAGTGGAACTGCTGGAGATATTGCTGCTGACGCTTCACAAGGAAGATCGGTGTGACAGTGCCGCTCACTTCGGGCCACATCTTCAGTTTCTCCATCTGGCCGTCGTTCATCTGCATGGAGAGATAGGAGCTTTCAGCGGCCACAAGACGGTTGAAGGTGGAGTCGCTCTCCTGCGGAAGGAATATTGTCTCCACATTACCCGACACCTCGAGATTTTTCAGAGTCTGGTTGGCGAANGTGGCGAAAAGTTTCTTACCTGCCAGCTGATTGTAGAAGTCCTCGTCGACGAGCTCCGACAACATTCCCGACTCGGGAAGGAGTGCCCAGTCGGCGGTAGAGTCGTTGAAGTGTACATCNATTCGGTTGCCTGTCACCTGACGTTCACCACTCCACACTATCGGTTTGCGGAACATGAACATCATGGAGTCTCTCTCCACGAATATCATGGAGTCGGCCACACCCTGGATATCCTGCTTGAAGAAGCGGGCTCTATGGTAGGCCTGGGCCACATGGAATTCCCTCTCCACCATCGGGATGGAGTCTCTCTCCGGTATCTCTACCTCCCCCCCGGGGAGTTCGATCAGNGAGGAGGGAAGAGAGTCAAGACCCGCTTCAGCGAGCCCGTCGCGAAGCTCCGTCATCGGGTTGAGCGGTTCGGGCAGAGTCGGAACCTNACTCGGCTCCGGTTTGGGAGCTCTCTTNGGAGCAGCNGCCTCAAGAAGGGTCATCGGTAGCTTTGCCAAAGGGGCCTCCACTGTAAAGAATCCATCGTCGGTCCATATCACACCATCTTTTGCACTCAGTATGATTTTCCCATCTTTCTCAGGGAATCCCGATGCTGTCCAGCGTCGGCTGGCTGCCACCATCTCGCGTACGATAAAGGTCTTGATGGTGTCGGCTCTAAGGAAGAGTGTATCCCCCTGCGAATACTCCATAAGCAGAGGATATTCCGTGGCAAGGGCCTCCTGCGTCGAGTCGTTGTAAAGACCGAATCCCCCGATAAGGGTCATATTGTGCGTGGTGTCGGTGATCACCATCGGCAGCGGATGCTTGAGCGGGGAGCGGAACATATATGCCCGGCTGATACGGGTGACATTGTCATAGATGATCGAATCCCCCTCGAGTGTCGTGACATTGTTGTTTGAATCCCGATGTATAATGATCGAGCGCGACAGCAGTTCCGCATTACCGAGGTCGGTGTTGTAGAATCCGTTTGTGGTGATGATGGTGTCGTTTGCTCCCTGAATCTCTGTCTTGCTCTCAATACGGGCTATGTGGGTGTCCGTGTTGTAATGCAGGGTGTCGGTGAGCATCGTGTAGCCATCCTTGTTGTTCACAAGCACCACGTCATGGTAGAAGTCGGCATTCTTGGTGCCGGGGGAGTATTCACCATATAATGAGGTCAAGGTGTTCACCTTGTCGTCAATTGTTCCCCATTTGCTNTACCATCCGAGCTCCATCGCGATTGAATAGTCAAGGCTGTCGGTGGTGAGGGTCACATCGCGGTTGATGAGCTTCACCTTGGGGCGGCTCGGTCCGTTCTTCAGACGTGCCATACGGTCGTTGCCCTCATAGAAGAGTTTGTCGGCATAGACAAAGAGTGTGTCACCCTGCTCCATCTTGACGTTTCCGAAGGCGTCGAGTGAGTTGAGATCGGGATAGTAATACGCTGAGTCGCAATACATCCACATTCCTGCCTGACGGAACTTCACGTTCCCTTTCACTATCTGGCGCTGCACAGTGTCGCGGGTCTCCACCTTGAAAAGGCTATCGGCATATTCAAGGAATATCTTGTCCTGCTGGTAGCGGTTGGCATCCGGAATTTCCGGACGTATGGGTCGTGTGGGCTCCGGACGATTGAAATTCTCCTCCCTCTTCATCGCCTCCTGCCTCCTTGCCTGTTGCGCGAGGGCCTGCAACCCTATGTCAACAACAAAACCAGCCGCCGCCACAGAGAGGGCGACGGCGAGTCTGTAAGGTCTATGTCGTAAATCGATTCCCATCATTTTACCCATCCGCTATAGCGGAAGTCGCAGTTGTTCCATCCATCCTCGATTCTCACATAGGTGTCTTTTATCTTCTTCTCCACCCATTCCCTGAGCACCTCTTGTTTCTTATGGTTCTCGTATATCTCCTTGAGCATATGATAGTCGTCGGAAAGATTTGCCCGGTGTCCCTCGATTCGGTTGGTGAGGCGCACGATGACCGCGATATCCTTGTTCCTTTTGGGATCTTTCATCACGAAAGCCTCGCTTATATCGCCCACATTCATCTTCTCCACACGAGCGGCTATCTGCGGGGGAAGCTCCTCCATCTGGAATCTGCTGCTTCCGTTGTTCTGGTTCATCATGATACCTCTGTTGTTGCGGGTATCCTTATCTTGAGAAATGAATCGGGCACCCTCGTCAAACGGGATAGCGCCGCCGATTATCTCCTTGCGGATGGAGTCGAGTCGGCTCGTGGCATCCTTAAGGTCTTTTGAGCTCACTTTGGGAGTGAGCAGGATATGGCGCACGTTGGCCTGGTCGCCACGTTTCTCAATAAGCTGGATGATATGGTAGCCGTATTCTGTCTCCACAATGCGCGACACCTTCTTGGGATCGCTGAGATTGAATGCCACATTGGAAAATTCAGGCACCCACTCCCCTCTTCCGTGGAATCCGAGCTCTCCTCCCTGCATGAAGCTCCCATCCTCGCTGTACATGATGGCGAGTGTGGAGAAATCTGCCTCTCCGCGGTTGACACGGTCGGCATAATCCCTCAGACGTGCCTTTACATCCTCTACCTCCTGACGGGGGACATTTGGATTAAGGGTGATGATCTGGGTCTCAACCTGAAGTGGCACATACGGGATACTGTCGGCAGGAAGGGCATCGAAGAATTTCCTGACCTCGTTGGGTGTGGCCTTTATATCCTTGGTTAGCTCTTTCTGCACTTCGGAGATGGTGTAATTGTTGCGTGTGAACTCACGCAGACTCTCGCGGAGTTGGGGAAGCGACTTGCGGAAATACTCCTCCACCTTCTCTTTCGATCCGAGATTGGCGATAAAATAATTGATTCTCTGGTCGACATTTGAATTGACGGAACTTTCCGGCACCTCTATGGTGTCGATCTTCGCCTGATGGAGATAGAGTTTCTCTACGGCGATACGCTCGGGCAATACACAGTATGGATCGCCGGGGAGCACCTCCCCCTCTGAACGGAGCTGCTGATACATCTCCTCGATGTCGGAGCGGAAAATCGCCTCATCGCCGACTACCCACGCAACCTCATCGATAACATTCTTCGATGGCTGCGCCACCGCATAGACCGCCGAAAGGGCCGCAATGGCCAGCGCCGGCAAGATAATTTTTCTATTTCTCATCTTTCTCTTTCTTTTTCTCTGGTTTTACACCATCCTGACGTATCCTGCGCGTCAGGGGATCGTAGCCGATTCCCCGGAGGTCGCCCTCCTCCACAGCTTTCCTCACAAGGTGGTCTATGAGTCTCCGTTCATAGTTCCCTATCGACCGCTGCTCAAGCATAGACTCTATTCTCGGCGCCGCAAACTCAAAAGGGAGCTCACTCCCCGAGGGGAGATAGTCGGATATATGGAGAAGATAGACCATACCGTCGGCCTCAGTCTCGAAATCGCGCGTGGAGGCCACAAAGGCATCTGCATCATAAAAACGGTAAGGTATCTGCTCCGCNATGCTCTGCCAGTCGATCCACGTCGTGGCGAAATATTCATACTGTATCGCGTCGGAGGCATAGATACGCTCAAGTTCGTCAATGCTCTTGTCGTCGGCTCTCTCCATGAAGCTCCTTATCTGTGAAAGACCCGGCATCTGCGAGGAGATTTTCAGAAACAGACCCTTTACGAGAGGGCGTTCTGCCAGCATCTCCTTCCGATGTGCCTCATAAAAGGCTCTGATACTGTCGGCCGGTGGTGTGCTGCTCTTGCTCCGGCTCACCCTCGAGAGATATTCCGAAACTATCAGACGGTTGCGATAGTGATTCACTCTCCTCTCTATCTCGCTGAAGTCGGAGAGTTTCTCCTTGGCCAGTTCTGTCAGCACCATACCCTCGATCCAGTCTTCAACGATTCTGTCGAACAAGGCTGCGCTGTCGGCCTCCGGAAGGCCGGTGGGGATACGTGCCACCACATCTCTGAGAGTAAGGGCCGAATCGCCCGCCACAAGCAATGTGTTTGCATCCGGATTCTCACTCCCCCGGCCTTTGCATCCGGAGCCGCACAGCAACATTGGCATTGCCGCCGCAGTGAGGATCCGTAGGATGGATGAGCGGGAATCGGAAGTCATTATTTTATCTTTTTCAGTTCTTTCTCATTGACCTTGACAGGATATTTGGATTTCAGACCGTCTACCCATATTGTCTCGAGTTCTGTCTGATAGTCCCCCGTCACGGCTCCGCGTACATCGTTTACCTCCTCCGGACTCATCAATACCTTTGGATTGTAGATGAAGAAAGAGGGATAATTGGCCGATGGCTTGGGCTCCGGACCACCGAATACAAGATTGTCGACCATTGGATTCGAACCCTGCTCCACAAGCACCTTCTCAATATGAGCCTTACCCTTGAATTCCTTACGGATCTTGGGAATGATGGAGTCGGATGCAATCTCATCCATACGGCTCTTGATGAGNCCGGCTATGGAATCGCTCTTGGCCTGAACCAATATACCTTTTGCGTGAGGAGTGGTCCAGCTGTAGTTGTTTTTGTGTTCGTCGAAATAGCGGGCAAGACCCTCTTTGTCTTTAGCGGCCTTGTCCCATACCTTCTGCACACTCACCTCATAAAGAAGACTGCCGTCGCGATATTCGTTGAGCAGGTTGCGGTAGTCGGCATTGTTGGCGTAGAGCCAGTCCTCCTCCTCTTTCACAAGTGTGGTGTAAAGGAAGTTATCTACCGCGCTGTCTATCATCTCGGCGGCTGCCTCTCCGTCGGGGGCGGTAAGCATGGCCACTCCTGAGGCGAATTCAGCCACAGGATATCTGTTCTTACCGATTTCCAACAGGGTCATCTCTGCATACGGAGCNGCGGCGAGTTTATCTTGATAGAGAGAGTCGATACCTCCGGCAGCGAGCTGCTTGAGTGTNGTCACCGTCTTCTCGTTTACACGGGCCTTGTGTTTGGTGGCAAGACGCTCGCGCTCATGGTCGCGTATCACTACATCACGGCCATCCTGAGGGGCCTGGAAGCGACGCAGAAGCTCGGGACGCAACTCCTCGGCTGTGGGTGCGCCCTTACCCCCGGTACGGTAGATGATATGCCAGCCATACATACTCTGAACAGGCGCCGATATCTCTCCGTCGGCAAGCGCAAACGCTGCCTGCTCAAATTCCGGCACCATCTCTCCCGGCCCGAAGAGGGGCAACTCCCCTCCTCTCTGTGCCGAACCTTTGTCGTCGGAATTACTCTTTGCTATCTCCGCGAATTTCGAGGGATCGGCTTTCACTATATTGTAGAGGGAGTCGATCTCTCTGCGGGCTTTCGCTTTCTCTGCCTCAGAGGCNTTGGCACGCGCCATCTTCATGATGTGNGAGGCGTGNACTTTCCCCTTGGCCGNACGGCGTGCGCCTGTCTTNATTATATGATAGCCNACCGGAGTCTCGAATACTTCAGAGATTTCACCTTCGGGTGTGTCATAGGCCATCTTCTCGAAAGNNTANGGATAACGGTTGGCCACAAGCCAGCCGAGATTCCCTTTGTTCTGCTGTGCTCCTTTGTCGCCTGANAATTTGAGAGCCATCTCTCCGAAATCCTCACCGTTGATAATCGCGGTGCGNATGCTGTCGAGTCGCTGACGGTTGCGACGGTTCTCGGCGGCGTCGCGACTCTTGAAGATCATTATATGGCTTGTCTCGACCTCCTCTTTCCCCCTCTCGGCCGCTTCGGCCACAAGGCGGTTGATGAAGAGCGAATCCGTGAGATACGGCTGGGCGAGCTCTCTGCGGTATTGCTCCATCTCTTTGCGGAACTTGGCCGTCGTGTCNATTCCGGCTGCCTTCGCGTCGGCCACTTTCAGTTTATACACCTTGAACATCTCGGCATATTCCTCAAGCGGCTGCGGAGCCAGCTGCTGCTGGCTGTTTTTATGATAAAGGTATTCAAATTCCGATTTAGGGACGTCAATGCCGTTGACGGTCATGATCACCGGGTCTTTCGCAGCCCAGGCCAACGCACATGCTGACAATCCGGCTCCCACAAGAATCTTATTCTTCATTATTGTAGAGAGGTTAGTTGTTTCTTTTTTTTGGTTTATGATATTTCCCCGGAGTCATTATTGGAGTTATCGCTCCCTCCCCCGGCTATGTATCATAACGTTGCAATATGCTGAAAATTATACCCCGATACATCAATTGCCCATTTCGGAGAGAAATTTCACCCTCACAAGGCGGATTTCCTCCTCTGTGAACTCATCNCCGAGCTCCTGTATGGCAGCCTCAAGGTCNTCCTCCTGACTCTCCTTGAAGAAATCNATGATGTCAAGCTCATGGTCCTCGTCCATGATCTCATTGAGGAAGTAATCGATGTTGATTTTCGTTCCTGCATCCACTATCGCCTCAAGCTCGTCGATCAGCTCGCCGAACTCAAGGCCCTTGCTTTCGGCAAGCTCCTCAAGGTCGATCTTCCGGTCGATGCTGTGGATGATGGAGATCTTCAATTTGCTCTTGTTGGCTACTGAACGCACNCGTATATCCTCCGGACGCTCGATCTCGTTTTCCACCACATGAAGCTTGATGAGATCCACAAACTCCTGGCCNTATCTCTTCGCCTTACCTGCNCCTACGCCNGCTATATTGGCGAGTTCNTCGAGTGTGATGGGATANGTGGTGGCCATAGCTTCGAGGCTCGGATCCTGGAANATAACATAAGGNGGAAGATTGCTCTTCTTGGCCATCTTCTTCCGAAGATCCTTCAGCATCGAATAGAGCACAGGGTCGGCCACACACGCCGCGCCACCTTTGTANTNGGTCTCTATCTCCGACNCGCTGAAGTCGTNGTCTTCCACGATCTTGAAGGAGGTNGGACGCTTGAGATATTTCTTCCCTTTTGCCGTNACATGGATTATGCCGTAATTCTCGACATCTTTCTCAAGATATCCCTCCAATATTCCCTGACGTATTACTGTCGCAAGTGTCTTTTCATCAGCACCCTGGAGACAACCGAATTCCTCGATCTCCTCATGGCCGTGCGAGCGCACCTCGTCGGTGGCACGGCCAATCATTACATTCACCAGATAGTCAGGATTGAATTTCTGTTTCAGTGCAATCGCCGTCTCTATGACGGCGCAAAGTTCATCTTTTGCTTCCACTCGTGTTTTTGGATTTAAACAATTGTCGCAATTGCCGCAGTTCTCTGCGTGATATTGCTCACCGAAATAATGTAAGAGTATTTTTCGTCGACACACCGACGACTCGGCATATCCGGCTGTCTCCGCCAGGAGATGTCGTCCTATCTCCTGTTCGGATGCCGTCTTGCTCTGCATCAGTTTGTCGAGTTTCTGAAGATCTTTGTTTGTATAGAACGTTATGCAACGCCCCTCCCCTCCGTCGCGGCCGGCACGACCGGTCTCCTGATAATANCCCTCAAGACTCTTGGGAATGTCATAATGTATCACATACCTNACGTCCGGCTTGTCTATCCCCATCCCGAATGCTATNGTAGCCACTATCACATCAACNTTCTCATGCAGGAAAGCATCCTGATTGTCAGACCGTGTCATGGTGTCCATCCCTGCATGATATGGCAATGCCCGTATGTCGTTAAGCCTCAACGTCTCCGCGAGTTCCTCCACCCTTTTACGGCTCAGGCAGTAGATGATGCCCGATTTCCCTGCGTTCCCTTTGATGAAACGTATTATATCGCGGTCTACATCCTTTGTCTTCGGCCGCACCTCGTAATAGAGATTGGAGCGGTTGAAGCTGCTTTTGAANACNTGNGCATCGAGCATCCCGAGATTCTTCTGGATGTCGTGCTGCACTTTNGGCGTGGCTGTGGCTGTCAGAGCTATCAAAGGACGCACACCTATCGCATTGATCATGTTGCGGATCCGTCTGTATTCCGGCCGGAAATCGTGTCCCCATTCGGAGATACAGTGCGCCTCATCTACTGCGTAGAACGATATCTTCATCTGCCTCATGAACGCAATGTTCTCCTCTTTGGTAAACGATTCCGGAGCCACATACAGAAGCTTCGTACGCCCTGACATGACATCGGCCTTCACCTTGTCGGTCATTGCCTTGTTGAGCGATGAATTAAGGAAGTGGGCGATCCCGTCATCCTCCCCGTAATTGCGCATAGCGTCTACCTGGTTTTTCATCAAGGCGATAAGTGGGGAGACCACTATGGCGGTCCCCTCCGACATTAGTGCCGGAAGCTGGTAACACAGGGATTTTCCCCCTCCCGTAGGCATTAATACAAAGACATCCTCCCCGTCGAGCAGACTGGAGATTATTTCCTGTTGATTGCCTTTGAAGTTGTCGAAGCCGAAATTATATTTCAACGCTTCATGTATCGCTTTGATGTCAGCCATGAATTTGAGGTTAAGAGATTGTTTATACAAAATTAAAAAATTTTCCTGATATAAACAATATCCCGCATCTCTCTTGAATAAAAAAATCGGGAGCCCCGCTCCTTCCGAAGGGGGCTCCCGCTATCATTTCATACCCGCAATGGGTCGGTTTTTATGCTGTCANNCTATGTTATTCAGCAATTTTTGTCTTCTCGAAGTGAGCTTTCTCAAGTTTCTCCTGCACATANCCGGCGTCGACGGTAAATTTCTTTACCGGATTGGACGGAACCTCAAACATAGCGTCTACCATCACTGTCTCCACTATCGAGCGGAGACCGCGAGCTCCGAGTTTGTACTCTATCGCCTTGTCGACTATAAGGTCGAGGGCATCGTCGCTGAATTCAAGTTCTACGCCGTCGAGCAAGAAGAGCTTCTTGTACTGACGTACTATGGCATTCTTCGGCTCTGTCAATATATTGCGNAGTGCTGTTTTGTCGAGCGGCTCCAGACTTGTGAGCACCGGCAGACGGCCGATGATCTCGGGGATGAGGCCGAAGCTCTTTAAATCGGAGGGCATCACGTAACGCATGAGATTCTCTCGCTGACGCTTGCGTGTGCCTTCATCGTGACCGTAGCCTACCACATGGGTATTGAGACGCGAGGCTATCTTGCGCTCGATGCCGTCGAAAGCGCCACCGCATATAAAGAGAATATTTTTGGTGTCGACTGCTATCATCTTCTGCTCCGGATGCTTNCGGCCGCCGTTAGGGGGCACAAGCACTGTAGAGCCTTCAAGCAGTTTCAGAAGTCCCTGCTGCACACCCTCGCCACTTACATCTCGTGTGATGGAGGGGTTGTCGCTCTTGCGCGCTATCTTGTCAATCTCATCGATGAAGACCACACCCTTCTGTGCGCGCTCCACATCGTAGTCGCAGTTCTGAAGCAATCGGGTGAGAAGTGACTCGATATCCTCACCGACATATCCGGCCTCTGTGAGTACGGTTGCATCCACTATGGCGAANGGCACGTCAAGCAGTCGGGCTATCGACTTGGCNAGCAGGGTCTTTCCGGTGCCGGTGGGCCCCACAAGGATGATGTTTGATTTCTCGATATCCACATCGTCTGACGTAACCTCCTGGTTGATGCGTTTGTAGTGGTTATAGACAGCAACCGAGAGGTATTTCTTGGCCTCTTCCTGACCTACCACATATTCATCGAGATATGCCTTGATCTCCTGAGGCTTGGGGATACTGGTCCCGGTATTCTTACCTTGACCGGAAGCCTCTCTTCTGGCCTTGAGCTGCACATCGCGAGCTTCATCGATAAATTTGATGCAGTCGGTGCAGAGATTAAGCCCCTCAAACACTGTCACCACCGGATTGGCCGCACTGTCTTGTGTACCACACATCGAGCACGTCAATCCGCTTTTCTTTGCGGCCATATCAGTTATCCCCCTTCTTTTGGTTTACGAGAATCTTGTCGATCATGCCATATTCAAGGGCCTCCTTGGCTATCATCCAGTAATCACGGTCGGAGTCGGCCTCCACTTTCTCGAAGGGCTGNCCGGAGTGGTCGGAGATGATGCGGTAAAGNTCCTCCTTAAGNTTGAGGATCTCACGGGCTGTGATCTCGATATCNGATGCCTGTCCCTGAATGCCACCCATAGGCTGATGGATCATGACACGGCTGTGGGGAAGAGCGAAACGCTTACCTTTCTCTCCTGCCACAAGAAGCACTGCGGCCATAGAGGCTGCCATACCTGTACAGATGGTGGAGACGTCGCTCGACACATACTGCATGGTGTCNTATATCCCGAGGCCGGCATATACTGATCCGCCGGGGCTGTTNATGTAGATGGAGATATCCTTCTCCGGATCGATNGAGTCAAGGTAAAGGAGCTGAGCCTGTATNATGTTGGCGCTCGTGTCNCTCACCTGGGTGCCGAGAAAGATGATNCGGTCCATCATCAGGCGTGAGAAAACGTCCATCTGGGTGACGTTGAGCTGACGCTCCTCAAGGATATAGGGATTCATATAGTCGGCGCTTGGCATTGTGCCGCCGATATTCACGCCTCNGGCCTGACGGTCGAGATAACGTGTGTAGCTGTCGAGTGTATTCGAATTCATGCCGAGATGGTTGACGGCATAATTCCTGAAGTCATTCTGCATGTTGTTCATATTCTATTTTATATTTTTTACCGAAGTTATCTTATCTTTTTAAGACAACTTCACTCCTTGACATAACAAATACTATGCCAAAAAAGTTAAATTGACCCGGCGGCATCGGTTCTGCACCGTATCCACCGGGTCAATATATTCTTTAGGGCTGACGTTTATGCCTCCTCNGCGNGAGCGGCTGCCTCTGCGGGCACGAACAGCTGACGGAACTCCTCAACTGTCACATCCTTATTATCGAGGGTGACATTCTCCTTGATCACCTCAAACACCTTGCGGGTGAGAGCGTTCTGGAAGAGCATGTTGCGGTTCTTCTCATCTTTCATCACCTCCTGGGCATATCTCTCGACCATCTGCTCTGCGAGTGCGTTAGGNCCATACTGCATGAGCTGGCGTACCACCACACCGCGGGCCTCGTCGAGCACATCCTCCTGGCTTATCTTTACCTCGAATTTCTGCGCTACTTCGTCGCGGATGAGATCCCAGGTCAGTGTGCCGCGGAGTTTGTCAAACTCAGCATCGATGTTCTCTGCGTTGAGATTCTCGTTCTGGCGCATCAGGAAGTCCTTGAGGATTGCCTCGGGAAGTTCGATTGCTCCGACTGCCTTCTCAACAGCATCCTTGGCATCGATAGTGAAGCGATAGTTGGAATCGTTGGCGAAGTTGAGGGCGATAAGCTCCTTGAGCGCTGCACGGAACTCCTCCTCATTGTGAGCCTTGTCCTTACCTACAGAATTGTCGAAGAACTCCTGATCNAGATCAGCCGGCTTGAGCACGATGATCTCCTTGATATCGAAGCGGAAGTCACCCTTGTGGTTCTCAACATCGCTCTTGTCGATATTGAGCATNGACGACATCTCTACCTCGTTGCCATCGCAAGTAGCGGAGGGATTGAAGACAACAGACTCTCCTACCTTCTTNTTGGAGAAGAGGTTCTTCTGATCCTCGTTCTTGAAGTGTACGGGAGCGATGATGCCGTTCTCTACCACTACACCACCCTCTTTTACACTGCCATCCTCATTGAGCTCGGTGATGGTACCTTTGATTACACANTTGTCATCGGTCTCCTCACCCGGCACCTGACGGCCGAAGCGCTTGCGAAGACCCNCAACCTGCTCGTTGACCATCTCGTCGCTCACCTGAATGGTATAGTAGGGTACGTGGAGCTCTTTATTGACATGTGTGTCAAACTCAGGCACAACACCTACCTTAAACTTGAATGTGAACTCAGTGGCGTTGGGATCGATATTGTTGCCTTCAGCAGGAATGGGCTGACCAAGCACGTGAAGGTTGTTGTCTTTGATATAGTCATATACTGCCTCNCCGACCATCTTGTTGATCTCGTCAAATTTTACGGAAGCTCCGTATTTCTTGGCGATAAGTCCTGCGGGCACTTTCCCGGGACGGAAACCGGGCTCTGCATGACGCTTCCCGATCTCTTTGAGCTGTTTCTTTACTTTGTCGGCGTAGTCCTTCTCCTCGAGTGTGACGGTGATCTCGCCGGTCACATTGTCGAGTTTCTCGTAATTTACGTTCATCTTGACTTTTATATCGTTATTTTTGTAANTTTTTTATCTTTTTATAAGCCATGCCATCCCCTCCGGAGACAGCCTCGGCTCATTTCCGGATGCAAAGGTATTAAAATTTCTTCGCCTTAGCAAATTTTAAGGGATGTTTCAGCGGTTTTNGCCTCTCNGNACCCCTCCGGAGCCATACTTGATCAGGAGAAGAAAGTGGTAAACACCTTGATCGTGGAGATCTGATCCATCACTCCGGCAGTCTCTCTCGCTGAGTGCATCGCCCAGATGGCGTTCCCCATATCCACTCCCTTCAGATCAAGCTGAGAGGTCAGGATATTACCCAAAGTGCTCCCTCCGGCTACATCCGAATGATTGACGAAGCTCTGGCAGGCGACTCCCGCTTTTCTACANAGATTGCGGAATATCGCACCCCCCACCGCATCGGTCATGTATTTGCAGTTGGAGTTTACCTTAACCACCGGCCCACCTCCTATCACAGGATGATTCGTAGGATCATATTTCTCACTGTAATTGGGATGCCATGCGTGCGCATCGTCGGCCGATATCATGAATGAACGGGCCACCATACGGCTGAAAGTCTCACCNCCTCCTNCGCATATCCTCTCGAGCAGATCTCGAAGCACNGGTGAGGCCGCNCCCTGTTTCGTGCCGGAGCCTGTCTCCTCATTGTCGAAGATGGCAAGCACCCTTGTATCGGCACAACCCTTACCTGCCGTNGCGATAAGNCTGTCNAGTCCCGCGAAGGCCATGGAGAGGTCGTCTATCCTTGCCGATTGGAAATATTCGCCGTTGAAGCCGCATCTTGATGCTTTCTCATATGGATAAAGCACTATCTCGTAATCTATGATTGATTCCGGNTCTATACCGAGATGGGAAGCAACCATTATCTTCACGAAGCCGCCATGCCTCTTNGCCTCCTCGATCTGACCGGGAGTAAAAAATCCTATCACCGGCTTCATATCTTTCTGCACACTGAGCGGATTTCCGTCGTTTACACTTCTGTTGAANTGTATGGCGAGATGAGGGATGGTGGCTACCGGNCGTCCGAGGTCGAAAAGCATCGTCTCCGGATTGAGCGCATCCCCTGAGTCGAGCATTACGCGTCCNGACATCGAGAGCGGACGGTCAAACCATGTATANAGGATNGCTCCTCCATANTTCTCTACATTAAGGCTCACCACACCTCCGTCGCCGTAAATCTCCGGATTCGGTTTTATCTTGAAGCAAGGNCTGTCGCTNTGGGCGGAGATTATGCGGAAACCACACTCTCCGGGAGNGCCGTTCCCTTTCACAAAGGCGAAGATCGCACTGTCGTTCTTCACCATGAAGTATTTACCGCCGGCTGTNAGCTTCCATGCATCCTGCTGACGNACTTCGATGAATCCGGCGGATTTCAGTTCCCTCTTGATCGTGTCTACCGCAAGAAAATTGCAGGTGGAGCGGTCAAGACGGCTCATCAGTTGATTTATCCTGTTTTCCATGTTGGCTTTAAATTTTCTGTCTCCCTTTTATCCTATTNCCGCTCTCGCCTATCACTGCTCTGTGTCGGGAGAGTATTTCACATGATTCAATGCCCTCAGCACATTGCAGAGNGTCTGNCTCCAATATGTNTCGAAATCCTCCTTGCATGCCATATAGGCCTCCACCAGGCTNTCGCCGTCGGTATCCTTCACAACTGAGATGAAGTTGAAGAGGGGCTGAAATATATCNGCAAGACTCTCTGAGATCGATGCCGCTATAGGAGTCTCGCTGTATTTCATATCCTCCTCGAAGGTCTCAAGGAATGTGTCGTCGGGCCCGAGGGNCATCTCTATNTGGCGCCGTATGCTTTCGTAGTAATCCTCATCCACATAATCCGGACGGTAGCCCCATTCCTCAAGCACTACGAGATCTTCGGCCGATATGTCGAAAAACTCCCAGTATATCCTCGGGAGCAGATCGAGCATCCTCTCGACCAACTCCATCTTCTCNAGTTCCGCCGCGTTCTCACATACGGCGCAGTAGTCGGCACAAAGCCTTGTCACCGTCATAAGACGGGGTCGGATATTATCTTCCATATTATTTTTNATATAAATGTCACGCTTTGATATCTATCTATACAAGCCATGCTCNTTAATATAGGTNGCCACTTCCGTCGGNACGAAGTAATCCACATCCCTNCCCTCCGCTATCGCNCNTCTCACAAAGGTCGACGATATGAAGGCGGTGGGGCCCTCCTCAAGCACTCTCACCCCGGAGGGCAGATTGCCTGATATCTCCCATCCCGGGCGTGGATATATNAGGAGCCCGAACTCCTCTATTATCTTATCGTAGTCGCGCCAACGCGGAAATTCTATCCAGTTGTCGCTCCCTATTATAAGTGTGAAATCATGCATAGGCCATTCCTCGCGCAAACGGCAGAGTGTGACATACGTATAGGAGGGATAAGGCAGGTGCATCTCGAAGTCNGACACTCTCACCCCCTTACATTTCCCGGCCACAATCCCGGCCATGGCGAGCCGATGGTNGTCGTCGGTCGGTTCTCTGTCGGTCTTAAGCGGATTCCTACGGCTCACCATCAGCCACACCTCGTCGACACCTCCCCATTGGGCGGCATAGTTTGCCACCATGGCATGGCCGGTGTGGATGGGATCGAAGCTCCCGCTGTAGATCGCTATTTTCATCACTTTTCCGAGGCTATATAGGCACGTATGTGGGCATCCACNTCCGCAACCGCTTTATCAAGGTCGTCGTTGACCACCACCTTATCGAAACGATCGGCAAAACCCATCTCATACTCAGCTTTGTCAAGACGAGTGCGTATCACCTCTGGTGAATCGGTGCCACGCGAAAGAAGACGTTTCTCCAATGTAGCTATGTCGGGGGGCATCACAAACACCGACATTGCGTCGGCTCCGAATACCTTCTTTATATTCATCGCACCCTTCACATCCACATCCATTATCAGGTTGCGTCCTGCGGAGGTCACTCTCTCAACCTCGCTGTAGAGNGTGCCGTAGCAGGTGCCGGAATATACCTCTTCCCATTCCACGAAATCACCCTTCTCAACGCGTTTGTGAAATTCCTCGTCGGTCAGGAAGTANTAGTCCCGTCCATCTCTCTCCTCCCCTCTCGGTTTGCGGCTCGTGGCCGATATGGAGAAACCCAGTCTGAGNTCCGGATCATCTACAAGACGGCTTATGATNGTGGATTTCCCGGTNCCTGAAGGTGCGGAGAGTATGATTATTTTCCCTTTCATTTCTTGATTGCTTATCTTTTCAGTGTTGAAGATTCCTGATGCGACCGGCTTTTTATAGCACATTCAGNACCTGCTCCTTGATCTGCTCNAGCTCATCCTTCATCTTCACTACTATCTTCTGCATCTCGGCATGATTCGACTTCGAACCGAGTGTATTGATCTCCCGCCCTATCTCCTGGGCGATAAACCCGAGTTTCTTCCCTTGTCCTCCACGCGGATAGTTTTCCTCGCCGCCGAGTGTCTCAAGGAAGTAGTTGAGGTGAGTGGCCAACCGAAGTTTCTCTTCGTTGACATCAAGCTTCTCTATATAGAATATCATCTCCTGCTCAAGGCGCCCGCTGTCATATTCTATTGAAGTGAGTCGTGAGAGTTGATCCTCAAGACGCTCCTTGATTTTAGGCACTCTTTCAGCTTCGTAGGGCTCCACCTCTTTAAGAAGCTCTCCAATCCTGTTGATCTTCTCTACGAAGAAGGAGTAGAGTTTTCTACCCTCCCTGCGCCGGAAGTCGGTAAGAGCAGCCACAGCCTCTTCGAGTGCGGCATGGAAGGCTGCCTCATCCTCCTCACCCACAACCGTAGTCTCGGTCTTGAGGGCTTCGGGCATCCGGAGCAATAGCGAATACCAGTCGGCCGGCTGAGGCAGATTCAGCCTCGCCCCGGCCTCCTCGAGCTGGGCTTTATACACGCCGAGCAACTCGGTATTGACGGTAGCGGCCGCCTCGGCCACAAGGTTCTCAACGGTCACAGCGGCCTCTACCTTTCCCCGTTCAAGGGCCTCGGCTATCGGCGTGCGCATTGTCACTTCAAACTCCCGGTAGGCGGAGGGTACTCTGAGGGAAAGATCAAGCTGTTTGCTGTTGAGCGACTTGATCTCCACCTTTATCCTTTTCGTAGCAGTCTGGGCGCTCCCCCGCCCGAAACCTGTCATTGATGATATCATAAACTTTTGGGTTTTGAGTGCAAATTTAATAAATTTCCCTGATTTTCCCGCTTTTTCATCTCATTTTTATATATGTATGACCCTCCTCTCCCCCTCCCTAAGCTCTCTTCTCACTCCCTACTCCGAAATTTTATCTTCATTTTTTATTAGTTTAACTTTATTTTCTCACCTTTTTTAGTTAGTTTTGCGTTTACATTTTGCAACCCTTGCATAATCGGTCCGATAGACCGAGCTTCCGTTCCTCGGATGGGGGGCATCTTGTAAAAATATGAAAAACCTCTCTTTTTATTACCCGGTTTAGACAATCTTTTTTTAATATTTCAAAACATATGAATAACGACGAATTGCTTATTTCCGTAAAGGAGAAGGCTGAGAAATGGCTCGGCCCACAATATGACGAAGAGACAAGAGCTGCCGTAAAGGCTATGCTCGACGACGATGATAAAACCGCACTTATCGATGCCTTCTATAAGGATCTTGAATTCGGCACAGGAGGTCTGCGCGGAATCATGGGAGCCGGCTCCAACCGTATGAATATCTATACAGTAGGCGCTGCCACTCAGGGTCTTGCCAACTATCTCAATGACGTGTTCAAGAGCGAGCCCCAGATTTCAGTGGTGATCGGCCACGACGTCCGCAACAACTCCAGAAAATTTGCCGAGCTCGCTGCCGACATCTTCTCTGCAAACGGTATCAAGGTTTACCTCTTCGAGTCTTGCCGCCCCGTGCCTGAGGTCTCTTATGCTATCCGTAAGCTCGGCACTCAGAGCGGCGTGATGGTAACTGCAAGCCACAACCCGAAAGAGTATAACGGATACAAGGCTTACTGGAGCGACGGCGCTCAGATGATTGCCCCCCACGATGTGGAGACCATCAGATATGTCAACGCCATCACTTCTGTTGATCAGATCAAGTTCACTCCCAACAAAGAACTTATCACCATCATCGGTAAGGATATCGACGAGCAGTACCTCGACGACATCAAGACTCTATCCCTCTCACCCGAGGCTATTGCCAAGCATGCCGACATGAAGATCGTTTACACCCCGATCCACGGCACAGGCGGTATGCTTATCTTCGATTCTCTTAAGAAATGGGGTTTCGAGAATGTGATCCATGTCCCCGAACAGGATGTACAGAGCGGCGACTTCCCCACTGTTGTATCCCCCAACCCTGAGAACTCTGAGGCCATGACCATGGGTATCGCCAAGGCCAAGGAGACAGGTGCCAGCATCGTGGTAGCTTCAGACCCCGACTCCGACCGTATCGGTCTCGTAGTACGCGACAGCAAGGGTGAGTATCAGCTCGTCAACGGTAACCAGATCGTGATGATCTTCCTTTATTATATCATCACCCGCAACCGTGAGCTCGGTCTGCTCAAGGGTAACGAATACTGCGTGAAGACCATCGTCACCACCGAGACCATCAAGCGTATCGCAGAAGCCAACGACGTGAAATGCTACGACTGCTTCACCGGCTTCAAGTGGATTGCCGACGTGATGCGCAACCTCGAAGGCTCTGAGCGTTATCTCGGCGGAGGTGAGGAGAGCTACGGTTTCCTCCCCGAGACTTTCGTTCGCGACAAGGATGCCGTTTCATCTATCACCCTGATGTGTGAGATCGCTGCTTGGGCTGCTGAAAAGAATATGACTCTCTACGATCTCCTTATCGACATCTATGAGGAGTATGGCTTCTCCCGCGAGAAGGGTGTGAGCGTAGTGCGTCCCGGAAAGACAGGTGCCGACGAGATCGTGGCTATGATGAAGAATTTCCGTGAGAATCCCCCCAAGAGCCTTGCCGGCTCTCCCGTGGTGATGATCAAGGATTATGCTGACCTCAACTGCCGTGACCTCAAGAGCGGCGAGATCACCAAGATGAACTTCCCGACTACATCGAATGTGCTCCAGTTCTTCACTGAGGCCGGCGACAAGGTTTCTGTCCGTCCCTCCGGAACAGAGCCTAAGATCAAGTTCTATGTGGAAGTACGTGAGAATATGCCCTCGAAGGCTGAGTATGAGGCTACTGTCCTCAAGGCCGAGGAGAAGATCAAGAAGGTTCTCTCCGATCTTGGAGCCGAGTGATCCCACTACTCCATTTACGATTTACAAAAAATTACTGTCAACCGGGTTATGGNTTAAACCATAATCCGGTTTTTTCCGTTCATATGAATGAACATATTACTGACTCTAACTATATGCGTCGATTGCTTCTTGTTTGTGTGATTCTGCTTACTTTCTTTTCCGCATGGCTCCCGAGCCAGGCGCAGATTCCCATTAAATTTAATACTTTCCCAATCGCTCCCCCGGATTCGGCCGACGTAAGCCGAATGTCGCAACGTCATTTCTGGCGCGCAGGAGCTGAGGTGGTAGGATTCAACCTGGGTCTTTGGGCTTTCGACCGCTATGTGCAACATGGCGATTTCTCCTATATCTCTTTCAAGACAATGCGCGATAACTTCCGCATGGGTTTCATCTGGGACAACGACAAACTTGGAACAAATACATTCCTCCACCCCTACAACGGAAGCCTTTATTACAATGCGGGACGTTCCAACGGCTTTAATTTCTGGCAGTCGGAACTCTTCGCGATTGCGGGAAGCGGCATGTGGGAGATGCTTATGGAGTGTGAATACCCCTCTACCAACGATTTTATAGCCACACCGATAGGTGGCGCTGCGCTCGGCGAGATAATGTTCCGTGCTTCCGATGCCGTGCTTGACGACCGCACCCGGGGTTGGGAAAGGGCCGGACATGAGATTGCCGCTTTCATTATCTCTCCNATGAGGGGCATCAACCGTCTGGTGACAGGCGACATGTGGCGCGTTCGTCCCACTCGCGGCCGTCTGTTCGGCACCCCGAGTTTCGCAGTCAGAGTCTCTTTAGGCTATAAGATCCTCGAATACAACGGTTCGTTCAAAGATAATCATCAAGGNTTAGGAGGTCAGCTCGACATTGAATATGGCGACCGCTTCGAGGTGGAATCAACCAAACCCTACGACTATTTTACGGCTAAGGCCCAGCTGCAGGTGATGAAGACCCAGCCGCTCCTCACACAGATAGAACTGAAGGGGCGTCTTATTGCCCGTGAGTTATTCTCCAACTACCGCTCGCAGGGTAGTATCGGTCTTTACCAGCATTTTGATTTCTACGACAGCGACACTATCGGCAACACCCGTAAAGTCCCTTTCAAACTCGGGATCCCGGCGAGCGTGGGTGCCGGATTCATGTTCCGCGATATTGAGCGCACTCACTGGGCCTTCGACCTCTTCGCCCATGCCAACGGTGTGCTTCTCGGTTCAATTCTCTCCGACCATTACCAGACTGATGAGCGCAACTACAACTGGGCTACGGGATTCTCCCTTAAAGGGGGCTTCAACCTCGTATTCGACAAGGGGAAGATGTCGGTCTCCCTGAGCCATAATTATTACCGGCTGTTTACACTCCGCGGCTATCAGGCGGGCACTGACCTGCGTATCGCCAATTTCCGTCGTCTTAACGTAATGGGNGATAAATCGGTCGCCTCCCTCAACATGTCGGAGCTCCGAATAGATTACAAGCTTTGGCGCAAGCTATACGCCACTCTCCTCTTCACCAATTATGTGCGCACATCCCACTATCGTGATTTTCTGGATGTCCACTCCAATTCCGCCTCTCTTGCTCTGATGCTCTCCTACAAACTATGATACAGACCCTCTAACAATCAACATAATCATGTCAAAAGTTTCCTGGCGTCCAGGCACGCAGATTTACCCTCTTCCCGCAGTCCTCGTCACTTGTGGCGACCGACCCGACAACTGGAATATGCTCACCGTAGCATGGACAGGCACAATATGTTCTGATCCCGCAATGTGCTATATCTCCGTTCGCAAGGAGCGGGCCTCCTATCCCCTTATTGAAGCGAACATGGAGTTTACCATAAATCTCACCACCGTCGATATGGTACGAGCCACTGACTGGGCGGGAGTGCGCTCAGGGCGCGACTACGATAAATGGAAAGAGACCGGCCTCACACCCCTCCCGGGAGAGATGGTGAAGTCACCTACAATCGAACAATCACCTCTGAGTATCGAGTGTCGTGTCAAATCGATAATGCACCTCGGCACCCACGATATGTTCATAGCCGACGTGCTGAACGTACGCGCCGACGACCGCTTCCTCGACCCCGATACAGGTCGTTTCTGTCTTGAAAAGGCCAATCTCCTCGCCTATTCACATGGCCACTATTTCTCCCTCGGCGAGATCCTCGGCAAATTCGGATTCTCTGTCCAAAAGAAAAAATGAATCCAAAATTTATCGGCTATCTTCTGGCTGCACTGGCTGCGGCCGCATATGGCACAAACCCTGCCTTCGCCATACCTCTCTATGAGGAGGGGATGAACCCGAATTCCGTACTTCTCTTCCGCTACAGCCTCGGGCTCCCTCTGCTCCTTCTTATCATGAAGATCNGGGGAATCAAGATTCTCCCGGAGCGGAAGGAGATTCTCCCCGCAGCTATCCTCGGGGTCTTGATGGCACTCTCCTCNCTNGCCCTTTTCGAAAGCTACAATTATATGAATTCCGGAGTGGCCTCCACTCTCCTCTTCATATATCCGGTAATGGTGGCTGTGATGATGATATTCCTCTTCCATGAGAAAATTAAGATCACAGTCATTCTCTGTCTTCTGATAATGGGCACCGGGCTCATACTGCTCATGAAGCCGGAAGAGGGTCAGCAACTGAGCATGTTCGGTGTGCTCCTCGTTATCCTCTCGGCTCTGACGTATGCCATCTATATCATTTTCGTGAATGTCAACAAGACGGTGGCACATATTCCGACCACCCGACTTCTCTTCAATGTGCTCNCCTGGGGTTGTCTCGTCTATCTTGTGATGATACCCTTGGGCTCTCCTCTCACCATACCCTCAGCCCCCTCGGGTTGGCTCAACCTGCTGGCTCTGGCTGTTATCCCGACTGTCATATCCCTCTTCTGCACCACGAGGGCCATACAACTCATAGGCTCAACTCCCACAGCTATCTTCGGTGCTCTCGAACCGGTCACAGCCGTGGTTCTGAGCGTGGTTGTCTTAGGGCAACCNCTTACAGTGAGAGAGTCAATCGGTGGTCTNCTGATAGTGGTGGCCACCACCCTTGTAGTAGCCGACACTTCAGTTGAGAAAGTGCTTCTCCACGTCCGCAAGATGTTTCCACGNCGCCATCGCTGACCACTCCCATCACTTTACGCCGCCCCCTGTCGCAATTCAGAAACAGGGGGCGGAAATATCTATTTTTTAGTCAAAAATAGGTTGCAAATCGTTCAATCTCTCTTTTTCCATCTTTGACAGTCTCTTCGGTTTTGGATAAGTCCCTTTATTTGATTAAGTTTGCAGTCAAATCAACCTTTAAGTATCATGACGATAAAAACTGCACTGACACTGGCATGCATCGGAGCCGGCCTGCTCCTCCCNGGAGCCGCCGCTGCCCGAAAGCCGAAGAAACAACCTAAATATGATTCTTACCTGTTTGTTTACTTCCCAAGCAATCAGGATGAGAACCTCTACTATGCCATCGGCACCGACGGATACAACTACACTCCGCTCAATGGTGGCCGAATGGTGATGAGCTCCGACTCTGTAGCCCGCAAACGAGGCATACGCGACCCTCACATCCTTCGAGGGCACGACGGGAAATTCTATATGGTGGCCACCGANATGAAGAGCAACGAGGGTTGGGCCTCAAACAGAGGAATGGTGCTCTATAAAAGNGATGATCTTATCAATTGGTCTCATTCCACNGTCCATATCCCCGACCGTTTCCCTGAATGGAAGAATGTGACNAGAGTATGGGCNCCCGAGGTGATATGGGATCCCGATTATGTTAATGCCGACGGATCGAAAGGGAGATACCTCATATATTTCTCGATGCTCACCGACGACGGCAAATGCGAGTATGACAAGATATATTACTGCTATGCCAACGATGACTTCACAGATCTCCTCACCGACCCCGTTTTCTTCTACGACCGTGGATCGGCCACTATCGACGGTGATATAGCTTTCGATGAACGCACAGGTCTCTATCATCTCTTCTACAAAAACGAGGGGAGCGGAGGAATATGNCAGGTAACATCTCCCCGACTCACTGCCGAACCCGGGAAGGAACCGGGAAGCCAATGGAGCAAACCCTCCNCTACACTCCAGCAGACTGATGTGCCGGTGGAGGGGGCCGGAATATTCCAAATGATCGGTTCCGACAAGTGGATTCTGATGTATGACTGCTACACAAAGGGTTACTACCAGTTCTGCTCTACCGACGACCTTGAGAATTTCAAACTTGAGGCCCAGACCGAGACCAAAGGCTCTTTCACACCCCGCCATGGCACTGTCATCCCCATCACCGCCGAGGAGCGTGAGCGTCTTCTCAAGGCTTTCCCTATTGAGGCTCCCGTCAACGCCAACCCGACCCTACCGGGATTCCATGCCGATCCGGAAATTCTTTACAGCAATAAGACCGGACTTTTTTACGCTTACCCCACCACCGACGGCACTCCCGGTTGGGGCGGCCATGAGTTCTATGTCTATTCCTCTCCCGATCTCGTCACCTGGAAGAAGGAGAACTGTATTCTCGATCTCGCCACTGATCAGGTGAAATGGGCCACCGGTAACGCCTGGGCCCCNTCGATCGAGGAGAAGCTGGTGGATGGTAATTACAAGTATTATTTCTATTTCAGCGGTCATAATCCGGAGAAGGACCGTAAGGTGCTCGGATGCGCTGTGGCCGACTCTCCGACAGGACCTTTCCGCGACCTCGGCCANCCGCTTATAGACACAAATATNACAGGCGGCCAACTCATCGACTCCGATGTCTTCACCGACCCTGTAAGCGGAAAGACCTATTTCTACTGGGGCAACGGAAATCTCGTNGCCTCGGAACTCACCCCCGACATGACCACTATCTCCAATCCTGTAGTCATCACTCCGCAGGGGGGAACCCTTCAGGACTATGCCTTCCGCGAGGGTGTCTATGTGTTCTACCGCAACGGGAAATACTATTTCCTATGGAGCGTCGACGACACCGGCTCACCCAACTATCATGTGGCTTACGGCACTTCCGACTCCCCTATGGGNCCTATCAAGGTTGCCGACGATCCGGTGATTCTNATCGAGGATCCAGCCAACGGNATTTATGGCACGGGGCACAATTCTGTGATTCAGATTCCCGGAACGGATGAATGGTATATAGTTTACCACCGTATCAACCGAAACTATCTCAACGACGGTCCGGGCGTGCACCGCGAGGTATGCATCGACCGTATGGAGTTCAACCCCGACGGCACTATCAAGAGGGTCATCCCTACCGAGAAAGGTATCTCACGCGTCAAACTCCCTGCCAGATAATCCTCATAGAGCAAAAAATACTTCAAGAAAGACGGNCGNCAACGGCCGTCTTTCTTGTGTATCTACCCCACTCACAGACCCGGACTGCCAACACCCCCACTCAAAGTAGGCCTGAGTATTCAGGCAATTTCGGTATATCGGGATTTTTTTGTAATTTTGCATTTTAGAAACTGCCCCTGCCGCATTTCAGGCATGGCATCTTAAGCATCAGACAAAATGATCGGAAAACAAAATAACAGACGCGGTGAGCTTAATGAAGCTGACATAAACCCGAAAGCAAACAAACGAATTGCCAGAAACCGGCGTATCGTCAGGTGGCTCTGGATCTCTTTCCTCGGCATCGGAGCGGCGATGGCCTTGTTNCTTCTCCTGATTTACAACGGCGTTATCGGATACATGCCCCCTATCGAAGAGCTTGAGGATCCTCACGATAAACTGGCCTCGGTGGTGATAGCCTCCGATGGCACTACCGAACTCGGACGCTATTTCGCCGGCGCGGGCAACCGTGTCAACTCCGACTACAAAACTGTTTCCCCTTGTGTCATCGACGCCCTGATAGCTACTGAGGATGAACGTTTCTTCTCTCACTCCGGCATCGACTTCATAGCACTTGGGCGCACCGGTGTCAAGACGCTCATGATGGGCGACAAATCGGCCGGCGGTGGCTCGACAATCACACAGCAGCTCGCCAAGCAGCTTTACTCTCGCCCCTCAAGCAATATGGTGAAACGCGCGATGCAGAAGCCCATCGAGTGGATGATCTCGATCAAACTTGAGCGTTTCTACACCAAGCAGGAGATCATCAATATGTATCTCAACCGTTTCGACTTCCTTAACAATGCTGTCGGAATCAAGACCGCGGCAAATGTCTATTTCCATAAGGAACCTGCCGATCTGAAGGTGGAGGAGGCCGCTATGCTCGTGGGCATGCTGAAGAATCCGAGTTATTTCAATCCTCTGCGACATGAAGAACGCACCCGCGAACGACGCAACGTTGTGCTCGACCAGATGGTGAAAGCCGGAAAACTCGGGAAAGAGGAGGCCGACTCCCTCAAGCAGCTCCCGCTCGGCCTTGACTACCACCGCGTTGACCATCGCGACGGAGGCGCGCCATATCTCCGTGAGGAGTTGCGGCATCTCATGACGGCAAAGAAACCCGTCCGTCCGGAGCGTTCAGACTATCGCAACAATCTCGGATACATCCTTGCCATGGGGCAATACAACACTGACTCCACTCAGTGGGAGGACAATCCCATGTATGGCTGGATTCTGAAGAACCCTAAGCCTGACGGTTCATATTACAATATCTACACCGATGGCCTGCGCATTTACACCACTATCGACGTGCATATGCAGCAGTATGCCGAGGAGGCTGTCAATGAGCATCTCGGTGGCACGCTACAACCGGCATTCTTCAAGGAGAAACAGGGACAGCCTACCGGACCATACACCACCAACACCGATGAGCTAAGCCGCAACGGCGTGATGAATCTCATCAAGAACGCCATGAAACAGACCGAACGCTGGAGGGTGCTCAAGAACGCCGGTGTTCCTGCCGAGGAGATCGAGAAGACTTTCCACAAGGAGTATCAGATGGATATCTTCACTTACGTCAAAGAGAATGGCAAAATTCGTCCGGGGTCGAAGACTGTCACTATGACCCCCTACGACTCCCTTCTCTACATGAAGTCCATTCTCCGCACCGGCCTCATGAGTATGGATCCCCATAACGGCTATGTGAAGGCTTATGTCGGTGGTCCCGACTTCAACTATTTCCAATATGACATGGTGTCGCGAGGTAAACGCCAGATCGGTTCTACCGCCAAGCCGTTCCTCTACACCCTTGCGATGGAACAGGATTTCACTCCCTGCTCGATGTTCCTCAACACTCAGCCTACTTTCGGCAATTGGTCGCCCCGTAACTCGGGAAGCGCACGTATAGGCGAGATGGTCGATCTCCGATGGGCCCTCACCAACTCCAACAACTGGATATCGGCTCGCCTTGTGTATGAGCTCGGAGCTCGAAACCTCGCCAACAAGATGAGGATGTTCGGCATCACAGGCCATATCGACGCTACTCTCCCTCTTGCGCTCGGCACCGTCGATGTCCCGGTCAAGGAGATGGTAGCCGCATACTCCACTTTCTCCAACAAGGGTCTGCGAGTGGATCCCGTCTTCGTCACCCGGATCGAGGACAATCAGGGGAACCTTATCTATACAGCCACACCTCACCGCAGCGAGGTGACAAGCGAGGCCGCATATTACAAGATTCTCTCGATTCTGCTTAATGTAGTCGATAGCGGTACTGCCGCCAGCCTGCGAAGCCGTTTCGGCATTACAGCCCAGATGGGTGGTAAGACCGGTACCACAAACTCCAACTCCGATTCATGGTTCATGGGATTCACCCCTGATCTTGTCACCGGTGTTTGGGTAGGTGGCGAGGAGCGCTACATCCACTTCAATACTATGGCTCTCGGCCAAGGTGCGCGTGCCGCCCTCCCCATCTATGGTCTCTACATGCAGAAGGTGTATGCCGATAAGAAACTCCCCTATGCGCAGGATGCCAAGTTTGAATTCCCGGAGGATTTCAATGCCTGCGGCGGTGAAATCTACACCAATACCGGCACTCATGAAGATGAGGAGGTCACTGAAGGTATCTTCGACTGAGCAGGGAAGCACACTACGCTTCATGCGCTAAAATTATGTTCATAACAAGCAAATAATACTTTACATTTCAATGATATTACCAATTTATTTATATGGTCATCCCGTTCTCAGGGAGGAGACCGAAGAGATCGACAAAGACTATCCGGAGCTCTATAGGCTCATCGAGAATATGTACGACACAATGTACCACTCTGACGGTGTCGGCCTGGCCGCTCCCCAGATCGGAAAATCGATTGCTCTCGTGGTGATCGACGGCACCGTGCTGGCCGATCGCTTCCCGGAGTGTGAGGATCTGAAACTGACACTCATCAACCCTGTGCTCGACGTGATCGAGGATGAGGAGCCCGTCACTCGNGAGGAGGGNTGTCTCTCCCTCCCTAATCTCTCTGAGCCTGTNAAACGTGTGGAGCACATCCGCCTCAACTGGCTCGACGAGGATTTCGTGGAGCATGAGCANGAATTCCGCGGTTTCGCATCCCGCATCATCCAGCATGAATACGATCATCTGCTCGGAAAGGTCTACACCGACCGCATCTCCCCTATCCGTAAGCAGATGATNCGNACAAGACTCAANAATATCGCCAAGGGGAAAGTGCTTTGCGATTATCGCACCAAAGCNGCCCCTCACGCCTGAACAAATAGCTAACTTTATTCTACCATATGGCTGACGACAAAAAGATTATATTCTCAATGGTGGGTGTGAGCAAGATCATACCCCCTCAGCGACAGATTCTTAANGATATCTATCTCTCCTTCTTCTATGGCGCCAAAATCGGCATCATCGGTCTTAACGGCTCGGGTAAATCCACCCTNCTCAAGATTATCGCCGGCATCGACAAGAGCTATCAGGGAAATGTGGTGTTCTCACCGGGTTATTCTGTAGGATACCTGGAACAGGATCCGAAACTCGATCCTGAGAAGACAGTCAAGGAGGTTGTGCAGGAGGGTGTGCAGCCCGTGATGGATCTCCTCAAGGAATATGACGAGGTCAACAATGCCTTCGCCGATCCCGAAGTNCTTGAGAATCCCGACAAGATGGATGCNCTCATCAACCGTCAGGCGGAGCTTCAGGATAAACTCGACGCCTGCGACGCTTGGAATATCGACAACAAGCTTGAGCGTGCGATGGATGCCCTGCGCTGTCCCCCTGACGACAAGAAGATTGCCGTNCTCTCCGGTGGCGAGCGNCGCCGTGTGGCNCTNTGCCGCCTCCTGCTCCAGCAGCCCGATATCCTCCTCCTCGACGAGCCTACCAACCACCTTGACGCCGAGAGCATCGATTGGCTCGAACAGCATCTCCAGCAGTATCCCGGCACTGTCATAGCCGTAACCCACGACCGCTACTTCCTCGACCATGTGGCCGGTTGGATTCTTGAGCTCGACCGTGGCGAGGGTATACCTTGGAAGGGGAACTACAGTTCCTGGCTCGACCAGAAGACCAAGCGCATGGCTCAGGAGGAGAAACAGGCAAGTAAGCGCCGCAAGACCTTGGAACGCGANCTCGAATGGGTNCGCATGGCCCCCAAGGCNCGTCAGGCCAANGGTAAGGCACGTCTCTCAAGCTACGACCGTCTTCTCAACGAGGATCAGAAGCAGCGTGAGGAGAAGCTNGAGATATTTATCCCCAATGGTCCCCGTCTTGGCAACAAGGTGATCGAGGCTCAGCATCTNGCCAAAGCCTATGACGACAAGGCCCTCTTCGATGATCTCAATTTNATGCTTCCTCCCAACGGTATAGTGGGTGTCATCGGGCCTAACGGTGCCGGTAAGACNACCCTNTTCCGCCTCATCATGGGCCTTGAGAAGCAGGACAAAGGTGAGTTTGAGGTTGGCGAGACTGTAAAGATCGCATATGTCGACCAGAATCATAAGGACCTNTCTCCGGAGAAATCGGTCTATGAAGTGATCTCGCAGGGTGTNGAGTCTTTCCGCATGGGTGGTCGCGATATGAATGCCCGGGCTTATCTNTCGAAGTTCAACTTCACNGGTGCCGACCAGGAGAAGAAGATCGGAGTGCTCTCCGGCGGTGAACGCAACCGTCTGCATCTCGCAATGGCCCTTAAAGANGAGGGTAATGTGCTCCTGCTCGACGAGCCTACCAATGATATTGACGTGAANACTCTCCGTGCTCTTGAGGAGGGTCTGGAGAATTTCGCCGGATGTGCTGTAGTTGTAAGCCACGACCGCTGGTTCCTCGACCGTATNGCCACCCATATCCTCGCGTTCGAGGGTGANAGCAAGGTGACATTCTACGAGGGCTCCTACTCCGACTATGAGGAGTTCAAGAAGAAGCGCGACGGCAACGATACACCCCACCGTATCCGCTATCGCAAGCTNGTCTGACCCGATTTCTTCANAATACAAAATAGAGGCCGCCTTGACTCAAGAGAATCAGGGCGGCCTTTTTATACTTCNNTTAGTGNAGTCCAACTCATGCCATTACTCACACAAGATGGATCCAGGCGTCGCGATCGCCGGGAAGAAGATCTATCACCGGAATCTCGATCATGGTGTAGCAGCCGGGCTGCTGACGCATCGCAGCACGCGCTACGCATACAAGCACCTGCCCAGTCAATGCCGGGTTGTTGATCTTCATATCAAATTCAAAAAGCTGGTTCTGTGTCTTCCCGCTCACACCTTTTCGCACGAGATTCACACCATGCCCCATATCCTTAAGAGCATCTACACTCTCCACCTGCATTACGTGGGTCTCATCGGAGGCGAAATAGGGATCAGCCTTGATGGCTGAAGCCACCTTGCTGAATTCGTAGCCGGGGAGGAGTTCGATATATACCATGCGGCGGTGTATCCCTGTCCCTACCGGTATTGTCATGGAGAGGGCTGCCTTCACACCCTCGATTGCCTTTACGGCTACTGTGTGGCCCATGCTCATGCCGGGGCCGAAGTTGGTGTAAGTGATCCCTTTGGGTGCTACTGCCTCAAGCATGGCTCTCACTACTGAATCGCTCCCCGGATCCCAGCCGGCGGAGATGATGCTCACGGCGCCATGTTCCTTAGCCACTTTGTTAAGGTTGGCCCGGAGCTCTCCGATCTTGGTGTGAATATCAAAGCTGTCTACCGTGTTTATCCCTTTCTCAAGACATTTCACGGCATACTCCTCTACCTTGCGTGTCGGCGTGGCAAGAATTGCCACATCCACATCCTCCAGCTCACTGATATCGCCTACCACTTTAACACCCTCGGGCACACCTGTGCGGTCGGAAGGATCACGGCGAACAATCCCGGCTATTTCAAAATCGGGAGCCTCCTCAAGGGCCTCCACACTGTAGCGTCCTATATTGCCATAGCCAACTACGGCAGCACGAATTTTCTTCATAGTCCTGTGTTTAGTTATTATTACGCCGCAAAATTACTAATTATTCACAAAAAATGAGTAATTTTGCAGTCCAAAATCATTTAACCCTCCGTTGGATGGTTTTGTTCACATCCGTGATGAAACAAGGTCATTAAGACTATATCTTTCCGTAATACAGAAATATACAGGTAAAAGAGATTTCAAATATTTATAATTAGGTTTATTACTTATGAATTGGTTAATCGATCTGCTGACTCCGGGAAACCTTTCCCTCGCCAGCACGGTTCTGCTCTATTCCTTTGTGATATTCGCCGGAATATACCTCGGTAAGGTCAAGATTCTCGGCGTGTCGCTGGGAGTGACGTTCGTGCTCTTCGTGGGAATCATTCTCGGTCACTTCGGCTATGGAGTGGAGGCCAACACTCTCCATTTCTTGCGTGAGTTCGGACTCATTCTTTTCATCTTCTCCATCGGTATGCAGGTGGGTCCGGGTTTCTTCTCCTCTTTTAAGGAGGGGGGCATACGGATGAATATGCTCGCCCTGCTCGGCATCGGCCTCAACGTGGCTATCATGCTCGTAATCTATTTCTGCCAGGGTGGCGCCGACGGCAATACCTCCATCGTCGAGATGATAGGCGTGATGAGNGGTGCCGTCACAAATACNCCGGGCCTCGGTGCTGCTCAGCAGACCATCCTGCAGGTGAATTCCGAAGCCTATTCTGCCAGTCAGCAGATGTCGATGGGCTACGCTGCCGCATATCCCCTCGGCGTNGTGGGNATCATCGTCACAATGATTGTCATCAAGAAGGTATTCAAAGTGAATGTCGAGGAGGAGATTCAGGANATTGAAAACGATAAGAAGGACTCCACCACAGCTCCTCTAATGGTGACTTTCAAGGTCACAAACGATCTTGTGTCGGGCCTCAGCATGCAGAAGCTCCACACTCTCATCTCCTGCGATTATGTTTTCTCACGTATTGAAAAACCCGACGGCACGGTCATAATCCCTACCTCACANGATGTCATCGAGATCGGCGACCTCGTCCTCACNGTCTGCTCCCAGCAGGATGAGGAGATCTTCACCCGTTTCATCGGGCAGAANGTTGAGAAGGAATGGCCGATGGACAAGGGTCCCGTGGTATCCCGCCGAATNCTTGTCACAAANACTGAATATAATGGAGTGAAGCTCGGCGCTCTCCGTCTTCACGCCGCATATAAGCTCAACGTCACCCGTGTAAACCGTGCCGGAGTCGACCTCCTCGCAAGCCCCAACCTCCGCCTCCAGATGGGCGACCGCATTACCGTGGTTGGCAAGCTCGACGACATCAACCACCTGGCTGCGAAACTCGGNAACTCCATGAAACGTCTCAACGAGCCTAATCTCGTCACGATGTTCATCGGCATCTTCCTCGGCATCATCCTCGGTAGCCTTCCNATCCAGTTCCCGGGCATGTCTGTCCCTATGAAACTCGGTCTGGCAGGCGGTCCCCTCGTGATGGCTATCCTCATCAGTGCCTACGGCCATAAATTCCATCTCGTCACNTANACCAACTCCTCGGCCAACCTTCTGCTCCGTGANATNGGCATCTGCCTCTTCCTCGCGTCGGTNGGCATTGCGGCGGGAAAGGAATTCTTCGCAACTGTCTTCAACATGCGCGGCGCGATGTGGGTGCTCTACGGTTTCATCATAACTGTCGTGCCTNTGATCGTGGTNGGTTGCATAGCCCGTGGTAAGTATAAGATGAACTATCTGAGCATTATCGGTATGATGAGCGGCGGATACACCGATCCCCCGGCTCTCGCNTACGGCAACAAGGTAGCCAACAACGATGCTCCTGCGGTTGCCTACTCTACGGTCTACCCCCTCACGATGTTNATGCGTGTGATCGTAGCCCAGGTGATTGTGCTCTGCTTCCTTGAATAATTACCCATCTTGTTTCATTGTTTAAATACTGAAGGCACGGTCTCAAAAGCCGTGCCTTCTTAATAATAAGNTATTAATGGAACTTTCCCTTACTTTCTTTATAGAGGTGATAGGCACCATCGCGTGTGCCATCTCAGGNATTCGTCTTGCGGCTGGGAAGCATTTCGACTGGTTCGGAGCCTACATAGTCGGTCTGGTGACCGCTATCGGTGGAGGNACNCTNCGCGANATCCTTCTNGANATCCCGGTGTTCTGGATGCAGACCTGGTGGTATCTCGGCGTCACAGCCCTGAGTCTGCTCACGGTCATTATCTTTCGGAGCATCCTTATAAGCCGCGACAGAATCCTCTTCATATTCGACAGTATCGGTCTTGCGATGTTCTGCGTGATTGGCATCAACAAAACCCTTGCCATCGACTATCCGATGTGGGTGGCTATGGTGATGGGCATCATCACCGGNGCTTTCGGTGGTGTGCTCCGTGATATCCTCATTAATGANGAGCCGCTCATATTCCATAAGGATATCTACGCCACGGCTTGTCTGGCAGGCGGACTNGTCTATTGGCTCATTATGATCTCCGGAGGCGCTTCTGAAGCCAGTCAGCTGGCTTGCGCTGCCACTATCATCATCATCCGCTTCATGACTCTGAAATACAATCTCTCTCTCCCCATTCTCAANGAGATTCCGGCCGACGANATCAACCACCGTCGGCGCAGACGCAAATCATGAAAAATTAAAGGGAGCAGCATCGTCATGCTNCTCCCTTTAATTTTTCTGTGGCTCTGATTACTTCTTTGAGCGGTTGCCGTAGCGGCTACGGAATTTGTCGACGCGACCTGCGGTGTCGACGAGTTTCTGCTTACCGGTGAAGAAGGGGTGTGAAGCGGAGGTGATCTCAAGCTTTACGAGAGGATACTCTTTGCCGTCTACCTCGATTGTCTCACGGGTTGCCACTGTTGAACGGGTGATGAAAATCTCCTCATTCGACATATCTTTGAAAACAACCTCACGGTAGTTTTCGGGATGAATTTTAGCTTTCATTCTAATTTTCTGCAGTTAAAATTTTTAGTTTCTGTTAGCTTTGACAGGTCGCGATCCCGTCATATTGGCGGTGCAAAGTTACTAATTTTTTCCCAACCGTGCAAATTTTCCGCCACTATAACAAACTTCCCAGTCCCGATGCCCTGCTCTCAAGATATGAAGTGAGTATGATTACTGCCGCCATCGCATCGGCCCTACCCTTCTCCTGCCGCTGTTTCTTCCTGAAGCCCCCGGCTATCATCTCACGGTGGGCTATCGTGGAGGTAAACCGTTCATCTACCATCGTCACTTTCATATCGGGCATCTCTCTCTTCAATCGCCCTAAGAAGGGACGGATATAGCGCATGCTCTCGCTCGGATTCCCTGCAAGATCACGCGGCTCTCCCACAACTATCTCATCCACTTCCTCCTCCGCGCAGTAGCGCTTAAGAAAGTCCGGAAGCTCACAGGTGGCTACCGTCGGCAGACTGTTGGCACTGATTTTCAAGATATCTGTCACTGCCACTCCGCATCGCTTCCTTCCATAGTCTATCGCAAGTATTCTTCCCATTATTATATCTTCATTCTTTCCGGATTCTGTATAATATCATAATCCGGCCTCAAATTTAATCCTTTATTCACGCTTATAGGCTATCATTAATATTTTTTAACAAAAATCAACCGGCTACACCTTTTCATCCCCCTTTTTCCACTCTCCACCCCTTATCCATCACCATATACAGACTTTTTTTGTTAATTCGGATAAAGCTTGATAATTTTGCATCAAACAAGTTGTAATCTATATGAATCTACGTAAAACATATCTCTCGCTTGGTCTTTCGGTGTTCCTCATTCCGGCCTACGCTGCCAACCCCGATGAAGGATCATCAGCCGGATCCCCTTTCTCGGCCCCGGCTGTGGCCGACCTATACCCCAAGGATAAAGATGCGGGGCGCTCACTTCCCGACAAATGGACCTTCAACGACTGTCTTGAATATGCCCTTGCCAACAGCACTGATGTGAGACAGGCTCTCCTGGCGGTGCTTCAGGCCGATGAGGATATAGGGGCTGCAAAGGACGCGTGGCTCCCATCTGTAGGATTCTCTACAAACCAGGGGTTTGTAAATTATCCCGTATCCTCTGAGGGACGCACATCCAATGCCTACACGAGTTCTTATGGAATCAATGCCAACTGGACGGTCTGGGAGGGGAACGTCAGAAAATATCGTCTGCAGTCGGCCGAGATTCTACGTCAGCAGCAGCAGCTCGCAGGCGACGATGTGGTGAAGGAACTAACCCTCGGAATCCTCTCCGCTTACCTTAATATCATGTATGCACGTGAGGCCGTAGCCATAGCGGAGAAAACCCTTGAGGTGAGCACATCTCAGACGGAGCGCGCTCGTCGCCTCATGGAGTCAGGNCGCACCTCTAAAGTGGATTATGCCCAGATCGAAAGCCAGATGGCTCAGGATAAGTACAATGTCGTGCAGGCTCAAAGCAATCTCGCTACTGCCAAGATGAATCTGAAGAAAATCCTGACTCTCGGACTTGACTATGACCTCGAGATTGCCGATCCGCTACTCTCCGATTCCGAAATATCAATGACTCTCCCCTCTCAGCGGCAGACTTTCGACGCCGCTTCCGCATGGCTCCCCCAGATTCAGAGCAACGAGCTCAACAAGGAGATATATGCCAACGACGTGAAGATCGCCAAAGCGGGAAATCTCCCCAATATCGCTCTCCAGGGAAATGTGGCCACCGGCTACAACTCCGGCGGTAAGGGATGGGGATGGCAGATGGGTCATGCTCTCAACGAGCAGATCGGAGTGTCGGTCTCTGTACCTATCTACGACGGCAACGCNACCAAGCGTGCTGTGGCAAAAGCGAAGCTCAATGAGCTGGAATATGACATCAACCGTCAGAAACTGCTCGACGATCTCTCCCAGACCATAGAGTCGCTATATATCGATGCTTCCAACGCCAAGGCGAAATATGACAGCGGCACAACACAGCTTTCCTCGGCTCAGATCACCGCTGATCTCGTCGACCGTCAGTTTGAACTCGGTCTCGTCAACCCTCTTGAGCTCCTCACTGCCCACAACAACCTCCTGAATGCGCGGCTTCAGTTGCTGCAAAGTAAATTCATGGCTATTCTCGCAAATAAGACTATCAACTATTATGCCACCACCCAAGTGGCTCTCTAATCAATCCACGCTATCCTTATGAAGAATTACACCCCATATCTCGCGGCATCGGTAATGCTCGTCTATGCCGCCTCTTGCTCNGAAAAGCAGAAAATGGAGCTCGACACCTATACGGTGGAGCCTACAGTTATCTCCGATGTGGTCACCGCCACCGGAACTATGGAATCGGTGACTCAGGTAGAGGTCGGCACACAAGTCACCGGTATTATCGACCACCTATACGCCGATTACAACGACACTGTACNTAAAGGACAGTTGCTCGCTGAGCTTGAGAAGACCCTTCTTGACTCCGAACTGAAAAGCGCCGATGCCAACATGGCCTCTGCCAAGGCAAGCTATGAGTTCGCCCTGAAAAACTATGAGCGTGACAAGGCTCTCCACAACGAGCAGCTTATTTCCGACTATGAGTTCCAGACCTCCAAACGTGATTATGATGTNGCGCGTCTGTCGTATGAGAAAAGTCAGGCTGATCGTGTCAGGGCTGCTAAAAACCTTAACTATGCAGAGATCTACTCCCCCATCGACGGNATAATCATCTCCCGTGAAGTGGAGGTGGGCCAGACTGTGGTATCAAGCATGAATGTGGCCAANCTCTATACNATTGCNGATCTCGACAACATGCAGGTGGTCGGCGATGTCGATGAGGCGGATATAGGACAGGTGAAGGTGGGCCAGCATGCCACTTTCACTGTCGATGCCTATACCAACGATGTCTTCGAGGGAACGGTCACTCAAGTCAGACTAAATCCTACCACCGAATCGAATGTCGTGACATATGAGGTGATTGTAAAGGCTCCGAATCCTGACCATAAGCTCATACCGGGACTCACCGCAAATCTCACGATCTACACCGTAGAACTCAATGATGTCCTGGCTGTTCCTCTTAAGGCTCTCAAGTTCCAGCCTATGGAGGGCGACAAGGAGAGCGGACTTCCTGTGCCTGTTCCCTCTCAGACCGAGGCTAAACATTCCGTATGGGTGGAGCGTGACGGAAAATTGATACAGACCCCTGTGGAGCTCGGCATAATGAATTCNGTATATCAGCAGATCACCTCGGGCCTGAAGAAGGGTGACAAAGTCGCTCTCCAGTATAATCAGGTGCAGGGTAAGACTCAGGCAGCCAAGCAGGAGGAGAATCCCTTCATGCCGAAGCCGCCGGGCGCACGCAAGAAATAATACCCTCTCCCCGGGGNAACCCGGCAACATAAACATCTATAAAAGATATGAAGGAAATTATCAGGATAGAAAACCTTAAACGTTATTTCAAGGTGGGCGACGAGACTGTCAAAGCCCTCCGTGGAGTCTCGTTTACAATATACGAGGGGGAATTCGTTACGATAATGGGTACCTCCGGATCCGGAAAGTCGACCCTACTCAATACCCTCGGATGTCTCGACACCCCCACTTCCGGAAAGTATCTCCTTGATGGTATCTCAGTGCAGGATATGGGGAAGAACGAGCGGGCACGAATCCGCAACCGCAAGATCGGCTTCATCTTCCAGAACTACAATCTCCTCCCCAAGACTACCGCAGTGGAGAATGTGGAGCTCCCGCTGATNTATAATCCGGCCTATTCGGCAAAGGAGAGGACGGCTATGGCCGTGAAGTGTCTGGAGGATGTAGGTCTCGGAGAACGTCTGTATCATAAAAGCAACCAGATGTCGGGCGGTCAGCAGCAGCGTGTGGCTATAGCTCGCGCTCTCGTCAATAACCCGGTGATAATTCTTGCCGACGAGGCAACCGGAAACCTCGACACNAGAACCTCATTCTCGATCCTTACGCTCTTCCAGAAACTATATAAGGAGGGGAAAACNATCATTTTCGTCACCCACAATCCGGAACTCGCGCAATATTCCTCGCGCAATATAATGCTGCGCGACGGCCATATAGTAAGTGATGAATATAACGACAACATTAAATCGGCTAANGAGGCGTTTGACGCCCTCCCGGTAGAAACAGATTGAGCCATGAATCTGAACAATCTTTTAAAAATAGCCGTAAAGGCTTTGAACAACAANAAGATGAGATGCTTCCTCACTATGCTGGGAGTTATCATCGGCGTGGGAGCCGTGATTGCCATGCTCGCTATCGGCCAGGGCTCCAAGAATTCGATCAAGGCTCAGATATCCGAAATGGGCAGTAATATGATCATGATCTTCCCNGGTGCGGAGCGAAGAGGTGGCGTCCGTCAGAGCAGCGACGACATGCAGACCCTGAAGCCCTCCGACTATGAGGCGATTGTAAATCAGGCCACCACCATCGCTCACAGCACTCCTACCGTCAACGGATCGGGACAATGGGTATATGGCAACAACAACTATCCTTCGCAGGCTCAGGGAGTCAACACACAGTTCCTCGAGATACGTCAGCGAAGGATGGCCGAGGGGGAGATGTTCACCGAAGAGGATGTCAAATCAGCCGCCAAAGTATGTGTGCTTGGAAAGACCCTTGTCGACAATCTCTTCCCTGATGGCTCCGACCCTATCGGAAAGATCGTACGCTTCGGCAAGATCCCTCTCACTGTCATCGGAGTGCTCGAGGAGAAGGGCTACAACTCCATGGGTCAGGATCAGGACGACCTCGCTCTTGTCCCTTACACGACCGTCATGAAGCGTGTGCTNGCCACCGATTACCTTCANGGTATTCAGGCCTCGGCTATCGACGAGGAGCGCACCGACGAGACTATCGACGAGATTACGGATATCCTTCGCACACAGCATAAGCTTCGGGCCGACCAGGAGGATAATTTCACTATACGCTCCATGAAGGAGCTCGCCGAGATGATATCCTCCACATCCTCGATGATGACGGTGCTGCTCGCTGCCGTAGCNGGAATATCTCTGCTTGTAGGTGGCATCGGAATCATGAATATCATGATAGTCAGTGTCACTGAACGTACCCGGGAGATAGGCCTGCGTATGAGTATCGGCGCCACCGGACGNGACATAATGATGCAGTTCCTTATCGAGGCAATCATAATCTCTGTCACGGGTGGCCTGCTCGGANTCCTTCTCGGTGGTCTGGCCACATGGATGATATCANTCTTCGCTCATTGGCCGGTTGAGATAGCCGTATCCTCCGTCGTGCTCTCTTTCGTGGTCTGCACGGTGATCGGTATAATTTTCGGATTCTATCCCGCCGCAAAGGCCTCCAANCTTGATCCGATTGAGGCAATNCGNTATGAGTGANCCATAAACTCTGCTTTTAATATAATGACAGACAATAAATTGTTAGTTAGTAGGTGGGGAGGGACGGCAACAGTCGTGCTGTTGGCGTTCCTCCTTTTTTATTTCCCCTCTGTCCTTACCCTCATGAGCCCCTGGCATGAGCCAAANAGGTTTACATTCTTCAGTGTACTTCTGGGCACATTCTACACTCTTATATTCTGTGTCAACTATTTCTGGCTCGTCCCCTCCATGCTGATCCGCAATGAGAGAAACCCTCTCTATTACGTCACCAATGTGCTTATTATACTTGCGGCCTGCAGCGTGATTTATATATGGTTTGAGACTCANGGAGGTATCCCTACTCCACCCAACCGGCATATGGAAAACTTATCCTTTGCCGGGATGCTTTACGAATATTTCCGTTTCTTTATACGCGACGGAATCATGATGGTGCTCTCTGCCGCTNTGGCTTATGCCATGCGTCTGTCCAGGGAAAGGGAGAATGTCAGAAGGCGTGCCCTCGAACTGAATGCCGAGAAGCGTGAGCTGGAATTACTTAGCCTTAAAGCTCAGCTCAACCCGCATTTNCTATTCAACTCGCTCAACAATATCTACGCCCTNATCGGTTTNNCNCCTGAAAGGGCTCGGAAGGCTCTGCACGACCTCAGCAATATGCTCCGCTTCATGATTTATGACGCNGGCAATGCATCGGTGCCGCTCAGTAAGGAGACAAGGTTCATATCCGACTATGTGGCCCTCATGCGCCTGCGCCTTAACAATAATATTGAGGTGGAATGTGATATTCCGGAGGTTTTTTCCGTTGATATAGATGTGGCCCCACTCCTTTTCCTCACCCTGGTGGAGAACGCCTTCAAGCATGTGGCGCCGGTAATGACGGATAAGCCTAAAGGGTTCATCAGGATATCCATTCTCCTGCACGACCGCCAACTCACAGGTANAGTGGTCAATACATATGATTCAGAAGTGCGTTCTCAGAGAAAAAATGCCGACGGTCACTATGGTGTCGGTCTGGAAAATGTGATGCGTCAGTTGCGTCTCCTCTATCCCGACCGGCATAAGCTCGTAATCAATGATTCCGACAACATTTATTCTGTAGAACTCTCAATCACTCTCTGACTCTATGACGCTTAACTGTATTATTATCGATGATGAGCCCCTCGCAAGGGAATTGATAAGAAGCTATGTCGAACAGACCCCGGTGCTCAGGCTCACGGGTACTTTCGAATCGGCAGCCGAGGCCATACGCACCGTAGTCAGCGGCGATATCGACGTAATCTTCCTCGACATCAATATGCCTATGCTCAACGGCATAGACTTTGCCGGCGTTGTCCCCTCCAAGACCCGCATCATCTTCATCACCGCTTATGAACAGTATGCACTTCAAGGATTCAGAGTCAACGCACTCGATTATCTCCTCAAACCGGTGAGCTATCCTGAATTCATGAAAGCTGTCGGAAAGGCCGTGGAATGGGTCAATATGCGCCGCTCCCTTGAAAAGTCGGCCAACGGGGCTTCGGAATATATTACCGTTAAGGCTGACTACCGTCTCGTGCAGATCTCCATGGACCGTATCCTTTACATCGAGGTGCAGAACGACCGTGTAATCTTCTGCCGCAAGGATGGCGATCCCGTCACCTCCCTTATGAGCATGAAGGAACTCGAGGAGATACTACCCTCCGAACGTTTCATGAGAGTCCACCGCTCATTCATAGTCAATCTCGCCAATATCGAGATAGTGGAGCGCCAACGAATCGTCTTCGGCAATACATATATCCCTGTCTCCGACTCTAAAAAAGAGGAGTTCTTCGCCCGTTTCACCCATCATAAAGTCTGACCCTCATTTATCAAAAAAGCGTCCGCCTCGGTATTACCGCTGCGGACGCTTTATTTTTTATCTACAATGAGGTCCTGCTTCCTCTGAAGCTTTACCCCTTATAGGTTTCTTACTTCTTGTTGGCGAAGAAACGCTCGTAAAGACCGGCGAAACCACGGCCATGACGGGCCTCATCCTTTGCCATCTCATGTACGGTGTCATGGATTGCGTCAAGGTTCTGGGCCTTTGCATTTCTGGCGATACGCATCTTATCCTCGTTGGCACCTGCCTCTGCATACATTCTCTTCTCAAGGTTGGTCTTGGTGTCCCATACCATGTCGCCGAGGAGCTCTGCAAACTTGGCGGCGTGCTCTGCCTCCTCCCAAGCATAACGCTTGAAGGCATCGGCTACCTCGGGATAACCCTCACGGTCGGCCTGACGTGACATTGCGAGATACATGCCTACCTCGGTGCATTCACCCATGAAGTGGTTATTGAGGTCCTTCTTCATCTCCTCGTCTGTATCCTTGGCTATGCCAATCTCGTGCTCGGTCACAAACTTGAGAAGTTCTTTCTGATCAAGCTCTTTGAACTTTGACTGGGGAGCCTTGCACTGCGGGCATCTTTCGGGAGCCTCTTCACCCTCTGCTACATATCCGCACACGGTGCAGATCCATTCTTTTGCCATAATTATTTGAGTTTAATTTTGAGTTATTTTGGGTTAATTTTCTTAACTTCGCATCATGGATTGTAAATTGAAGTTTACGCCCGGAGATTCATCCGGCATTGACTCAATCAAACATTGTCTCATGATACCTTACCGATATAAACAAACATCTCTCGAAAAAGTTGTACGGAATTGCATAAAAAATGCCGACGTAAGATCTTTGGTGGTCACTGTNAGCGGCGGTGCCGACAGCGTAGCCCTCATAGCGGCCCTATCATCCCTCTCCCGTTATCTTTCTATCAATGCCTTACATTGCAACTTCCATTTAAGAGGTGAGGAAAGCAATCGTGATCAGGCTTCCGTTGAGAATCTTTGCAGAAATCTGAATNTCCCTCTTTTTGTTAAGGATTTTGATGTGGAGGCCTATATGCAGGCCAATAAAGGTGTGTCGGTCGAAATGGCTTGCCGTGANCTGCGCTACGAATGGTTNCGCAATATGAAGGCCGAACTCGGAGCCGAAAGGATTGCTACCGGCCANAATGCCGACGACAATATCGAGACTCTCCTACTTAATCTACTCCGTGGCTCCGGCACTACCGGACTTAAAGGGATGCTCTGCGACACCGGTGAGATAATACGTCCNCTCCTTNCTATCCACCGATCGGAAATAATCTCNTACCTCTCACAACGCGACCTTTCATATGTCACCGACTCCTCTAATCTCACATCCGACTATCGTCGAAACTTCCTCCGTAATGAGGTGCTCCCTCTCATCAGGTCGCGTTGGGCGGGTGCCGANAAGGCTCTCGACCGCTCAATANCCCTCCTCCANTCCGAAAACCGGNTTGTCGAGGAGGCCGTGCGCAAAGCCCTTCCACCATCCGGACACCCCTTGCTACGCGATACTGTCCTCTCNTTCCCNGCTCCGGAGCTACTCATTCGCCGCTATCTCCTCCCNCTGTCTCCTCTCACCACTACCCCGGCTGAGGTTTTGGCCGCTATGCGTGCCGATAAACCCGACATCAAGCGCTGGCAACTTCCCGGAGGCACCGCCATCCTCCGCGCCTCCCGCCTCTCCATCCATCCATCTTAATCCCCCCTCTCTTCCGANAGTAANATGATGGAATCTAATCGTNCCTACATNTTCCGCCCTCTATATGGGCGCAATCANGCCAAACCNACCCGAATTTTTATCTCATTAAACTTCAACGCTTTCTTAAATTATATCAATTTTTACTGAAAAATATTTCACCAAAAATTTGGCNGATTCAAAAAAACTGCGTAACTTTGCATCGCTTTTCGGNAGGAAACCTTGCGAAGCCTTTAGTGGAATCCTTTCGGTAAAGCATATGGTGAATGTAGCTCAGTTGGTTAGAGCGACGGATTGTGGTTCCGTAGGTCGTGGGTTCGAGACCCATCTTTCACCCCTATTCCAATCCCAACTCCATCCCTGGCCTGTCTTTGACAGGCCTTCTTTTTTATACCCCCACACCCATACATCTTTTGTCTCTTGGCAATAAAAGGTCAATATCCTAACCGCCGGGTAAGCCGATGCCACATTTTTACAACAGAATGTACTAAATCGCAAAAGAAAACATTTTTTACGATTCCCGACATTTTTGCCATCATGGATTTGCTTTATATTAATTTTTTATTTACCTTTGTCATTGCAACAGGCTCTCTGCATAGATACTTCAGCAGGTTGTATACTCTGAGTCTCTTATTCAATTTTCACATTACCATCTAAATCAATAATATCATGGCTATAAACCTACAGAAAGGACAACGTATCGGCATCGGACTCAAAAAAGTAGGCATTGGTCTCGGATGGGACCCTAACACTTCCACAGGCTATGACTTCGACCTCGACGCATCCGCTTTCATGCTCGGAAGCGACAAAAAACTCCCGCAAGACGAATTCTTTGTTTTCTACAACAACCTCATCTCCCCCGATCAGGCCGTGGAATCTTCAGGCGACGACCTTACAGGTGGCAACTCCGACGGTGGTGATGATGAAACCATAACCGTCGACCTTGAGAAAGTAGATCCCCGCATCAATGAGATCGTGTTCACTGTCACAATACATCAGGCTGCCGAGCGAAAACAGAATTTCGGTCAGGTCCACAACTCTTATATACGCATATATAATCTCCTCACCGATGAGGAGATTGCAAAATATGACCTCGATGAGGATTTCTCTATCGAGACTGCCATAGAGTTCGGTCGTCTTTACCGTTATAAGGGGGAATGGAAATTCGAGGCTATGGGCTATGGTTATAAAGGTGGCCTCCAGTTCTTTGTCGACAAATACGTCGATCCCTCCCGTTCAAGCTGACGCTTCACCTCCTCCCCTCTTCTCCGTTTTTTCAAACCCAATAAATTATTTTCCAATGGCTATAAATCTTGAAAAAGGACAGCGTGTGGCTGTCGAACTTCCCAAGTTCACCATAGGCCTCGGTTGGGATACCAATCAGACCAGCACCGGCGTAGACTTCGACCTCGATGCATCGGCATTCATCATCGGTGAAAACGGAAAAATCCTTGCCGACGAGTATTTCGTTTTCTATAACAATCTCATATCTCCCGACGAGGCGGTGGAGCATACCGGCGATAATCTCACCGGAGAAGGTGAAGGCGACGATGAGAGCATCAAGGTTGATCTATCGAAAATCGACCCCCGTGCTACCGAAATCGTTTTCGTAGTCACAATCCACAAGGCTCCTGAACGCAAGCAGAATTTCGGTCAGGTGCGCAATGCCTTCATCCGCATCTACAACTCCGACTCCGGAGAGGAGATTCTCCGTTATGACCTCGACGAGGATTTCTCCGTAGAGACTGCCGTAGAGTTCGGGCGTCTCTACAAGCGCAACGGACAATGGAAGTTTGAGGCGATCGGCACAGGCCAGAAAGCCGGCCTCGCTCAGTATCTCGACAAATATAATTGAAAAGCATAATTGAAAAGCAGCTCTCTTTGAGCTGCCATTAACCTCTAATTCATTAACGCTATGGCTATTCGTCTTGAAAAAGGACAGCGCATAAACCTCGAGAAGAAAAACGGGGCTAAACTTACTGATTTCTGTGTAGGTTGCAACTGGGGTGCCATCACTTCCGGTGGATTCCTCGGTTTCGGCAAATCGACAAAGGATGTCGACCTCGACCTCAGCTGCGTCATGGTAGGCGCCGACGGTAAGCTCGTCGACCATATATACTCCCCTCTTTACCGTAATGACTTCCTCGGACGCTACGGTATGCCCCCGGGCAAAGTGGATTCACGCGAACGTGCACTCCATCATAGCGGCGACGACCTCAAGGGTGACACCGGTGGCGACGACGGCCTCGACAACGAAATCATTACTGTCGACCTCAACCGTGTCAGCCCGGATGTGCAGCAGATCTTCTTCTTCCTCAACAATTGCGGAAAGGAGGACTTCTCTCAGATCCCCTATGCCTCCATTCGTATGTATGAGGGAACACCTGCAAGAGTGAAGGAGGTGTTCGCTTCTTACGATGTGGCTGCTCAGCCGCAATATGCCGGTATGACGGCACTCATCATGGGTAAGCTCTATCGCCGCAACGGCGAATGGAAGTTCTCCGCTATCGGTGATGCATTCCCCGATAAGAATCTATGCGAGACTATCCAGCGAATCGTGCGAGACTACGCTAAGTAATTTCATCTTTCTGAATATCTAAATCTCAATTGAATTTATGAGAAGACTCCCTGTATATCTACTCCTCGACACCTCCGGTTCTATGTACGGCGAACCGATCGAAGCCGTTAAGAACGGTGTCCAGGTGCTCCTTTCCACTCTTCGTCAGGACCCCTACGCCCTCGAGACTGCATATCTCGGAATAATCACTTTCGATAGCTCCGCAAAGGAGGTGGCACCTCTCACCGAACTCTCGGCTTTCCAGATGCCGGATCTCCAGGCAAGCGGATGCACTGCCCTCGGCGAAGCTCTATCTCTACTCACTAAAAAAGCCGATCAGGAGGTCACCAAGACTACCCCCGAGAAGAAAGGTGACTGGAAACCGCTCGTGTTCATCATGACCGACGGCGAACCTACCGACGACCTCAACAAGGGACTCGCCGACTTCAAAAAGGGTAAATGGGGCATGGTTGTCGCATGTGCCGCCGGAGCCGGAGCCAATACCGACACTCTCAAGAAAATCACTGAGAATGTTGTCTCGCTCGACACTGCCGACAGCTCTAAGATCAAGGCTTTCTTCAAATGGGTATCAGCCTCCGTCAGCTCGGGAAGCATGAAAGTGGAGGAGACCGGAGTTGAAGCCGCCACCCTCAGCGAGCTGCCGCCGCCACCCCCGGAGGTCAACATCGTGCTCTGATATCTTTATATACCTTTAATTTTTCCCCTTATGAGACGTCTTCCGGTTTATCTGCTTATCGATACATCCGGTTCTATGAGGGGCGAACCGATCGAATCCGTCAAAGTGGGGCTTGAGACTATGCTCTCAAGCCTCCGTCAGGATCCCTTCGCCCTCGAATCCGTTAGCATCAGCATCATTACATACGACCGTGAGGTGAAGCAGATACTCCCCCTCACTCCTCTCGATGAACTGCAACTCCCCGAGATCACTACCCCGGAGAGCGGCCCTACTCACACCGGCGCAGCCCTGAAGCTTCTCTGCGAGAAAATCGACAGCGAGGTACACCTCAGCACTCCCGACCAAAAAGGTGACTGGATGCCGCTACTGTTTATCATGACCGACGGGAAGCCATCCGACCTTCAGCTNTATAAGGAGATGGTGCCGGAAGTGAAAAAACGTCACTTCGCAAGCATCATCGCCTGTGCCGCAGGTATGAATGCAAAAACCGAACCCCTCAAACTGCTCACCGANGAAGTATACTCCCTCGACACCGTCGACAGCGCGNCTTTCAGAAAATTCTTCAAATGGGTGTCTGACTCCATCGGCGTCGGCAACCGAAGCATCGGTGCTACCGACGATTTCATACTCCCTCCTCCACCTCCGGAAGTTAATATCATTGTCTGACTCACCTAACAACCTANGGNCATGCGCAGACTACCCATATATTTCCTCATCGATGTCTCTGAGTCGATGNTTGGCACCCCCATCCAGGAGGTGCAGAACGGCATGCGTACCATTATCCAGTCTCTCNGGGTCGACCCTTATGCTCTGGAGACTGTCTTCGTATCCATTATCGCTTTCGCNGGGAAGGCCTCTGTCCTATCNCCTCTCACCGAACTTTATAAGTTCTACCCCCCTATCCTCCCCATTGGAGGCGGCACATCTATCGGAACAGCTCTCGAGACCCTCATGAAGGATATCGACAAATCCGTTCAAAAAACCACCAAAGATATAAAAGGTGACTGGAAACCTATCATATTCCTNTTCACCGACGGCAATCCTACCGACAACTACTCGAAAGCTTTCAAAAAGTGGAATGAGAAGTATCGCCCTCATTGCACTCTTGTGGCCGTTTCCATNGGCGACAATGTGAACGTTCTCACTCTCGCACAGATCACCGACAATATTCTCTTGCTTAAGGAGACGGATGCCGAATCCTTCTCCAAATTCTTCAAATGGGTCACTGCATCCATTCAGGCCACAAGTATGTCGGTCAGTGANCAATTCTCCGANGATATCAAACTCCCTCCACATTCCGGTATAAATCTTGAGAAGGTGGATGTGGANCACGCAAAGCAACACCCTGANGAGTATGCAAATGTCGACGAGAATTTCGCTGTCCTCCACGCCCGTTGCGCTCATACTAAAAACGACTATCTCATCAAGTATGCCAAACGCTTGGAGGGATATGGCCCTACTCCTGAATTCTTCGGTCTGGAGGAGCTCCGGAGGCAGTACGACAATTCCTACAAACTCGTCGGCGCTTACCCCATCGACAAGACAGCATATAAGATTCTATCCGGATCTAAGACGGCTGCCATAAATTCCAGCTCATTGATCGGACTCCCGGCTTGCCCCTGCTGTGGAAATCAGATAGGTGCCGTNGTGTGCAACTGCGGTGGCATATTCTGCGCCGAGGAGGGTCGNNCTACCGTTTGTCCCTGGTGTGGAGCACAAGGCTATCTCGGCGAAAACGACGGTTCCGGATTCAATATTAACCGAGGTCTCGGATAAGCGGCAATAATTCATGGACAGATATAACAGGATTATGAACAGACTTCAGAAACGCTATGGACTGAAACAACCGAAGGTCCACGCCCCTAACGGCACTGCTCTCAAAATCGACAGAATCCTCTCTGAGATAGGAGTACCCCCCGGTGAACGCGACAGCTTCCTCTCCTGGGCCCTCTCCGACCTTTGGAATTCTTTCAAAACAGAACGTATGAACAAGCGAATCGTTATCGAAAACGAGATAAGACAACTCGGAATCCATCTCCCTAACGGCACCCAGAACAAGGAGTATGCCGCCTCTTTCAATCTCCCCATGGATAAGATATCTGATATCTCTCTCGATGGGGCCGATGAGCTTCCTCTTATCTTCGAATGTTCCCCTGAAGGGGTATGCTCCCTTAGCGGAACACCTGACAAATCAGGCGACTTCAACCTTATCCTCCGATATCGTACTGTAGAGGGTGAGCCGGAATCTCAGTTGCGAATCCCGATTGCATTCAATGCCGACCCGCGCACTCTATGGACCAGTAAGCCCACTCCGCGATCTATCCCCTATTTTAAAGAGGACTCCGATTGCGCATATATAAAGGTGGAAGCTGCCGACGATATGCTCCCGAGAAAGGATATAGTGGCTGCCAGTCAGCGCGGTCGCAGTCATGCTCAGGAGGGAAAGCCACGCGACGACCATTTCTCCGTTCTCCATTGCGAAGATTCCGATTGGTATGTGCTCGCCGTGGCCGACGGCGCAGGATCTGCGATTTATTCACGTCGGGGATCGCAGATTGCATGCGAAACGGTCACCCAATATTGCCGTAGCCGTCTCACCGGAAATCCGGATTTCGAGAATGATATCTGCGAATGGCAGAAAGATACATCCGACAGAGAGAAACGAACCGTCGTGACACGTCAGGTGATTGACATCCTTGTCAATGCGGCAAAACTGGCTCATCAGAAAATCAAGGATGAGGCAATTAAGGAGAACGCACGCCTGAAGGATTATGCCACCACCCTGATGTTCACCATCTGCAAGCGATTCTCTTTCGGTTGGTTCATGGCCTCTTTCTGGGTCGGCGACGGAGCATTGTGTCTCTACGATGAAAAGAATAAGACAGCCAAACTGCTCGGCACCCCCGATGAAGGGGAGTATTCCGGACAGACACGATTCCTCACTATGCCCGAGATATTCCACGACAAGGATTTCGCACAGAAACGACTGCGCATGGCTGTCGTGCCCGACTTCACTGCCCTCTTCCTGATGACCGACGGCATATCCGATCCGATGTTTGAGACCGACAGGAATCTCAACGACTTCTCAAAATGGGAGGCTTTCTACCGTAGGCTCAAGGAGGGTTTTCCGGAAGATAAAATCGGTGGCGTCGACCTCTCCGACGATAATGAAGCCGCCAAGGATCAGCTCCTTGGATGGCTCGATTTCTGGAGTCCCGGCAATCATGACGACCGCACTCTCGCTATGCTCTATTAATTCCACTCTATTATGGCTAAAACTATTAGATTGAAAGCTCACGACGGTTCGGATGTGGAGTTTGTCGATGAGGTGATAGGAAGCGGCGCCATGAAGGATGTCTACTTCAGTCCCGACAAGAAGTATGTGGTGGGCTTTTTCCGGCAGCCTCAGGATGCGAATGCTAAAGACCGTCTCCAGAATATCGTAGGGAAATACCGCGACAAGATTTTCAACCAGGTAGGTGGCGATTATTGGGAAAACCTCTTCTGCTGGCCTACAAAACTGGTGGAATGGAACGGCAAACTCGGTATTGTCTGTCCCGCTTATCAAAAACATTTCTTCTTCAGCGACGGTATGTTCAAGGGTAAGGAGAAAGAGGGTAAATGGTTCGCCTCCGCCAAGCTCCGCAATAAGTTCCTCACCCCTAAGCAGAAGGGCAACTGGCTCACTCATTATCATATGTGCATCCAGATAGCCCGTGCCGTGCGCCGTCTACATGCCGCCGGACTCGCCCACTCCGATCTCTCCTATAAGAATGTTCTCGTTGATCCTGAGACCGGACGCGCCGCAGTGATTGACTGCGACGGTCTTGTCGTCCCGGGTAAATATCCCCCCGATGTCGTCGGCACTCCCGACTTCATCGCCCCGGAAGTGCTCCAGACTCGCAGTCTGAAGAAGGACGACCCCAACAAGAAACTCCCTACCATTCAGACCGACCGTCATGCCCTCGCCGTTCTGATATATATGTATCTCCTTAACCGCCATCCTCTGCGTGGCGGAAAGGTCAACGATCTTGACGCCGCTCGCGACGAGGAACTCTCAATGGGTGAGAAAGCTCTCTTTATCGAACACCCTGCAGATAAGAGCAACAGACCCAAGATTGCCAACATGGCACCCTCCGAGCTCCCCCAGGGAGATGTGGAGAAACGCCCCTACACTATCTGCGGCCCCTATCTTAAGCAACTCTTCGACAGAGCGTTTATCGACGGCCTGCATGATCCCGCCAAACGCCCTACTGCCGACGAATGGGAGACTGCACTCGTCAAGACCACCGATCTTATGCAACCTTGCAGCAATCCCGATTGTGAGGCCGGCTGGTTTGTGTTCGACAACACCACAAAACCGAAGTGCCCCTTCTGCGGCACTGAGTTCCACGGTCAGTTGCCGGTGCTCAATCTGTATTACTCCCCGGCCAAAGGTCGTTTCCTCCCTGAGAACTACCGCCTTATGGTCTACGACAAACAGTCGCTGTATATGTGGCATGTCAACAGATTCGTCACTCCCAACGAAAAAACCCGGCCGGAAGATAAGAAACCCGTAGGCGACTTCCACTTCCACAAAGGGAAATGGATTCTGATCAACCGTCGCCTCCCGGATATGTGGGATGTCACCGGTCCCGACAAGCGTCAGATAAAGGTCGGAGAGTTCGTGGAGCTGACAGAAGGAAGAAAGATCCTCCTCTCCGGTGAGGATGGAGGCCGTCTCATAGTGGTNCAGCTCGTAAGCAACTGACCCCCCGGACAACAAAAGGCCCCGCGATATCGTTGCGGGGCCTTCATTTATCTTATAATACAATTGTATCAGATGTTGATATTGAGCTGGATAGGCGGAATCAAAACCCAAGGGGTCTGAGGTTGCCAGTTTATGCTGATCAAAGCCGGATTGCCATATCGCTCTGCATAAGGATAGAGATAGCGCGTGTAGTATCTGTTACCCTTTCTGTACTTCACTACATATGTGTCGTGGCTCACTCTCCACACATCTACAAACTTACCTCCCCGGCATGCATGCTTCACCATATGCTCCAGACGTGGAGGCGGCGGGGGTGCCATTACAGGCGACGCTCCGTGATGGTGGCCGCCGGGGCGATACACGGGCTTCGGTGCCGGACCGGGGCGATGATTCCCGGGACGATTGATCGGAGCCGGACCGGGACGAAGATTACCGGGCTTCTTGTCCCATTTATCATGCCTTTTCTCCCCCTTNTTCATCCTTTTCTCATGCTCCTTGCCAGCCTTCTTCGAATCCTTCTTATGATCCTTGTGNTGCTCCTTTTTGAATCCCTCGCGATGGTCGTTACGATGGTCGGCATAAGCCGAGGATGTTCCTGCCATGAGGAAGAGGGAGAGTAACAGATATGTAGCGATCTTTCTCATAACTTCTCTTTTTTTTAGTTTTTGATAATTTTTCTTTCCGGAATGTAAAATAGCATCCCGTGTATCTAATCTGACAACAATTATCCGATCGGTTTAGTTGACCTCCGGAAATTTTCAACTTTTTTTGCATTTCATCCCTNTTTTCCCGACTTTCACCTATACTTCCCACCCTAACTCTATTTCTCGGTTATCTCTCCNNTATCCACTCATTAAACCTATTCCCCTCTTCAAGGTCACAATATTGCGATTACATTTTACACGGTTCCTCCGGAATCGTAATCCACATTCAATATTAACCCAATCATCCATTTGCTTAAGATGAATACNAAACGGCTCGTGCCGCTGATTCTATCCTTATCTGTCGCCGGAGTTTCCACTTGGGCTGCCTCTGTGAAAGGTGTGGTCAAGGATGCCGATGGCTCTCCCCTCCCGGGCGCCGCTATCCAACTCGTTGCCCTCCCCGATTCTGTAAGAGCCGGCTATGTCATGAGTGGCGAGAACGGCGAATTCGCTTTTAAGAACCTCAAGCCGGGTAAATACCGATTCCTCGCCGAAATGACCGGTATGGAGAATATTGACCGCGATATAACCATCAAGGATGCCGGGCAGGACCTTGACCTCGGCAATATCACTCTCACCGAGAATGCCGTCATGCTTAAGGANGCGGTGGTCAACGGNGTCAGAGCCGCNGTCGTGGCNAAACAGGACACTATCGAATTCAATGCCGACTCTTTCCATACCGCTCCTAACGGTACGGTCAACGACCTCCTTAAGAAGCTCCCTGGCGTTGAGGTAGACTCCGACGGCAAAATCACATCTAACGGAAAGACCGTCACCAAGATTCTTGTCGATGGCAAGGAATTCTTCGGCGACGACACTCAGGCTGCCTCCAAGAACCTCCCCTCAAATATGGTGAATAAGGTGCAGGTGGTCGACCGCAAGAGCGATCTCGCTCGCATCACAGGTATCGACGACGGTGAGGAGGAGACGGTCATCAACCTTACCGTCAAGAAGGATATGAATAATGGATGGTTCGGCAATGTCGATGCCGGATATGGCACCGATAGCCGTTATCAGGGCAATTTCAACGTCAATAACTTCAACAACGGCAACCAGATATCTATCCTCGGTGGTCTCAACAATACCAATGAATCGAGAATGAACGACCGTGGACGCGGACGCTTCTCAGGATTCGGAGGTAATGGCGGCATAACCAAGACCCAGTATTTTGGCCTGAACTTCAATGTAGGCAATGAGGAGATTTTCCGTGTCGGTGGTAATATCTCTTACAACCACACCGATGCCCTCTCCGAAAAACGTTCCTCCACCCAACTCCTCTACCCCGATTACTCCAACTTCCAGGATGCCGAGTCACGCAACACCGACAAAGGACACAATGTCAGCTCCGATTTCCGTATCCAGTGGAAACCTAACGAACAGAACACCTTTGAATTCCGCCCGCGTTTCAGCCTTAATTTCCGCGATGGAGATTCCTACTCCAACACGATCCTGCGTGCCGACGCGCCGGATGGCGACCTCGTAAATACAAACCGAAACGTGCGCACCAACAAGGGACACGGCGGTGAGGCTGCCGGCGAACTGATATTCAACCATAATGTCGCCTCCAAACCGGGTCGCTCTTTCAGTGTGATGGCCAACTACTCCTTCTCCGACACCCGGCAGAAAAGCACCACCTGGAGCGAGATCGAATATTATCTGAAGAATGACGACGACGAGCTCCTCTATCGATTCCTCGACAACCATAATTGGTCGAATAGCGTCGAGGGGCGTCTCTCCTGGACCGAACCTCTTGGCGATGTCAAGAGAGGTAATTTCTTCAATGTCGCCTACCGCATCAAATATCAGTGGAACAACGCCGACCAGCTCACTTATAATATTCCCCTCCCTGACGATACCGACAACTTCCTCCCCCAGCAGTTCAATCAGGTGCCTCCGGGGGCTGTCCTCTCCGAGACCCTCAGCAACAGCTTCCGCAACAAATTCTTCAATCAGGAAATCCAGGCAGGTTATAAGAAGGTCAACAAGAATTACACCCTTGATGCAGGTCTGCTCTTCGCCCCCTCATCCTCTCAGAGCGAAGANCTCATCATGAGCGAGCGCAACATCCCCACCCGCTGGGTGATGAATGTATCCCCCTATGCCCGTTTCCGCTACCGATTCAGCAAACAGAGCTCTATCCGTGCAAACTACCGCGCCCGCACATCCCTCCCCTCTATGAGCCAGCTGCAGCCGGTGGCCAATGTCTCCGACCCTCTCAACATCATAATCGGTAATCCTGAACTCAAACCGACTTTCACCCAGAATATCGGTATTCATTTCAATGATTTCCGCCAGGAGTCGGTACAGTCGATTTTCGCGATGCTGAATGCCTCATATGCCATNAATACCGTTGTNTCCAAAACGGTGACCGACCGTGAGACCGGCGGACGCACCACCACCTACGCCAACTGCAACGGCAACTTCAACATTTTCGGTATGGGTATGCTCAACCGCTCTTTCACCAACCGCAAATGGAGATTCAACGTGCGCCTGAATGCGAATTTCTCTTCTACCCCCGGATATATCAACGGTGAATTCAACCGNACNGGCAACCTCCGGCTCGCTCCCGCCGCCGGACTCACTTTCTCTTGCGACGTATTCCAGATGACTGTAAATCCCACNTATAGCTATGGTCGCGTCGACAACACTCTCCCNCAGCAGAACAACCGTGTCACTCATGCCTACGGTTTCAATTCCGATGCATCCCTTTACCTCCCGTTCGGCCTGCAGCTCAACACCGACATTGCCTTCTCCAATCAGACCGGTTATTCCTCCGGCTACGACTCGAAGCAATGGCTCTGGAACGCTCAGCTCTCTTATTCCGTTCTCTCCGACAAGTCGCTCACTTTCTCTGTGAGAGGCTACGACATCCTCGGTCAGAAAAAGAATATCAGCCGCAGCGTGGGAGCAAGCACGATCGTCGACTCCTGGGTCAACGACCTCACAAGGTATGTCATGTTCGGTGTCTCATGGACTTTCAACACCCTCAAGAAAAAAGGTAAGGGCCCGGGCGGCGAGGATATGTTCATGCCCGGTCCCCCTCCCGGCGACAGAGGTGGCCGTCCTATGGGTCCCCCTCCGGGTGGAAGAGGCGGTCGCCCCTGATTTCCATCTGCNCACTCTCCTGTAAAAACCAAATCACATCACTGAATGTTAAAATTATGCAGAAGATNNTCTGCATAATTTTAACATTCAGTTTTTATTTATACCTTATCATATGAGAAAGTTTCCCCTTCTGTTCATCCTGCTTATCCTCTCTGCCTCCCTCGCTTCGGCTTGGGATGTCGATAAGAAATACAAGGGCCCCAAGACCCCGGTCACCGACACCACATGGCATCCCGATATCCTTGAGGGATATGAGGCCCGGTATGTAGATCAGGGGGAGGCTTTCGATGGACCTTGCCGATCCACAATTGTCCGACTGCTGAATAAGAAGGGCTCCCGACGTGCTTTCCTGTATATTCATGGCTTCAACGACTATTTCTTCCAGGCTGAGATGGGAAAGCGTTTCGTCGATTCCGGCTACAACTTCTATGCTGTTGATCTGCGTCGCTATGGCCGTAGCTACGAACCTTGGCAATACCCTTTCAACATCCGTAAGCAGGAGGAGTATTTTGCAGATATCGACTCCGCCCTCGTGCAGATCCGGCGCGACGGAAATACCGACATTACACTTGGCGGACACTCTACCGGTGGCCTTACTGTCGCTTTCTACGGTGCTATGCGTGGTGAGGATGTTGGAGTCGACCGCATCGTCACCGACAGTCCCTTCCTCGAATGGAATTTCAATTCCTTCATGCGTAATATCGCTGCGCCGACTATCGGTTTCTTCGGAAAGATTTTCCCCAATGGAAAGATCAAGCAGGGGCATTGCGATGGATATGCCTACTCTCTTCTGAAGGAGTATTATGGCGAATGGACCTACAACACCGACTGGAAGATGATCTATTCCCCCCCTGTCACAATGTCGTGGGTAGGAGCTATCAACCGTGCTCAGAGCAAGACTATGAAGAATGCCTCGAAGATAAGTGTCCCTATATTGGTGATGCACAGTAGCCGCAAGATCGACGGTTGCAACTATACCCCTGAATTCCAGACGGGCGACGCTGTGCTCGACCCCTTCATGCTGCAGAAGCGTGGTGAGAAGCTCGGCCATGTGCGGCAGGTATGTGCCATCGACAGCGGTCTCCACGATCTTATCCTGAGCAAAAAGGAGAGCCGCGACGCTGCCTACGACACTATCTTCTCTTTCATACGCCGACATTGACTCCTCCCTGAGAGGCTGCTGACTTTTTTGAGAATGTTGACTTTTAGATGATTTTAGCTCCGGGATATTTTCCGGACTGCTCTATCAAAGTTGACATACTCTAAAAAGTATTGACATATTCTTTGTTTTTCGGTAGTTTTTTTCTACTTTTGTAAGGAAGTTGTATAATACAACCTCTGAAAACAACCCTATGACGCACTGTCAGAGTGCACCCCTTCAGATATGAATGTAGAGAATATCTCTGTACACGATAATGCCGACCGTCTCTCTGTGCAGGAAAAAAGGGAAGCCGTTTCTCTTCTCCATGCAGTGAGAGCTTACACTCCTGAGCGTTTCTCCCCCGAGGAGATCCGGGCTTTCCGGAAACTTGTGCTGGAGGGGATGCACTCCTCCACTCTCCCGCATGATGACAAAGGGCTCCCTAAAGTCATTCTTGCCCTGCGCACTGCGCTCCTCTTTGCGGAGGCGATCGAGCCTGACCATAATATTCTTCTGGCTATCGGCCTTTATCCTCTCCTCATAGAGGAAATTGTCGATATCGACACCATTGCCCGCGATTGGGGCGACGATGTGGCCGGCCTCTTGAAAGGTCTTTTGGCTGTCGACCGTTTCTCCAACAAGAACAATGTGGTGAATCAGGATAATTTCAGAGGGCTGATGCTCTCTCTGGCCGACGATATCAGGGTCATTATCATAATGATTGTCCGCAACCTTGTCCTCATGCGCTCCATCAATCATCATCCCGACGATGAATGGGTGCGCAATGTGGCTTTCGAGGCAAGTTGCCTTTATGCCCAGCTCGCCCACCGCCTCGGTCTGTATAAGATAAAAGGTGAATTGGAAGATCTCGCCCTTAAATACACTAACCGCGAGATATATACCCAGATAGCCCATAAACTCAATCAGACCAAGAAGAGTCGCGACGCCTATATAAAGTCGTTTATCGACCCGGTGAGGGAGAAACTTGAGGCAGCCGGCCTGAAGTTCGACATCAAGGGGCGCACCAAGTCGATTTCCTCCATCTGGAACAAGATGAAAAAGCAGAAGGTGGATCTCAACGGCATCTACGACCTCTTTGCCATACGTGTCATAATCGATACTCCCAGGGAGAAGGAGAAAAGCGACTGCTGGCTCGCATATTCTATTGTAGCCGATATGTACACTGCCAATCCNGCCCGCATGAAGGATTGGATATCCATACCCAAAAGCAATGGATATGAGAGTCTGCATGCCACTGTCATGGGCCCGGGATCACGTTGGGTGGAGGTGCAGTTCCGCACCCGACGCATGGATCTCGTCGCTGAGAAGGGTCTCGCTGCCCATTGGCGCTACAAAGGTGTCAAGAGCGACAACACCGACCAGTGGATGACCAATATTCGCGATATCCTGGAGACGGCCGAAAGCGGGCCGATGCAGCTCATGAAGGATATGCGCATGGATGTATACGGTAAGGAGGTCTTCGCCTTCACTCCTAAGGGTGATCTCTTCCGCCTCGGCGCGGGCGCTACAGTGCTCGATTTCGCTTTCCAGATTCATTCCAATGTGGGCGCGCATTGCACGGGTGCCGTAGTCAACGGCCAGCACCGGAAGATTACTTACAAAATAAACTCCGGCGATACGGTCGAGATCCTCACCTCGGCCAATCAGTCGCCTAAACCCGACTGGCTGAATATAGTAGTGAGCACAAAGGCCCGCAATAAGATCAAACAGAGCCTCAACGAGGATCTCCAGAGGCGGGCCGAACTCGGAAAGGAACTTCTCGAACGTCGGGCAAAGAACCGTAAGATAGAAATCGAGGAGTCGGTGCTCATGAAGCTCATCCTGAAGAACGGCTACAAGTTCGCCAATGAGTTTTTTGCCGATATGGCCGACGAGAAGATAGATCCCGGAAAGTTCCTTGCATCTTATGTTGAGGAGACAGCCGTCAAGAGCGAGGGNCCGAAGGTCTCGGCCGGTGAATACCAGCTCCAGCGCGACGAAGAGCCTTCATCCAGGACGGAGGTACTCACCATCGGTGAGAAATCGATCAATGGTCTGAAATATAAGTTCGCTCGCTGCTGCGCCCCTATCTACGGCGATGAGGTGTTCGGGTTCATAAGCTCCGACGGAGTTGTGAAGATCCACCGCAGCGACTGCCCCAATGCCGCCAATATTCGCCAGCGCTACCCCTACCGCATTATCCGGGCCGACTGGAGCGGCAAAGAGGGGGATATGCTNCCGGCTACTCTCAGAATCATCGGAAACGACGACCTCGGCATTCTCGCCAATATCACCTCTATCATCTCAAAGGAGATGAACGTCAACCTCCGTAACATCACTGTCGACAGCCACGACGGGTTGTTCCAGGGTGTGCTCGTGGTGGCTGTCAAGGATCAGAGGCAACTTAATACACTTCTCAAGAAACTTAAGACCGTCAAAGGCGTTAAAGATATACAGAGATTATGAAAAGTTACAGATTCATCATCCCCCTGGCCTTGGCTGCCCTCTTCCTCCCTTCCTGCAGAGTGAAGACTCCCGAGGCCGTGGAGCAAAGAGAGAAATGGCTTGAAAGCCTCAACGACTCTATCGACAAGTATCAGGGCGAAAAGGAGCGTGTGGAGGCGGCTCTTGCGGAGGCTCACGAAAAGGTGGCNGCCATGGTAGGTAGTTTCGACTATGTCAGCAATCCCCGCGAAGTGGAGGGTTACTACATATTCAATGGCTGGAAGGGTCGTTATCCCATGCAGTCTACCGCCTTGGTGGCCCGTGTCACCCAGGATATCCGTTTCGAGCTGATTGCCACTCTCACAGGAGCACACTTCAACGAGATCGGTGTTTCGGCCGATGGTGCTACCGTTGCCTCCGAAGTTGTGCCCCACGATCAGGCTTTCAACTATAGGGCCGGTAATCTCAACACCGTCTGTTTCTATGGTGAGAAGGCTGATTCTATCGGTGCTTTCATATCCTCTCATTCTATGGCCGACATCTCGGTGGCATACATGGAGGGTAAGCGCACAGGGTCTCTCCGTCTCCCCTCCGACGAGAAGCAGATGATTGCCCGCACATGGGAGCTTTACGCCGCTCAGCGCGAGATGACACGTCTCGAAAAGGAACTCCCCCGTCTCTCCGGTCGCATAGCCGCTTGCCGGAGAATGATCGACAGCAACAATAAGTCCGACAATCCCTCGGATGCCGGCAACCAATGATAAAATGTAAACTCTAAACTNAATACCTAAAATAATATAACCCTGAATTTAGATATGGAACTGAACGAAAAAGATCTCGAGGTCCTGGAAGTGAAAGGGATCTCTCAGGAAAAACTCGCCGAAGAGCTCAAGATGCTTAAGGAAGGTTTCCCATTCCTTAAGATAGAGGGCCCTGCAACCCCCGGCCACGGCATTTCCGTCCTCTCTGAAGAGATGGAACNGCAGGCTGCATCTATGTGGGACGAATACCTCTCCAAGGGTGGTAAGGTCCTGAAGATGGTGCCCGCTTCCGGTGCCGCTTCCCGTATGTTCAAGGATCTCTTCTCNTTCATCAATGGAAAGAAGGATAAACCCGACACCCCCTTCATGAAGAAGTTTTTTGAGGAAATCGAGGATTTCGCTTTCTTCGCCGACCTCAATTTCACATGCCTCCAGCTCTACGGCCTCAGCATCGACTCTCTCGTAAAAGAGAAGAGATACAAGGATGTGGTCAAGGCTCTTATCGAGAAGGAGGGTATGAACTACGGCCAGCTCCCCAAGGCTCTCCTGCGTTTCCATAAGGTAGCCGGGGCTGCCCGCACTGCTATCGAGGAGCATCTTGCCGANGGTGCNCAGTATGCCGCCGGAAAGGATGGCAAGGTGNGTGTNCATTTCACNGTCAGCGAAGACCATCTTCCTCTCGTGCAGATGAAGTTCGAGGAGATGAAGGGTAAGCTCGAACATGAATATGGTGTCGTTTTCGAACTCTCTACAAGCGTTCAGAAGCCCTCCACCGATACGGTGGCCGCCAACCTCGACGGCACCCCTTATCGTGAGAACGGAGCTCTCTTCTTCCGCCCCGGAGGTCATGGCGCTCTCATCGAGAATCTCAACGACCTTGATGCCGACGTCATCTTCATCAAAAACATCGATAACGTTGTGCCCGACACACGTCGTGCCGACACTCTCCGCTATAAGAAGATCATCGGCGGTGTCCTCGTTGGCGTGAAGCAGAAAGCCGACAACTATTGCGCTCTCCTCGCTAAGGGCACTCCCTCCGACGAGCAGCTGCAGGAGATGCTCGATTTCCTCCGCAAGGTGCTTTGCATCACCCACGACAATGCCGATCAGATGGATGCCGATCAGAAAGCAGCTTATATCTTCTCGAAGCTCAACCGTCCTTTCCGTGTCTGTGGCATGGTGAAGAATGAGGGTGAGCCCGGCGGTGGCCCCTTCCTCGCATATAACCCCGACGGCACTGTCAGCCCCCAGATTCTTGAGTCTACTCAGATAGATCCCGACAACAAGGAGGCTCAGAAGATGCTCAAGGAGAGCACCCACTTCAATCCCGTTGACCTCGTTGTCAGCACTAAGAACTATAAGGGTGAGAAGTTCAACCTTCCCGAATTCGTCGACAAGGCCACTGGCTTCATCTCCCAGAAGAGCCGCGAGGGAGTTGAGATTAAGGCTCTCGAGCTCCCGGGCCTCTGGAACGGCGCCATGAGCGACTGGAACACCGTGCTCGTTGAGGTGCCCGTAAGCACTTTCAACCCGGTGAAGACAGTCAATGATCTTCTCCGTCCGGCCCACCAGTAAAAAAATTTAAAAAAAATTCGCCCCCGATATAATAATAAAATATCGGGGGCGTTTAATAAGTACGATTATTGTATTTGCACTGTGTTTTATTCATGGTATTAGATTTTAATGCTATCAGGGAGCGTGATTGTGAAATCCCGCTCTTTTTTATTGTAGTTACCCGATTATTTGCTAACTTCGCGACATGATTTCAAAACGCGTTTTTCTGCTCGCTGCAGCTTTCCTCTCTCTCGGAGCGGCTTTGTCGCAGTCAAGCCGCCCCCCGGGTGCCAATCGGTCGAACAGACCCGATATGGCCGCCGACAGTCAGTCGTCTACCGCTCAGACAGATACCNTAAAACCCGGTACTGCCTGGACTCTNACTTTCCCACTCGGCGCTCATGTCGAATCCACTATCGACACCCTNACATACAACTATCAGCGATCGGCCATACCCTCTATGGTCTCCGATGCCTATGCCACTACCGGTAACATCGGGGCCGAAGGTATCAACCTTATTTACTTCAACCGTCCGCGACGTGCTACTTTCTTCTTCCAGGATGCTCTCGACGCCTGGATCCCGACTTTCTCCCGGCAGAAGTTCTATAATATATATGTCCCCACCACAATCCTGTCTTATGGATTCGGTGGCAACAAACANAACCATCAGGACCGCCTCCAGGTCGATTTCGCAGGTAATGTCAACCGTCGGATCGGAATAGGAGGAACAATCGACTATATATATTCTAAAGGTGCATATGAGAATCAGGCTACAAAGGACTTCGCTTTCAGCCTCTCTACCTATTATTATGGCGACCGCTACGAACTGCAGGCTTTCTACAACCATTTCAACTTCCTCAACAAGGAGAATGGTGGCATCACCGACGACCTTTATATCACCGACCCAGCTCAGCTTCAGGGCGGTGTCAATAAAATAGAACCGAAAAGTATCCCCACAAACCTGACTGCCGCCCACTCCCGCCTTAACGGCGACGAGCTATTCATGACCCATGCCTACAAGGTGGGCTTCTGGCGTTCCGTTCAGGTCAACGATACCCTCACCCGCGAGGAATATGTCCCGATGACTCGATTCATATACTCTTTCGACCTCCAGCACCGCCGACACATGTTCCGAAACACAAACACCGGCCAGGGTGAGAAATTTTGGGAGAACTGCTACCTCGACCCTACAGGCACCGTCGAGGATGCTTACCTCACTCAGATGACCAATTCTCTGGGTATCGAACTTATCGAGGGATTTCAGAACTGGGCCAAGTTCGGACTCAGCGCCTATGCATCCTATCAGACTCAGAAATATAAGCAACCCACTTATTTCAGACAGCCGGATCTATCCGACTCGCAGCTCGAACAGCTTACCCCTCTCCCGGAAGGATTCCATATCCCCTCCCCCTCCAGCACCCGCAGCATGTTCTGGGTGGGTGGACGTCTGAGCAAGGATAAGGGAAATATCCTCAAATACGCCGCCAGCGCCCGCTTCGGCCTGGTGGGTGATGTAGTAGGCGACCTTGAGCTGGATGGATCCATCACTACTAAGTTCAAGCTTTTAGGCGACTCTGTCCGCATCGATGCCAATGGTGAGTTCCGCAATGTGGCTCAGCCTTATCTCCTCCAGAACTATATATCCAACCATTTCGCCTGGAGCAACGACTTCGGAAAGACGCGCACCTACAAAGTAAGCGGTGAGCTCCTGATTCCCTGGACCCGCACCACAATCGGCGCCGGAGTCGAGAATATCCAGAATCTGGTATATTTCAATGAGAAATCGCTCCCGGCTCAGTATGGTGGCAATGTGCAGGTTTTCTCTGCCCGCCTCGACCAGCGTCTTAAAATCGGCATCCTCAACTGGAATAACACCGTCTACTATCAGAAGACGTCCAATGCCGGAGTTCTCCCGCTCCCTGAGCTGGCTATTTACTCGAATCTTTTCCTCAACTTTACAGCTTTCCATGTGCTTAAGCTGCAGATCGGAATCGACTGTGACTATTACACCCGCTACAACGGCCTTGATTATCAGCCNGCCACTATGAGCTTCCATGTGCAGGGTGCCGATCCGGTGAAGGTGGGCAACTACCCNTTCTGCAATGCCTATATCACCGCTCGTCTCTACAAGACNCGTTTCTATGTGCTCTGGAGCCATGCCAACCAGGGNATGTTCTCGAAGGAGAGCTTCGTGCTCCCTCACTATCCNCTGAATCCGAGAAAACTTGAATTCGGACTCTCGGTGGATTTCGCCAACTGATGCCGATATCACCATCAACCCCCTCCAAAAACCGTGAGAAAGATCCAGACAAAATATTCACAGACTTTCCTCTATATCATCCTCCTCGCATGCATCCTCGGNCTGATGCTCTTCGCCCGAAGATGNGATTCCGGACTGCACCTCCCNCAGCTCATGACCGGCNGCTCGAAAGGCGACACNATCGACGTAGGCCTCATATATGGCCCCATGAGTTATTACATATATGATGATACTCTGGGAGGTATGAACTATGAACTTATTCTCCGGATGGAGAAGGAGATAGGCANGCCGGTGAAGCTTTGGCCCGTCTCTACTCTCCGCGATGCCCTNGACAGGCTGGAGAATGGTAATTTCAATATTGTGGCCTCCCTCCCATCCGACAATTCGGTAAAACAGCGTTTTCTCACCACACGCAGTGTCTTCCTCGATTGTATGACTCTCGTNCAGCGTCGCGACTCAAAAGGGAATGTCAAGGTGAAATCCAATCTCGACCTCGGAGCCGACACNGTATATATACAGAAGGATTCCCCCGCCGCCTCTCGCCTCAACAATCTTTCCAACGAGATAGATATCGACATCCCCCTGAAGGAGGTAGATCTCTCGGAAGAATACTTATGTATGAANGTTGCCTCGGGAGAGTTCCCTCTTACGGTGGTCAATCGGCGTCTTGCGGAGAAGATGNCTGCCATCTACCCCGAACTCNCGATCGACAANCCCGTAAGTTTCACGCAGTTTCAGGTATGGCTCCTGAATCCGGCCGATTCGCTCCTTCGCGATCGTGTCGACGCCTGGATCGACAGCACCATCACAACTCCGGGCTATAAAACCCTCCTTAAGAGGTATTCCACCCCTCTCTCTGGCAATTGACCCTCTCCTTCCACACCATTATCCTGAAATCGACACTCAAATTCCATCACTTCAATGGCTCCCAGAAAAATTAAAATCAATCTCTTGTTCCAGATCCTGATCGCTATCGGCCTCGGGATTCTGGCCGGACAGTTCTTCCCTGTATGGCTCGGTCGCATTTTCGCTACTTTCAATGCCATCTTCAGCCAGTTCCTCGGATTCATTATCCCTCTCCTCATCGTCGGCTTCGTGGCTCCCGCCATCGCTGAAATCGGCAATAAGGCGGGTAAGATGCTCCTCCTTACTGTCGCCCTCGCCTATATCTCTACAATATGTGCCGGATTCATGAGTTTCTGGGTAGGCGACTCATCCTTCCCTCACCTAATCCATCCCCGGCAGCTCGGTGTGCTCGACAAGGGCTCCGACCTTATCCCCTTCTTCAATATCGCCATGCCTCCTATGATGGATGTGATGTCATCTCTTGTGCTTGCTTTTATACTCGGTATTACCCTTGCCTACCTGAATGGGGAAACTCTCAAGGGTGTCCTCAATGATTTCCGCGATGTGATCTCCATGACCATCGGTAAGGCCATCATACCCCTCCTTCCTCTCTATATCTTCGGCATTTTCCTCAATATGACTATGGCCGGTGAGGTAGCCACTGTCCTCGGCGCGTTCGCGAAAATTATCCTCATAATATTCGCGATGCATATCTTCCTACTCCTTCTTCAATATTCCATTGCCGGACTGGTGGCACGAAAGAATCCTTTCAAGCTTCTCTATACCATGCTCCCGGCATATTTCACCGCTCTCGGCACTCAATCATCGGCTGCTACCATCCCTGTCACTCTTCGCCAGGCGGTGAAGATGGGGGTCAGCGAGGGCACTGCAGGATTCGTGATCCCTCTCTGCGCCACCATCCATCTCTCGGGCAGCTGTATGAAGATTGTAGCTTGTGCGCTCGCCCTGATGATTATGGAGGGTATCCCTTACAATGCCTCGATGTTCTCCGGCTTCATCTGTATGTTGGGCATATCTATGGTGGCCGCTCCGGGTGTCCCCGGGGGTGCTATTATGGCTGCTCTCGGCCCTCTTGCGAGCATGCTCGGTTTCTCAGAGGCCGACCAGGCTCTTATGATTGCCCTCTATATAGCTATGGATAGCTTCGGCACAGCATGCAACGTCACCGGCGACGGCTTCATCGCAATCATCGTCAACCGTGTCTTCCCCACTCCCTCCACTCCGGAAGATGAAGAAGCCACAGTGCTGCTCGAATCCTGAACTCCCGGACCGTAACGACGCAGAAATGCCCCTCCCCCTGATGCAGTTCACAGGATGGAGGGGCATTTCTGTATCGTTATGTTATCTTTTCCGGATCTTATTTCAGCACTCCGAGTTTCTTACCTACCTTAATGAAGGCTGCTATCGCTCTGTCAAGCTGCTCGCGGGTATGGGCGGCCGAAAGCTGCACCCTTATTCTGGCCTGGCCTTTCGGCACCACAGGATAATAGAATCCTGTCACAAAGATACCCTCCTTCTGCATCTCCGCAGCGAAGTCCTGCGAGAGTTTCGCATCGTAGAGCATCACCGCGCAGATTGCGCTCTGTGTCGGTTTGATGTCAAAACCGGCCTCAAGCATCTTGTCGCGGAAATAGTTCACGTTCTCCACAAGCTTGTCGTGAAGATTGTCGCTCTCCTTGAGCATCTTCAGCATCTCAAGACTCGCCCCCACTATCGAAGGTGCCACCGAATTGGAGAAGAGATACGGACGTGAGCGCTGGCGAAGCATTTCGATTATCTCCTTCTTGCCTGTGGTGAAGCCTCCCATAGCTCCTCCGAAGGCCTTCCCTAAGGTGCCGGTGAAGATATCGATCTTTCCGTAGCAGTCAAACTGCTCGGCTACTCCATGGCCTGTCTTTCCCACCACTCCGGCCGAGTGGCTCTCATCTACCATCACGAGGGCGTCATATTTCTCGGCCAGCTCGCATATCTTATCCATAGGCGCCACATTGCCATCCATGGAGAAAACTCCATCTGTAGCTATTATCTTGTAACGGCAGTCGGCAGCCTCTTTCAGGCATCTCTCCAGATCCTCCATGTCGGCATTCTTGTAGCGGAATCGCTTTGCCTTGCAGAGACGCACTCCGTCGATAATCGAGGCGTGGTTGAGCGAGTCGCTGATGATGGCATCCTCCTCTGTGAACAGAGGCTCGAAAAGTCCGCCGTTCGCATCGAAACATGCAGCATAAAGTATCGTGTCTTCAGTCTTGAAATAGTCGCTGATGGCCCTCTCAAGCTCTTTGTGAAGGTCTTGCGTGCCACATATGAAACGCACTGACGACATGCCGTATCCGCGGTTGTCCATCGCCTGCTTTGCAGCCTCTATCAGTCGGCTGTTGTCGGCCAGACCGAGATAGTTGTTCGCGCAGAAGTTGAGCACCTCCCCATCGATGTTCTCTACCTCTATCCCCGCGCTCTGCGGACTGACTATGACTCTCTCCCTCTTATAAAGGCCCGCATCCTTTATATCCTGAAGCTCCTTCTCCAGATGTGTCTTGAAATTACCGTACATATCAGTTAGTTTTATGTAAATTGCCAGCCGATTACCCCTCTTGTAGTGGTATCGACCCAAATTTTCTTGCCAAAGTTAAGTATTTTTTTGATTTTTATCATTAATTTTGCACAAAATTTAGAACCCTCACCCCCTTTTTTCTCCTCCCGGGTGGGCTGAGGGTGCTCCCTTCTCTTTCAACCAACCAAACAGCATCCATAAACCCACTCAAGATGAAGAACATCCTTATCATCGGAGCCACCGGCCAGATCGGGTCGGAACTCACTATGAAACTTCGCTCTCTATACCCTCAGGGCGATGTAGTGGCCGGGTATATTCCGGGAGCCGAGCCGAAAGGCATTCTCCTCGAAAGCGGCCCCGCTCATCTTGTCGACATTACTAACCCTCAGCAGATTGCCGAGGCGGTCGATAAATATAACGTCGACACTATCTATAATCTCGCGGCTCTCCTTAGCGCCGTAGCGGAGGCCCGCCCTCAGCTCGCTTGGAAAATCGGTGTTGGTGGCCTTTACAACACCCTCGAGGTTGCCCGCGAGAAGGGGTGTGCCGTTTTCACTCCCAGTTCAATCGGATCTTTCGGCCCCTCCACTCCTCACGACAAGACTCCACAGGATACGATTCAGCGTCCTGAGACTATTTACGGAGTCACAAAAGTCACCGGCGAGATGCTCTCCGACTATTATGCCCGCCGTTTCGGTGTCGACACCCGCTCGGTTAGATTCCCGGGCCTGATTTCATATGTGGCCCCTCCGGGTGGAGGCACCACTGACTATGCTGTTGATATTTATTATTCCGCCGTAAAGGGTGAGACTTTCAAATGTCCCCTCAAGCCGGGCACATTCATGGATATGATGTATATGCCTGATGCTTTGCGCGCTGCTGTAGAGATTATGGAGGCCGATCCATCTAAGCTGAAGCACCGCAATTCTTTCAACATCGCCTCTATGAGCTTCGATCCGGAAATTCTCGCTGCCAAGATAAAGGAGCATGTCCCCGGATTCAAGATGGAATATGAGCTTGACCCTCTCCGTCAGTCTATCGCCGATTCATGGCCCAACAGCCTCGACGACTCTTGCGCACGCGAGGAATGGGGTTGGAAGCCGGAATACGACCTGGAGGAGATGACCAAGGATATGCTCGTGAATCTCCACAAGAAACTCGGCGTATAACTTCTTTATAGATACTTAATATCCTGCATTATAACGAAAGGCACCTAAGGGTGCCTTTTTTATTATCGTAAAAAAACCGAAAACTAATTTCCGGTTTTCAGTTTTTTATCTTAACTTTGTAGTCGGAAACCGGAAGTAGGTTTATTTCTACTAAGAAGCTGCGGATAAATAAATGTCATAATGGATCTATTGTTCGTAGATACTTACTCTTTTGGTTCGTTTAAAAGTTTACAAACTCCAATCTCTCATCATCACAATGACACGGGAAGATATGTCGAAGGACGCTTACCACGCCCTGATCAAATCAATATTAGCTATCCTCTTGAAAAAAGGCATAAAGGCTACCACAATGGATTCTATAGCCTCATCTCTCCAGATCTCAAAACGAACTCTCTACGAGATATTCTCAAGTAAGACGGAGATGGTGACGTGTGCCCTCGAGGATATGCGTGACCGACATTCCCGAAAGATAACGGAGGTATTCATGAACTCCGCGAATGTGATGGAGGCACTCCTCAGAAGTTTTCTCCTTCAGCGCGACATTATGCAGGGAGTCAATGTCTCTTTCCTACGCGACCTTGACTCACACTTCGTTGAATGTGGTCAGGATCCCGACAGCTCTAAGATACCTTTCCTTGAGAATTATGTCAGTGTCCTCCAGAAAGGTGCCGATGAGGGATTCTTCAGGAAGGATGTGAATTTCTCTCTGCTATGTCGCCTCCAATGGATTCAGATGGAATCCCTTAAACGCATGGAGGAGTTCTTCCCCCCCGACATCTCTCTACTCGAAGCTTACGATTCTATCTTTATCAGTTTTATGAGAAGTATCGCCACTCCCAAAGGTATGGAAATTCTCGACAAGGCTCTGAGAGATATAGATGTCGTCAGCAGGAAGAATGATAAGTAGCTGCGGATAATTAATGTCATAATGGATGCGAAATTCTACGGATGAGATCTGCATCGGATTTGAAAGAATAATGTACAGACATTATGACTGAAAAGCCGAGGCGGAGATCGCCGTAGAATGTAGTAGACATATGATCATTAATTGTTCGTAGCTACT
>JAAVDU010000016.1 GCA_014801605.1 Bacteroides sp.
TTATCATTTTCGGCAATCCGTATAATACCGACTGGCGTCTTGCGCGGCTAAAACTGGAGACAAACCTTCAACTCTCGCAAGCCATTGACCAGGGAAAGCTTAACATACTATACCTTGTGCCTTTCGAGGATTCGAACTGGGAAAGCCAGGTAAACAATTATCCGGATAAATGGACAGTCGGCAATGCTCCCGAGGCTGGAAAACTCTATGATCTACGTCTCACTCCATCACTCTATCTTATCGGTAACGACGGCAAGATCATAATGAAAAACAACACCCTTGACACAACTATCAAGGAGATTTTCCAGCAACTGGAAAAGTAGCAGATGGAGTCTTACAGAGAACCGGTGGATACTTGAAAGCGTTCAACCGCCGGAAAGACACCCGGAATCCCAGATTATCATCTGATTACATCATCATTCTTACACACCTCTGAATCATCCCAATATGAAGATAAATATCAAACGGTTCAATCTATCGGCTCTCATCAAGAGAATATACTTCCGTACTACCGGATATTCCTATACCAATATGGGGAGACTCTTCCTGAGATTATTTGTAGGAATCATGCTGATGCAGTTCGGAGTGCGTCAGCTTGCACGCTTCTACACTATGAACACAGTGTTTCCCTCCGTTCTCGGAATGAGCCCGGAAGCTTCACTCATACTTATGATCTGTATTGAGATTATATGTTCGCTCTTCATAATGTTCGGCTTCCTTACCCGACTGATGATCCTTCCTCCCTTTATTGCGATGCTAGTGGCGGAATATTATCGTCTTCACTCCACCACAGTTGAGGCCACTTATCTTCTCGATTGGCAGCAGCAGGGTTATCTTCCGATAATGTTCCTCGGAATATACTTCTTTTTAGCCTTAGTGGGTCCGGGTAAAATCTCAGTGGATTATTTCCTCTCGCTTCATATAATTCATACGGAAAACAAAAGTGAGGAGGAACTTGAAGAGGTATGANGATAGCAGTATTNATTTCTGGAGGCGTAGACAGCGCAGTGGTGGTACACAAGCTGTTCAACGAGGGTCACGACCTTCACTTGTTCTATATCCGGATAGGGATGGACAATGATGAGGGCGACTGTTCAGCAGAAGAGGATATCGAGATGTGTACTCTTATAGCGCACAGATACGGCTTACCCCTAAAAGTGGTGTCGCTACATAAAGAATATTGGGATCACGTCATGGCGTATACTCTTGAGACCGTAAAGAAGGGGCTGACCCCCCACCCCGACATGATGTGCAACAAGCTTATCAAGTTCGGCTTTTTTGAACAAAGATGGGGTCATGAATTCGATAAAACGGCCACAGGCCATTATGCGACAGTGATAGAGGAGAACGGGAAATATTTTCTCGGCACAGCGAAAGATGCTGTGAAGGACCAGACAGATTTCCTGGCTCAGATATCCTACGACCAATTATCGCATATTATGTTTCCCTTAGGATCGTTGAATAAAGANGAGGTNCGACGGATTGCAACGGAGGCTAATCTTCCGAATGCCACCCGGAAGGATTCACAGGGAATCTGCTTTCTCGGAAAGATAAACTACAGCGACTTCATATCAAGGCATCTTGGTGAGAAAGAGGGTCCGGTGATAGATATCTCCAACGGCAGAAAGATTGGCACCCACAAAGGATATTGGCTNTATACTATCGGTCAACGCAAAGGNCTCGGGTTAAGCGGAGGGCCATGGTTTGTGGTGAAGAAAAACGTAAGAGACAATGTGGTCTATGTAGCCAACGGCTATGGAACTCCCTTGCAGTACGGACGGGAAATTCCTCTTGAAGAGCCTAACTGGATATCCGGCTCGCCNTTTAAAGAGGATGAGGACACTGGCGTGGGAATCCCGGGCAGGATGCCCATATCCGGAAATGCTGATGAGGGAATAGAAATCTCGTTCAAGACAAGACACTCTCCCGAATTCCTTTACGGTAAACTGCGAAAGAATGTAAGAGGAGAACTATCAATCGACTCCTCTACCGATGTACAGGGGATAGCCCCGGGACAATTTGCCATCATCTATACNCCTGACAANANAATATGTCTGGGATCAGCGATGATATCCGCCCGCAGTTCCAATGCCACCAACCATCATAACCGTATTAAGAACCCCCTTTCCCAATAAACACCAATCAGATGGAAAATAAGCATAGACTTGAATTGATAGGCATCACCTACAATCAGATCGAATCAGGAGTATATGCGCTGATTCTGCAAGAATCCGGAACATCCCGAAGGATACCCATAATCATAGGATATCCGGAAGCACAGGCCATCGAATGTAAGCTNCAGGAAGTGGCCACACCACGGCCTCTGACCCACGACACCATGTCGGCGGCTTTGGGAGCATTCGGAATTACTCTGAAGGAGGTGATGATTCATAAGCTTCCTACCGGTGTCTTTGCTGCAGACCTTATACTGACTGACGGTATCAGGGAGGAGACGGTAGANAGTAGATCATCGGATGCGGTNGCGCTTGCGATCCGGACCGGTGCGCCCATCTATACTACCGGTGAAGTTCTGGAGGAGGCCGGCTTTTATGCCGACCAGAATCCACGTATCAGCCAGCCGGATCTCCGTTCAGCTCTATCAGCTCCCATCGACAATATGTCGGCGAAAAGCATAGATGAGCTACAGGAAGAGATGAATAAAGCTGTTGAGAATGAAAATTATGAAGAGGCTGCCCGAATTAAAGGTGAACTTGAACGCAGAATGCGGAAAGACAACCGGGAACTCTGAAACCAACGAAAACTTTTGAATCTATAAAGGAGAAAACCTCCAATACCGCAAACCGACATGAAGAATAGAAAGAAAAGGATCGACCTGATAATCGATATAATCAACAACCAGTGTATAGGCAGTCAGGAGGAACTTGCCAGTGCACTCGCCAAGCATGGCCATCCCGTGACTCAGGCAACCCTCTCAAGAGACCTGAANATGCTCCGCACNACCAAAGTCCCTACCGATAGAGGCACCTATGTCTATGTTCTTCCACAAAGCGATACACTCAAAGACAAGCTTCTGACCACCGGACAGGTACCTGTAGCCAACTATCAGAGTGGCCTTCTCTCNATTAGATTTTCAGGGAANCTTGTAGTAATAAAGACAAGAATCGGATACGCATCGGGCATAGCATATGATATAGATATGTATATGAGTCCGGACATACTCGGAACCATTCCGGGAAGCGACACTATTCTTGTAATTCTCAGAGAGGGTGTCACACGCGACGAAGCGCGACGTCTATTCTCACGAATCTTTTCCGCATATCCGAAAGGATTAATTGAATAAGCAGAAGGACTATGATAAAAGTTGGAATTATTGGAGCCGATACACCGGACGCAGGTGAACTTCTGAGAATTCTTCTACATCATCCTGAAGTAGAGATCATGACGCTCTATGCTCCATCATGGTCAGGACGCAGGGTGGAATCGCGTCATCATGGCTTCATGGGAGAAGATATCGTTGACTTCACCGATAAGGTGAATCCTGATAAACTCGATATCCTTTTCCTTCTTGACAATTCTGATGAGGGACTCTCGATTATACAGCGTCTGGAGGAATTCCCCTCTCTCCGAATTGTCGACATGTCGCCCGAAAGAAACGAGCGGTGGGAAGCCTACGGATTTGAATACGGNCTGTCGGAGGCGAACAGGAAGCCATTNGTACGTGGCGCACGCATGGCTATTGTGCCCTCNCATGTNGCGTCCGTCGCGTTGATTGCCTTATATCCTTTNGCTATGCATCTCCTCCTTTCGGGTGATATCGAGCTTCAGGTAGANGCACCTGTACACATTGCAGANAGGATAGATAAGACTAAGGTGTCGCGCGAGATCGGCCATTTCCTTTCAAANACCCAATCAAGCTTTACAGGGAAAGTGCATATAACNGTGGAGCCTCGGGAATCGGGCCGGACAATGAAAGTAACGTCAGTGCTNAGATCGCCTCTGGCAGTTCCTGAGGTAGAGAAAATCTATGAATCGGTATACGATGATCATAACTTTACGTTCACCACNACTGAAGATGTCAGAAGGGATGAAGTAGAGGGNACNCATAGATGTATCGTGACATTCAAGAAACCGGCAGCAGGATTATTGGAAGTTTCAGCATTGGCCGACTGCCATCTGAGAGGNGGAGCGGGCGATGCAGTACACATCCTCAACCTTTTCTTTTCTCTTGACGAGAAAGTAGGNCTGAACCTAAAGCCGTCACGATACGGAGAAGAGGATGTAAGTTCATCTNCCACAGTCTCATGGTTTGCCTGAGAAATNCGGAAGTTTAACCAATACTTCAATAATATGTCTGTCAATAAAGTAATTCTNCTCGGATATGTAGGCAACGACCCTGAGATGCGNTATCCCGACAAGGANCGNGCNATAGCNTATGTATCCCTGGCCACAAATGAGGTAAGAGGCGCTTCGAAAGTAGAGCTAACCGAATGGCATTCGTTGGTGTTCGGAGGTCAAAACGCCACAATAGTGGAAAGATATGTCAGAAAGGGGACTCAGCTCTATGTAGAGGGTTACCTGCGGACCAGAGAATATGAAGACCGACTGAAAATAACCCGAAGAAAAACCGAGATCATAGTAGAACGGTTTGAAATCTTAGGGAGAAGTAACTGATATCCGGNCATCCCTGCGACCGGGATATATAGTTAAGATAAAAATCAATTGATTCAAAACAAAGACAATGAGAAAATGGAGAATTGACGACTCAGCCGAGTTATATAACATAAGCGGCTGGGGACTTAAATATTTTTCAATAAACGATAAAGGTCACGTACAGGTGACTCCGCGCGAAGGATGTGCGGCAGTGGATATAAAGGAGGTAATCGACGAGCTCAAGCTTCGCGATGTATCAGCTCCCGTACTGTTGAGATTNCCCGATATCCTCGACAANCGTATCCAGAAAATCTCAGCCTGCTTCCGCAAGGCTGCTGATGATTACGCCTANAAAGGTCAGAACTTCATTGTCTACCCCATCAAAGTCAACCAGATGAAACAGGTGGTGGAGGAGATTGTCAGTCATGGCAACAAATACAATATCGGACTTGAGGCAGGCTCAAAGCCAGAACTGCATGCAGTGCTGGCTGTAAATCCCCATTCCAACTCTATAATTGTNTGCAANGGTTATAAAGATGAGGATTATGTGGAACTCGCCCTGCTCGCCCAGAAGATGGGACGTCGCATCTATCTTGTGGTTGAGAAACTGAATGAGCTGAAACTGATTGCTGATGTTGCCAAGCGACTCGGNATNTCTCCNAACATCGGCATACGCATAAAGCTATCTTCATCCGGAAGTGGGAAATGGGAAGAATCGGGNGGTGATGTAAGTAAATTCGGCCTCAACTCCTCGGAGCTTCTCGATGCNCTCTCGTTTCTTGAGAAAAANAATATGCAAAGCTGCCTGAAGCTTATCCATTTCCACATCGGAAGCCAGATCACCAAAATACGCCGAATAAAAAATGCCCTCCGAGAGGCGATGCAATTTTATGTGCAATTGTCAAAGATGGGCTTCGATATTGAATTTGTTGATATAGGGGGTGGNCTTGGTGTAGATTATGACGGCACACGCTCCTCGATGGGAGAGAACTCGATGAACTATTCTATTCAGGAGTATGTCAATGATTCTGTTTCAGCATTAGTGGATGTATGTGTCAAGAATAATTTGCCCCATCCCAATATCATTACNGAGAGCGGACGTTCTCTCACTGCCCATCATTCCGTACTGGTTATAGAAGTGCTTGAGACTACACAGCTTCCTCTTTGGAATGACAACGAGGAGGTAGGGGAAAATGCGCACGAGCTTGCGAAGGAACTATATCAGATATGGGACCGAATCAATGCCTCCACCCTATTTGAAGACTGGCACGATGCTCTCCAGATTAGAGAAGAGGCACTTGAACTCTTCAGCCTCGGCCTTCTTGACCTACGCACAAGGGCGCAGATCGAGAAATTGTTCTGGTCGGTGGCAAGAGATGTCAATGACCTGACCAAGAGCATGAAACATCCGCCGGAAGAGCTGAGAAAGGTTGACCGTATGCTTCCTGAGAAATATTTCTGCAATTTCTCGCTATTCCAGAGCCTTCCCGATTCCTGGGCGATAGATCAACTCTTCCCTATCATGCCGATACAGCGACTCGACGAGAAACCCACCAGAAGATGTACCATTCAGGATATTACCTGCGACTCCGATGGCAAGATCAACCGTTTTGTGTCTCCTCAAGGGATGTCGTATTCTCTACCCGTACACACCTTCAAGCAGAACGATAACTATTATATAGGAGTATTTCTTGTAGGAGCCTATCAGGAGATACTCGGCGATCTCCACAATCTCTTTGGCGATACAGCTGCTGTACATATTTCGGTAGATAAAGAAAAGTATCAGATCGAGCAGATTATCGATGGAGAACCGGTGGCGGATGTGCTTGACTATGTAGAATATAGTCCCAAAAAGCTTGTCAGGAATCTGGAGACATGGGTTTCGGCAAAGATGAAACAAGGTGTTATTTCTCCTGAGGAGGGTCGGCAGTTCCTCAACAACTACAAGTCAGGTCTCTATGGAATAACCTATCTTGAGCGTGACTGATGAGGTACTTTCTCAGACTCGGATATAACGGAGAGATTTTCCACGGCTGGCAAAACCAGCCGAACGCCATCAGTGTGCAGCAACGGCTGGAGGAGGCACTGAGCACAGTATTCCGCCAGCCGGTTGCCGTTACAGGTGCCGGAAGGACAGATGCGGGGGTACACGCCAGAGAGATGTATGCTCATTTTGACCTGGAAACAAGTATCTCTGACAAGCGCAGATCTCTTCTCTCACTCAACCGACTTATCGGGAAGGAGATAGCAATCTACGACATCATAGACGTGCACTCTGACGCTCATGCCCGCTTCGATGCTACGGAACGCAGCTATAAATATTTCGTTACTTACACGAAAACCCCTTTTCTATATCCATTCTGTTGGTATTCGCCGACAGAATTGGATATCAAGGAGATGAACCGGGCCGCTGCAGTACTTATCGACACAGAAGACTTCACTTCTTTCGCAAAACTTCATTCTGATGCTAAAACGAATCTGTGTGACGTAAGAAAAGCTGAATGGATATCTGTCGATCCCGGCCATCCATTGTTTCCGGGTATTCTTGANCATGGGCTCGTGTTTACAATTACGGCCGACAGATTCCTGAGGAATATGGTAAGAGCTGTCGTAGGCACCCTTGTGGATGTAGGAAGAGGCAAAATGANTGTTGATGAATTCCGGGAAATCATCAACAGAAAAGACCGTTGTGCGGCTGGCACATCAATGCCGGGAAATGGGTTATTCCTTTGGGAAGTTAAATATCCCTATATCAAGACCACATGAAAATGACAGAAGATATNAAAATAGAAATAGAGAAGCTGAGGGAGGAGCTCCATAGGCATAACCACAATTACTATGTGCTGAACTCTCCGGAAATAACCGACAAGGAATTTGATATGCTGCTCAAAAAGCTTGAGCAGATGGAGAAAGAGNATCCGGAATTTGATGATCCGCTCTCNCCGACTCGACGAGTAGGTTCTGACCTCACCAAAGGNTTTGAGCATGTAGTTCATGCCAGACCCATGATGTCGCTGTCAAATTCCTACTCGATTGAGGAGGTGGATGAATGGTTTGAGCGAATCAGGAAAGCCCTGGCCGCAGAAAGTTTCGCTATAGTGGGTGAGATGAAATTTGATGGCACATCTATNTCAATCACCTATAAAAACGGAAAACTTCAAAGGGCTGTCACACGAGGCGACGGCACACAAGGAGATGACGTAACAGCTAACGTCAAGACCATACGAAGCATCCCTCTGCAACTTCAACCGGGCGACTGGCCTGAAGAATTCGAGATCCGAGGAGAGATTCTCATGCCATGGGAGGTGTTTGAAAAGCTGAATGCCGAACGTGCCTACAATGAGGAACCCCTTTTNGCCAATCCCAGAAACGCAGCTTCCGGCACNCTCAAGATGCAGGATTCCCGTGAGGTGGCCAAGCGTCATCTTGATGCCAGATTCTATTATCTTCTCGGCGATAATCTCCCTTTTGATAACCATTACGACAATATGGAGGCAGCCAAGCGTTGGGGGTTCAAAGTCTCTAAAGCCATGAAGCTCCTTTACACGCTTGAAGAGGTAAATGACTATATAAATTATTGGGATGAGGAACGTAAGACATTGCCGGTAGCCACTGACGGCCTTGTATTCAANGTCAATTCCCTGCGCCAGCAACTCAATCTTGGCTTCACAGCGAANTCGCCTCGATGGGCGATAGCNTTCAAATTCAATCCCGAAAATGCATGCACGAAATTAAGGTTTGTATCATTTGAGACCGGAAGAATGGGTATAGTAACTCCGGTGGCTAACCTTGAACCGGTGTTGCTTTCCGGGACAATTGTAAAGCGGGCCTCTCTGCATAATGACGATATTATCCAGGAACTTGATATACATGAGGGTGACTATCTCTATGTGGAGAAGGGTGGTGAGATCATTCCGAAGATCACGGGGGTTGATGTAGCGCAACGGGTTGAAGGTGCTTCAAAAATCAGATTCGTGACAGACTGCCCTGTATGTGGGACAAAACTCGTACGCATATACGGAGATGCCGCCTGGTGCTGTCCGAATCATTACGGTTGCCGCCCGCAGATTACAGGAAAAATCGAACATTTCTGTGCTCGAAGGATGATGAATATCGACGGTATAGGAGAAGAGACCGCAGAACTTCTCTTTGACTGTGGTCTTGTGGAACGTATCGCTGATCTATATGACCTTACGATCGAACAACTTGAGAGTCTGGATAGAATTGGAGAGAAGACAGCCAGAAGAATCATTGACGGCATTGAAGGTTCAAAGAAAATTCCATTTGAAAGAGTAGTGTACGCCTTATCGATACCAAATGTGGGGGAGACAACAGCGAAACGGCTCGCCACTGCGGTAAAGACAATGGATAACCTTCAGAGCATGTCGGAAGAGGAACTTACGGCAGTCCAGGATATCGGACCGGTCATAGCCAAATGTATTTACGACTATCTGCGCGATCCGGTGTCGATCGATAATATTGAGCGTCTTCGTGAAGCCGGAGTTCAGATGAGCCTTTCCGCCGAGAAAATGCAACCGGCCGGAGATGCACTCTCTGGCAAGACGATCGTTATATCGGGAACATTCAGCCGTCATTCACGCGATGAATATAAAGAACTGATTGAACGGGAGGGTGGTAAGAATGCCGGCAGCATCTCGAAGAAGACCTCCTTTGTACTTGCAGGTGAGAACATGGGTCCCTCAAAAAGGGAAAAATGTGAAAAACTCGGCATTCCCATGATTGATGAAAATGAATTCCTTCAGATGATAGGGAAAGAGTGAGACGTGATATCAATAACCCATAAAAAAGAGGAGCACCNATCAAGGTGCTCCTCTTTTTTATGGGTTATTGATATCATTTCTATAAGGCCTTGAGCAAATCAATTCTTGCATGCGGATCGTCAGCACCGAAAACATAACTTCCGGCTACCAGAATATCAGCACCGGCCTCAGCCAGCTCTCTACCGGTATTTTCATTGACACCGCCATCAATCTGAATCAAGGCCTTTGAGCCGGCTTCATCGATCATGCGCCGTAACATTCTTGTCTTCTCAAGAGTGTGTCGGATGAATGGCTGTCCGCCGAATCCTGGATTTACAGACATAAGCAATACAAGATCAAGGTCCCCTATTATGTCGGTAAGCATGACCACGGGAGTGGAGGGATTAAGAGTCACACCGGCTTTCATGCCGGCTTTATGAATCTCAGAGATGAGGCGGTGGCTATGTCTGCAAGCCTCTATATGAAAATTCATAAGATAAGCACCACAATCCCTGACAGGCTCCAGCCATCGCTCAGGCTCAACTGTCATCAGATGCACATCCAATGGTTTCGTACAGATTTTACCCACCGCATCCAACACCGGAAAGCCGAATGAAATATTGGGCACAAACACTCCATCCATCACATCAAGATGGAGGTAATCGGCATTGGAGGTATTGATCATTTCAATATCTGTCTTCAGATCGGCAAAATCTGCCGCTAATAAAGATGGTGAGACTTTCATATCGGTTTTACTTGAATAGATTTGTTAAACAGACTGCTTCTTGCGAGGCTTAAATGCATTCCACAAAATGAACAGCAGACAAATCACCGCGATACCATACCCACACCAGGTAAGGTATTTATTATATTCCTCCACTTTCATGAAGAGATCTTCGGGACTCACCGTACGAGACAGCCAATAGCCAAGTCCGGCCAGGACACCGTTCCATACCAATGCCCCCAGGAATGTAAAGATGGCGAAAACGCCAACATTCATCCTCGAGATACCGGCAGGAATAGAAATCAACTGGCGGATAGCCGGAATCAGACGACCGACAAAAGTGGACACGGCGCCATGCTTGTCAAAATAAGCTTCCGCCTTCTTCACTTTCTCCTCGTTGATCATCAACATGTGGCCTACCCTACTGTTTGCGAAACTATACACGACGGGACGACCAATCCAGAGAGCCAGATAATAATTGATGAATGCTCCGACAAGGGCCCCTAAGGTAGCCACAAGAGTGACTACAAAAATATTCATATCGCCACCTGCACCGGTATTGGTGCATGCGAGATAAGCAGCCGGAGGAACAACGACCTCTGAGGGGAACGGAATGAAAGAACTCTCAATCACCATGAAGATGAATACAAACCAATAATTGGCATTCTCTACAAACCATTGAAAGAACTGACTGGCATCAAAAATTGCCAGAGGTATAAAATCAAGCATTACAATATATAGTTTATAAATAAATGTCACAAGGTTCGAAACGATTCCGTCAATCCGGTGGCCTCAAGCATCTTCCGATAGTACGATGCCTTTACATCCAGCTTCATCGGGTAGGCTCTCGACGATGACGGCATCCTCCAATGGCGGAATCTTCGCAGACCACCATCATTCAATTGAATGCAGCAATCTACAAACTCCCCGACTTTAGGAATTTCTGTAGAAGTGATATCTGCGATCACTCCGGCAGCTTTCTCTCCCGTAGTGGCTACCGCCACACATTCAGGCAATTGAGAGAGGGTGTCTGACAAATCGATCGGACGGTCGATCTGAAGCCATTTATCAGAAGCGTTATCTCTTGTTCTGGTCACCTCCTTCCCTGTATCGCTCAAGGCAATGCCACGTTCTGTAAGAAGTGATTTTATTTTCTCTACCCTGAATGTCTTGTTCTTCACATCCACAAGCGCGTCTTTATCATCAAAGTAGATAAGACCGAAAATCCGCCACATGTCATTGATGAAATTCGGATAATAGAAATTCATCGACCATCTGTTCTGCTTTGGAGGGAATGTTCCGCACATAAGCAACCGCGCCCCTTCCGGGAAGAAGGGTTCCAGAGGATGGTTCTCCTGAGGTTGTGGTATAGCCAATGATCCGGAATTATGGGAAGAAGTTGAATCAATATTATCTGACGGAGTGACTTTTATATTATTCATCACTTCTTCAGAGCCTCCACTACTCTATCAGCCAGCTCGGAGATGGCCCTATGGATATCACCATTGACTGCATGTTTCATCTCAAGCGATGCTACAACATCAAGTTTGCATTTACCTGCATATTCCATGAGAAGTTTATGTGAAGCCGATGCCCAAGTGAAAGAGCCGAAGGTAGCCAATACCTTATTCTTTATTTCACGTGTTTCCATAGCCGACATAAAAGCCTCGACAGGAGGGAATATCTTCATGCTGTAGGTAGGAGCACCTACAATCAGGCCTTCATAACGGAACGCATCGGAGATCATATCACTGAGATTGGACTTTGCTGCATTGTGGATCTTGATATTTCTGACTCCTCTTGCAGCGAGTTCCCTGGCAATTTCCTCAGCCACCTCAGCTGTATTTCCATACATGGAGCCATAAATGATAGTCACGCCGGGTTCACTTTCATATTTGCTGAGACGATCGTATATACCGACAATCTCTCCGATTCTGCCGTTCCATACAGGGCCATGAGTAGAACAGATAAATTTTATGTCAAGCCCTGAAGTCTTCTCAAGAGCCTTCTGCACGAACCGACCGTATTTCCCGACAATGTTGGAATAGTAACGATACATTTCCGGAATGTACCAGTCAGTCTCCATCTCCTGATCTGTCACTCCACCATTCAAAGCACCGAAAGTGCCGAAAGCATCTCCTGAGAACAATATACCATCCTCCTTGACATAAGTCATCATAGTCTCGGGCCAATGAACCATCGGAGTGAAATAGAAACGCAACGTTTTTCCACCGAGATCTATCTCCTCTCCATCTTTGATTTCAAGAAGGCGGTCGTCAGGTATATGGTAGTAACCTTTGACCATAGCCATGGTCTGTTTGTTGCCCACCAGTTTTGCGGAAGGATATGCCTCCAGCACAGCATTCAGGCCTCCGGAATGGTCAGGCTCCATATGATTCACTACGACATAGTCTATCCCCTCGCTTCCGATCTGCGACATAAGGGAATGGAAGAAATCTCTTATTGAGCCGATCTCGACAGTGTCTATCAGAGCGGTTTTATTCTCGCCTTTAACGATATATGAATTATAACTTACACCATATGGAAGTGGCCATAGACCTTCAAATCTGTCGGTTGTACGGTCATTTACACCTACATAATGGACATTCTTAGTAATTTCGCGGATATTCATTTTTGTTGATTATTTCAATATTAACGTGAAGCAGATCGGTCGGGACTTCACCGCTTCTAATATTATAACAACTTCAGGATATTATTTGGATTTCCAAATGCAAAATTACTTATTTTTCCTTGTTTGAGCAAATGAATGAAGAGAGGGGTGGTCTAAAAAATTCTTCCGATTCAGTGAAGTTAAATGAATTTTATGTAGTTTTGCAAAAAATTTCATTTATATAAACATGAACTTTCATTTCGCACCAGTACAAGGACACACCGATGCCCCATACCGTCACTTCCATAGTGAGGTATACGGTGGAGCACTAAAACACTATACTCCATTCATACGTCTTGAAAAGGATGGGATACGACAGCGCGACGTAAAAGATTATACATCCCAACTAAATAGGAATATAGATCTGACTCCTCAGATCATTTTCAGGGACAAGCGAGAACTCGAGACTCTCATCACTCAATTGAGAGAGAAAGGGATATCCTCAATCGACCTGAATATGGGATGTCCGTTCCCTCTACAGACCGGTCATGGCAGAGGAGCTGCAACTATCGGGAACAATGAGCTCGCACATGCGGTAGTTGAATCCGTACAGGGTAATCCGGATATCACTTTCTCGGTTAAAATGCGTCTTGGGCTTGAGAATAAAGAGGAATGGAGAGGTCTTATACCCTACCTCAACAAGTTGAAATTGAGCCACATTACCCTACACCCCCGCACGGCCCGTCAGCAATATGGAGGAGAGATTGATTTCGAACAGTTCGGACTCTTCCTTAAAGAGAGTAATAACCCAGTAGTATATAACGGAGACCTGAGGACACCGGAAGATATAACAAAAATAATTGATTCATACCCTGATATAAGCGGAGTGATGATAGGAAGAGGGTTATTGGGGCGTCCCTCGCTCATGGCCGAATATCTTTCAGGTGCAGAATGGCCGGAAGATAAACGCAAGCAGAAGATGCTGGAATTCCATCGCCTCTTACTCAATCATTACCAAGAGAATCTATGTGGCGAGGCACAGATAATCTCAAAAATATCACCATTTTGGGAATATGCCGAGGCGGAGATCGGTAGAAAGGGATGGAAAGCTATACGTAAAGCTTCCAATATGGCAAAATACAACTCTGCAGTAGGAATGATTGCAAACTCATAATTCAGACAGCAGATTTCAGTCAATAGATAGTCATTATCACAATTCATAGATAACGCGGACAAAAATGAAAATAGCGATTCTGGCAGCTA
>JAAVDU010000017.1 GCA_014801605.1 Bacteroides sp.
ATAAATTTTAAACTTCTCTCGCGTTCACGCGAAGATGATGAAAAAAATATATTCTTACTTTTTATATTCTTTTATTAGTTCATCCAAAGACAAGCAAACTTCGGTATTCCGGCATTTTCAAGGTGTCTAAACTTCGGTATTCCGGCAAAATTCAACAGTGTGAACTTCGGTATTGCCGCCAAATGCAGTTCTCAGAAAGTCCATGTCCGGATTATGACGAATTTTTCTCAAAAACTCTTGGCTTGGCGGCGGGGATTAATTAACTTTGCAAAAGAGAAAAATTAGGATTCCATTTGTCACTGACAATAAACCAACTTAATATCTTATGAAAACTGCTTTTTATATTCCTCTCGGAATTTTAGCCATAGCTTCGGCCTCTTGCTCTCAGCAACCCTCAGTGACGTCGCCCGACGGTTCGATTGAGGTCAATCTCCTTCGTACAGATTCCACGCTGGCCTACTCTGTGGATGTCGACGGCAAGCAACTCATTCTTCCCTCTATGCTCGGATTTGAGGCCGAGGGACTGACACCGGCCGCCGATGCGAAACTCTCTCTCAAAACTTCCTCTCTCGATGAGGAATGGACTCAACCCTGGGGAGAGAACAAGCGCAACCGTAACAATTATAAGGAACTGGCCCTAACTCTCACTGCCCCCAATCTTGAGATGACGGTGCGTGTGCGTGCCTTCAACGACGGGGTTGCGTTCAGATATGAATGGAATGTCCAGGGACGCGACAGTGTGACCGTGATGGATGAACTCACTCAGTTCAATTTCGCCGACAATGCAAAATCATGGTCGATTCCCGCTGATTTCGACTCCTATGAGAAGGACTATCGCACTCTCCCACTCGATGAAGTGGAAAATGCCAACACCCCCTTCACTTTCCTCACGAATACCGACGGCATATACGGATCCATTCATGAGGCGGCTTTGTATGATTATCCTGAGATGACTCTCCTGCAGACAGAACATGGGGCAAAGTCGTTCCGCACCGCACTCGCGCCAATGCCTGACGGTGTCAAAGCTGTCACAGGAGCAATATTCACCACTCCATGGCGCACCATCCAGATCGGAAGGAAAGCAACCGATCTCATTAATTCCGCCATGATCCTGAATCTTAACGAACCCTCGAAAATCAAGGATACTTCATGGATAAAGCCTCAGAAATATGTTGGCATCTGGTGGGGGATGCATCTCGGCACACAGACCTGGATTATGGGTCCGCAGCATGGCGCCACAACAGAGAACGCCTTTAAATACATCGATTTCGCCGCCGACAACAATCTTCAAGGTGTACTCTTCGAAGGTTGGAACGAAGGTTGGGAAAACTGGGGAGGCAATCAGCATTTCGATTATCTCAAGGCTTATGCCGACTTTGATATAGATTCCATCGCCCGCTACGCCTCAAAGAGAGGTATCGAGCTCTGGGCTCACAACGAGACCGGAGGGAATATTCCGGAATATGAGGCTGTGCTCGACTCTGCCTTTGCATATTACAATTCTCTCGGGATACACACCGTGAAGACAGGATATGCGGGTGGCTTCAAACACGGCTACTACCACCACTCCCAGTATGGAGTACGCCACTATCAGAAAGTAGTGGAGACGGCTGCAAAGTACAACATCATGATTGATGCGCACGAGCCGATCAAGGAGACCGGCATACGGCGCACCTGGCCTAACATGATGACCCGCGAGGGTGCCAAAGGTATGGAATGGAACGCCTGGTCAGATGGAAACTCCGCCGAATATCTGTGCATACTCCCCTTCGCCCGTCTGCTCGCAGGCCCGATGGATTATACCCCCGGTATTTTTGACCTCAACTATGAACGTGCCAGAAATGATGCCAGACGTATCCAGTGGAACGGTCCCAACGAGCATTGCTGCATCAAGACCACCATTGCACGCCAGATAGCCAACTGGGTGATAATATACTCACCTCTCCAGATGGGTGCTGACCTTATCGAAAATTACGACAACCATCCGGGATTCCGTTTCTTCCGCGATTTCAACGCCGACTGCGACTGGTCGGAGGCTCTGCAAGGTGAAATCGGGGAATATATCGTGGTAGCACGCCGAGCCGGTGAAAACTTCTATGTCGGTGCCGGTACAAACGGTGAAGCACGCACCCTCTCGCTCCCCCTCGATTTCCTTGAGAAAGGGGTCACTTACACGGCCACGATATATGCCGACAACTGCGACTCGGCAGTGGCTCAGGATCTCTCGATCGACTCACGGGATGTCACTGCGGCTGATACACTCGATATCCGTATGCTCCCGGCCGGCGGCCAGGCCATATCTTTCATGCCTAAGAAGTGACTTATGCCGATGTAATAAATTCGGCCTAACCCCTCCCCTTGTATCGGGATAGGTTAGGCCGAACTTATTATCGCACGGATTCTCTTGTGCAAACATTCAGGAGTAGACTGTCAGGACTATTGACCGGGGGCCACCGTAATCGCGGAACTCGCAAAGATAGATTCCCTGCCATGTGCCGAGATTCAACCTCGCGCCGGAGATCGGTATGTTGAGCGACACTCCTACCAACGACGATTTCGCGTGGGCGGGCATGTCATCGTCGCCCTCCATCGTGTGTTCGTAATAGGGCTGACGCTCGGGCACAATATGATTGAGGATTTTGTCAAGGTCCGTACGGACATCCGGGTCCGCATTTTCATTGATGGTCAGTCCGCATGACGTATGCTTTACAAACACATTTAGCAATCCCTTCTCCGGAAGAACCGGGAGCTGCTTCAATATCTCTCTCGTTATCAAATGGCAACCGCGTCGAAGTGCCGGTAACCGGAATTCAACTTGTTCTATCATGTGATGATATCTCTTTTTATGGTTTTATATCTGGTTTACGATTTTACAGATTACAAAATTAGCAATTATATCCGAAAAGATGGCGTTAGAAATAACGTATGATAACTAAATGGGATATTTATGTCGCCGTTTCATGAAAAAGCATTATCTTCGTAGATATATCAAATCGTAACTATGATGAATCAAATTTTAAATCAATGATATGGGTCTTGCCAGTCAGAAAAAAGCCAGCGAAGTTCTGAAAGAATCCAACATTGCTGAAAATCTGGAAAGCCTCAGGATATCGAGTCAAGCTGATCGACTCGCTGTGCATAGGCCTCATCTCCACACACCGAGATATCGATCTGCACATCTATTCCTCAAGATTAACTGCTGAAAGCATTTTCGCCAAAGCTGCAAAACAGCTACGAATCCGAATATGACTGAGATAAGATGCATCAACAGATTGCATACGATGAGCATTACATCACTTGGCATGTCTATGATAAAGCCGATACAAGAGATATCTGGCAATTTAACATCATCCATATCGAAGAAGATACTGAATACAACGACTAATTTAAACGAATGGCCGACGGTATAACTCAATTGGCAGATTTTGCCAATTGGGTGAGTGCTCACTGAAAGAAAGCCCCCTATTATTGGATTCTATGACGAAGCATTGTAACATCTCTCCTCAAAATTCAAGAGAAAGGGTAAATATGACTGAAAATCCGTGGCGAGCTAACAAATTTCATAAAGCCTATGATATTTTTTGAAAATACCTTTGCCATTAGGCAAATTTATCTTAATTTTGCCGTTGAAGAGAATAACACTTTCTAATTCTGCCTGACACTATACCAGATTTCAATTTATGAAAAAACTCATTAGAATTATGATCCTTGTCCTTACCATGCTATATAGCGGGACAAATAATTCGGTTGCTGGGGTATCTTCCGTATCCATCGATTCGCTTATTCATGTATTGGATAAAGAGATATCAAATACGACATATCAGGAAAGTCGAGAAAAACGGATTGCAGGTGTGAGGGCACAACTCGCCTCAGCTCAAAAGCCTGCTGAGCGATTGATGTTTTATGACGACCTAATCGGTTATTACAACAATTACCAATCAGACTCTCTCTTGATTTATCTGGAGAGGTCGATTAATCTTGCCTAGGAGATCGGTAATACCGAGGCCTTTAACCGCTCAACTATAAAAAAGAGTTATGTGCTAACTGCCTTAGGTATTTTCCACGAAGCACTGGAAGCACTCAACACCATCACTCCCAATACCGTGGAAGTGAATAATCGCATACCTTACTACGAGACAGCAGCCAATCTGTACCGGGTGCTCCGGTTCGAAACACGTAGCAAAGATAATTATCGACGCCTTGACGAAAGATATAATCTCTATCGTGACTCTCTCATATATTATCTTAAACCGGATTCATATTTGGCCCGACAAAACCGTATAGATAACCTTATTCTGAAAGGTGATGTCAATAATGCTTTAGAACTTATGACCGGTCTCGCATCTGATATAACCTCTGGACAGCCAGAATATGCCCTTACTCAATACAATCTTGCAATGTTGCTTTATGCGAACGACAGGACAGAAGAGGGTGACGCTGCTTTGGCTCGTTCAGCACTTGCCGACTTACGCAACTGTACTTTTGAAAATGCAGCTATAGGAACTCTTGCCCAGAAACTGGCCGACAGAGGTGACCTTGAGCGAGCTAATGAATATATCCAGAGAGCTCTTGCCGATGCCATTGCATATAATACATCTTATCGAAAGACGCAAATCCTCCCGGCAGTAACAGGAATTGAGTCAGCCTTACAGCAAGAACTCAACGCAAGGCATCGCCGACTATGGGTAACATTTTGGATAACGCTTGGAGCAGCCATCATAATCGGAGGATTGAGTATTGTGCTTTATAAATCAGTAAAGAAAACCCATACCCTAAATGGCCTTCTAAAGACTGCCAATGACAAGCAGCATCTGATCAACGCCCAGCTTCAGGAGGCAAATCGAATAAAAGAGGAATGTATCCATACTTTCCTCACAAACTCTGTAGACAACCTCACAATACTTGAACAATACCGTCTGATGGTTCATTCCAAAATCGTCAACAAGCAGTATGAAGAATTGGCAGATCTTGTGCGTAAAAATGCTTTTGCAAAAAAAGAGGTAGAAGATTTTTACACAAATTTCGACCGGGTAGTGCTGAGAATTTTCCCAAAGTTTGTAGAAGAGTTCAACGAATTACTGAAACCTGATTCCATTCTTACACCTAAGAAAGAGGATGCTCTCACACCTGAACATCGCATTTTCGCCCTCATACGCCTCGGTGTGGATAATCCGGCCGATATCGCCAAACTTCTACGATATAGCATGAGCACTATCTACAACTACCGGGTGAAGGTGCGCAAGAACGCTCGCGAAGGGCTCAATCCAGACGACTTCGAGGCACGGGTAATGGAGATCGGGGCACTCAAAAACCTTCTAAATCCTTTACATAATCCTAATATTTGTTTATAAAAAAGCTTTATTCACACATCCTAACTCCCTATCCATAATAGTTTTATAATTTTTACATATTTACATTTGCTTTTACAGCCGTGTTACAGACGATTTTTTCGGGCATTTTCATGTGTAACTTTGCATCGCAGACCATGGAAGCACGCTGGGTAAAACCGGCACCAGAAAAAATTAAATCTTACACCGTATTATGAACCGAAAAACTTTTCACTTAATCCAACGTCACTTGCTGACTGGGCTCCTCCTATTGCTGACAAGCGTAGGAATCCATGCCAAGGAGTTAATCGCCGCTTCAGGCGAGGTGCTTGATAACCTTGGTGAACCTCTTATAGGCGTGACTATCGCCGTGAAGGGGACATCTACAGGCACCGTCTCAGATATCGACGGGCATTTCTCCATTAATGTCCCGGAAGGCTCTAAACTGACTTTCTCAATGATCGGATACACCGGCGTTGAGCTCACCGCTAAAGCCGATATGCATGTCGTGCTTCAGGAAGATGCCGCAATGCTTGATGAAGTTGTGGCCATAGGCTACGGCGCTGTAAAACGTAAAGATGTGACCACTGCCATATCCAGCGTAAGCTCTCACGACATTGAAAATCGGCCTCTCATCTCCGCAGTACAGGCACTCCAGGGTAAGGCTGCCGGTGTAGCAGTATCATCACCCAACGGCCAACCCGGCGGAGAGATGACTATCCGTGTGCGTGGCACTACCTCTTTCAATGGCTCCAACGACCCTCTATATGTTGTGGATGGTGTGCCTGTCGACAATATCAAGTTCCTAACGCCACAGGACATCGAGAGCATGCAGATACTAAAGGATGCATCTTCTGCTGCAATCTATGGCTCTCGCGCAGCCAACGGAGTGATCCTTATCACTACAAAAGCGGGCGCATCGGGCGATGCAAGGATATCATTCAATCTCCAGTACGGTATCAGCAACGTCCGGAAGAGCCTCAAATCGCTCAACGCTGCCCAATATGCTGACCTTATGGCAGAAACCGGTTATGTAAATCTCCCCGCCGGACTCACGGATCAGACAGATTGGTTTGACGAAACTTTCCGCACGGGAAACACTCAGTCTTATTCTGTGGCCATATCACAGGCATCAGATAAAATCAAGTACTATCTTTCCGGCAACTACACACGTGAACAGGGTGTTATTGATGCGGCACAGTTCAACCGCTATAACTTCCGATCAAATGTCGAAGGAAAAATCAAACCCTGGTTGACTATCAACGCAAACCTATCCTACTCCGACTACAGCGGTAAGGGTGGTGGTATATACGGATCAGGAGCCAACCGAGGCGGTCTTATCCTCTCAGTTATCAACACTCCGACATACGTGCCTATCTTCGATCCGGAAAATCCCGAACGCTTCAACACAAATTTCAATGGTGTCAATATTACAAGTCCTGCCGAAAACATGGCCCGAAAAGCCAATGAGAAGAGCAAGGAAAACCGTCTTATTGCCTCCGGCGATCTCCTCTTCAACATCATCCACGGATTGACATTCAAGGCAAAGTTTACACTTGATCGCCGCAATACACACAACACTGACTTCATAGATCCCGTTTCGACCACACAAGGGCGCAACGATCTCGGATATGCCAGCGATGGAAGAAGCACCAACACCCTCTTCATCTGGGATAACGTGCTCAATTACCGTCTCGACCTGAAAAAGAATTCCTTTGATTTCATGCTCGGAACTTCTTACACAGACTCTCACTATACAAACAACTGGATGAGTGGCACACATTTCCGCGATTCATCTATTCATACACTCAATGTCGCCAATAAGATTACTTGGGACGGCACCGGAAGTGGAGCATCCTCATGGGGCTTGATGTCGTATATCGCACGAGTAGCCTATAATTATGATTCTCGCTATCTTCTTACAGCCAACGTACGCTGGGATGGCTCATCCAAGCTGCATCCTGATCACCGCTGGGCCACATTCCCATCTATATCTGTGGCATGGCGTCTCTCTCAAGAAGCCTTCATGCAAGATATCTACTGGATCAACGACCTCAAAATCCGTGGCGGCTGGGGTAAGACCGGCAATCAGAGCGGTATCGGCGACTATGCCTATCTCCAACGTTACAATATCCAAAGATTCCAATGGTGGCAGACAGGCAACGAGAATGCCGTTCCTTCGATAACTCAAGCCAACCTACGCACCAACGACTTAACTTGGGAAAAGACCACTCAAACCAACATCGGTGTTGATTTCTCCATATTCAGCGGACGCTTCAGCTTGACAGCCGACTGGTATTATAAGCGCACAACCGATATGCTGACTAATGTAGTGCTCCCGGCAGGAGCTGCTGCTGTAAACAATATCGCCCGCAACGAAGGAGAGATGACCAACAAAGGATTTGAATTCTCAATCACATCTCACAACATCACAAACCGCAACTTTGAGTGGACCACTGACTTCAATATGTCATTCAACCGCAATAAGCTGACTAAGCTGGAGTTTACAAAAATCTATACAGATGCCCAGACATGTGAACACATAAGTGAGGCAGCTGTACGCAACCAACCCGGCATGCCCCTTGGGAGCTTCTACGGCTATATCAGCGACGGCGTTGACCCTGAGACAGGAGAACTTATGTACCGGGATCTCAATGGCAACGGTATTACTGATCCTAACGACCGCACATTCATCGGCGACCCTAACCCGAAGTTCACCTACGGTATGACTAACACCCTACACTGGAAGGGAATACATCTTTCAATATTCCTTCAGGGTTCCTACGGCAACGATGTATTCAATGCATCACGCATGGAGACAGAAGGCATGTATGATGGTAAAAACCAGTCGACGCGTGTGCTTAACCGCTGGCGTATCCCGGGCCAGATCACAGATGTACCCAAAGCCGGATACACCATGCACAATTCCACCTACTTCATCGAAGACGGCAGCTATCTCCGCGTCAAAGATATAACTCTATCTTATCATTTCTCAGGATCATGGATGAAGAAGGCCGGACTCTCCAAACTGCAGCCTTACGTGACGGCAACCAATCTGTTGACATGGACTAAATACAAAGGCTTCGACCCCGAGGTAAACCAATGGGGCAACAGCGGGGCTGTCCAGGGAATCGACTGGGGCACATATCCCCAATGCAAGAGCTTTACTTTCGGTCTTAACATTGAATTCTGATCAACATGAAATTATCTAATATACTCGCCGGCGTCCTCCTTATGACGGCCATGGCTTCCTGCTCGCTCAATTATGAACCAGAAGAGTTCTACAGCGATGTCACCGAGGGTGTACAAGACAACGACACCAACACTTCCGGCTTCTCGACCAAAGCCGATGTAGAGAGTTATATGATGACCCTCTCCAAAAAGTTCTCCACCAGTCTTGAGCCCTGGTATCTGGATCAGATGCTCATTCAGGAGACTCATTCCGACAACTGCTATTCAGGCTCAGATGGCAGTGAGTGCCGTCCAATGGAGAATAACACCGTTGATGCTACCAACTATGTGCTTGAACGCGACTGGAATTTCTTCCTCTCGGCTGCCGCAGAGGCAACGTTTCTGATCTGCAACATCGACAAAGTGGCAGATGGAAGTCTATCTCAGAAAGAAATTGACACATACCGCGCCCAGGCTGAAATACTGAGAGCCATGCTCTGGTTTGATATGGTGCGTCTTTGGGGCAACATTCCCATTGTTAAAGATATCCCGGGGAATATTACATCTGACAATATCGAAGAGACTTATCCCCTTTACTTCCCCTCACAAGCTACAGAAGAGGAGGCTTACAAGGCTATCGAGGAAGATCTGCTTGATGCAGTGAAATATGCCCCGGCGCAGACAGGTGACCGCACTCGCCTTACTGTGAACGTAGCCCGCACACTGTTGGCAAAGGTATATGCCGAAAAACCGTTGCGCGACTACAACAAGGTGATAGAATATGTAAATGCAATTGAGGCCGACGGATTCACACTCAATCCAAGTTACTCGGATTTCTGGCAGAACGACGGCGATATTCATTATGACGAGAACGCAACCGGACGCCCTCTGAAAAGTAATACTGTTGAATCTATCTATGAAGCAGACTTTGCAGAAACAGGCGACTGCTGGATAACCTGGATGTTCGGATATGATGAAAGTGACATCAACGGCCGTATCGACTGGGCAAAATGGTGTACCCCCTCACGCGGGCTGATAAAGGCTTATCAAGAGGCAGGCGACACAGAACGATATAACCAAACCATAGTATGGAGAGAGGCCTGCTACTCAAACCATTATCCAGCGGAAAATTATCCATTTATCTATAAAGCCCGCTCTAGATTCGCCAATGTAATTAAATACCGATTCGCCGATGTGCTTCTTCTCAAAGCCGAAGCCATGATAATGGGTCCTACTCCTAATATCGAAGGAGCAGCCTCAATCATCGACAGGATTCGCGAGCGTGCGGGTCTGACCAAGCTTCCTGCCAACGTGAGAGGTAATAAGGAGAGTCTGCTGAATGCCTATCTCAATGAACGTCGCCTTGAGCTGGCCTTCGAACAACAACGCTGGAGCGACCTTGTGCGCCTTGACAAGATGGAGGAGATTATGAACGCAACTGTAGCCGCAGACCCACTGCGTGAGAACCGTAGGGTTTATACAGAACGTGACCGGTTACTCCCCATTGCACAGGCGGTGCTTGACAAAAACGAGAATCTCATCCAGAATCCGGGTTATTAATACGCTAATAATATGAATCCTTTCAAATCCATTATACTGACTGCTCTTGCAGTCGGCGCGCTGGCCGCGTGCTCAGATGAGCCCGGTACAGGCAATCCCGTAATCGATGTCCGCAACGACATAGAGGATGTATGCTACGGCGACAGTCTCCCTTTCACCGTCAAGGCCTCTGACACGGAAGTCGCACTATCTACTCTCAAGGCACGTCTATATTATGGCGATGAGATGGTAAGTGAGACCATTATCCGTACTAAAGAGAGCGACAAAGACTATTCCGGCAAGATCTTTGTGCCCTATCTCGCCGATAAGGCCGACGGACAGGCAAGACTTGTACTCCTGCTCCAGAATATAAAGTTCACTATAACGGAGAAGGAGTACACCGTAGGCCTCACTCATCCTGATTATCCCTATCTTACCCTTGAAGATGGGGAGGGTAATTCCTATCGCCTGGAGCGTAAGGAACGTTACAATTATGCTTTTACCGGAAAGATGCCTCAGAAGGTGAAAGGCCTTATACGTGCTCCCAAATCCACCCCCAATGGTAATGAGCTGACTTTCGGCTATCGCGATAATCGTATCGTTGAGGGAAGCACAGATGGCATCCCATTCTCCAATTCAAGGGCAGGGAAATACACAATCACATTCAACTCATATTCACTCATAGGCAGTCCGTTTGTCGTACTGAAACTCAACGGCCAGGAGATGGCAAGTGTAGATGACAATAATTCAGCCCTTGACCTGAATATCGCACAAGGTGATATACTTTCTCCTGAAGGATTTCCAGAGTATGAAGATTGGATAATCGACACCGACTTCTTCACTCAGAATCCTGATGGATCTCTGACATTCAAGCCGATTGGAGGAAGCTACCGAGTCTTAGCCAACAGCCAGCTCAAAACATTGATTGTAAGGCCACTCCTTAATGGCGAGCCCGCACGCCTGCAGGAAGACGGATCAGGCGGCCTATGGATAATTGGAACCGGTTTCGGCAAGCCCTCCATGGGTTCCAACGAAGTCGGCTGGAGTCCGGAACGCGCTTATGCTCTTGCCCAGGTTCATCCCGGTGTCTATCAGGTGACATGTGTGGCCGGTAAATCACTCTCTATTGATGATATCAACTTTAAGTTTTTCTACGAAATGAGCTGGAACGGCTGTCTTGAAGGCTCCGACATACACAGCACGAGCGATCTCATAAAGACAGGTATGGGTCAGGACATTGACGGCCACGATCCCGGCAATCTTTATCTGGCAGAAGGCGTGACACTTGAACCCAATGCAATATACACCTTGACTGTAGATGTGACTGCAGGCATCCACGACGCAGTACTATCCGTAACAAAGAACGGCTTCGAAGAATTCGTAGAGAAGAAGGTAAATTTCTGCGGCACTCCTCTTACAACTTCTGATAATTCAATCTACACCGGCATCGTCAATCTGAGTCAGAAACAAGAATTATCCATAGAAGGCACAAATGTAAATGAGATGTGGTGGCTCGATCCTGACTACTTCTCTTATGACAATGAGACTGGAAAAATCTCATTCAGACCGGTCGAGGGAGAATACCTTATAACGCTCAACCGTGCGAATGCAACCCTTCAGGCTGCACGAATGGAGAATGGCCAACCGGCTGTGATGACTCCCGACTATCGTAAGGCACTATATTTGCGAGGCTGGGGCGCCTGTGCCGTCAGCTTCCCCGACCAGATAGGCTGGGATGAAAAGAATGCGTTTTGTATGGCCGAGATAGAACCCGGAGTGTTCCGTTATACCGCCCAGGGAGCTAATGCTGCTGCGCCCTCTGTAGGGGAGCGTCTCAGCTATGACTGGTTTGGCATCAAGTTCTTTTGGCAGAAAGGAGATGGCGGTGAGTTCAGCAATGAAACTAACCTGAAGTTGACCGACCGCTCCTCGGAATGGGTTACGTTATCAGAGACCGGTGACGTAAACTTGGTAGATGGCAAACAGCTAACAATAGGGAACACATACCAGATTACAGTATATCTGTCGGAAGGCCTTGAAAAAGGAACGATCGACTTCATTGAAATCCAGTAACAGACAACAGCAATGATAAGACAAATATTATTCTCAGCTATATTTGGTGCGGCTACCCTTACGGAAGCCGCCGCCACCCCACTCTATCTCAATGATGATGCTGATATTGAGGCTCGCGTTGAGGATGCCTTAAATCGTATGACCCTTGAGGAGAAAGTGGGGTTGCTACATGCGCAGTCAAAATTCAGTTCACGCGGGGTAAGCCGTCTCGGGATACCTGAGGTATGGTGTACTGATGGACCTCACGGCATACGGGCGGAAGTGAAATGGGATGAATGGGATCAAGCAGGATGGACTAATGATTCCTGTGTGGCATTCCCCGCTCTTACATGTCTTGCCGCCACTTGGAATCCCGATATGGCTATGGCATATGGGCAGGCTATTGGCGAAGAGGCCCGTTACCGTAAAAAGACCGTTCTTCTCGGTCCCGGAGTCAACATGTATCGCAGTCCTCTCTGTGGACGCAACTTCGAATATATGGGTGAGGATCCCTATCTCGCTTCAGTGATGGTGGTGCCTTACGTCCAAGGAGTGCAGTCCAATGGTGTGGCTGCTTGCGTGAAACACTACGCGCTGAACAATCAGGAAGACTGGCGCGATGCAGTCAATGTCGTTGTTGATGATCGCACACTCCACGAAATCTATCTGCCGGCGTTCAAAGCTGCTGTCTGCGATGGCGGAGCATGGGCGATAATGGGTGGTTATAACCTTTATAACAATGAGCATTGTTGCCACAATCAGGTATTGTTGAACGACATCCTCAAACATGACTGGGGTTTCGATGGTGTCGTAATTAGTGACTGGGCCGGAGTGCACGATACACGTGAGGCAGCTCATAAAGGTATAGACATGGAATTCGGGACATGGACCGATGGGCTTAAGAACGGCAAGAAAAACGCTTACGATGATTATTATATGGCCGATCCCTACATACGTTTTCTCCGCACCGGAGAACTAAGTCATAAAGAACTTGACGACAAAGCAAGACGTGTGCTGCGCCTGATTATGCGGACCGAGATGAATCGCAAGCGTCCCTATGGTTCGTTCAGCTCTCCTGAACACTACGCTGCAGCACGCCGGATTGGAGATGAGGGGATAGTGCTACTCCAAAACAAAGGGAATCTGCTTCCCATTGACCGCAATAAGGCATCGCGTATACTCGTTGTAGGCGAGAATGCCGTTAAGATGATGACAGTAGGGGGTGGATCTTCCTCGCTAAAAGTACAACGAGAGATAACTCCGCTAGAGGGTATCATGGCAGCTTGTCCGGGCTGTGCAGTTGACTTTGAACGTGGCTATGTCGGCGACACAGGAGGCGAATATAACGGCGTTGTATCAGGTCAGAACTTAAATGAGACTCGCACTGCAAGCCAGCTGATAGCCGATGCGGTTGCCAAGGCAAAAGGAGCCGATTACGTGATTTTCTTTGGCGGCCTCAATAAGGCAGACCATCAGGATGCCGAAGGCTCAGACCGTCTTGGTATGGCTCTGCCCTATCATCAGGATGATGTGATCGAAGCCCTCGCAAAAGCCAACCCTAATTTCATTGTAGTGAATATCTCCGGCAACGGAGTTGAGATGCCCTGGATAAATAAAGTCCCTGCCGTGCTTCAAGGATGGTATGTAGGCAGTGAGGCAGGGGAAGCTTTAGCTGATGTCATCTTCGGTGATGTCAATCCCTCGGGAAGACTTCCCATGACTTTCTACGCAACACTCAACCAATGTTCCGCACATAGTGTGGGGCAATTCCCCGGTGTGTGGCGAGATAACGAGAAGATCCAGGATTGCAATTACGCAGAAGGACTTCTGACCGGCTATCGCTGGATTGATGCCAAAAAGCTCAAGCCCCTGTTTCCATTCGGCCATGGCCTCAGCTATACCACTTTCAGCTACTCCAAACCTAAGGTAAATTCCGGCAGTATGACAGCCGACGGTTCGGTAGAGATAACAGTAGATGTCACTAATACCGGCTCACGTGAGGGGGCAGAAGTTGTCCAACTTTATCTGGCAGATGTGAAGTCGTCGGTTCCACGCCCTGTGAAGGAGCTGAAAGGCTTCAGGAAGGTGCACCTGAATCCGGGTCAGACAGCAACTGTGACATTCAAGGTAACTGAAGATATGCTTAGGTTCTATGATGACAAAGCCGGTGAGTGGCGTAGTGAACCCGGTAAGTTCGAAGCCCATATCGGCTCGTCATCCACCGACATCAAGGGTAAAACAGATTTCAATCTACTATAAGAATGAAGAAATCAGCCATCATCGCCCTCGGTGTGGTTATGCTCTCCTGCGGGAGACAAAACAATTCTGTAATCCTGACGCCACCCTTCACAACGGGTGACGTCAGGATTACAACTACTACCGCGGACCGTAACAATGACCTTGCCTCTCCCTGGACGGCACCAAAATGGATAGAGGCATTTCAAAACGAAGGGATTGAGATATATGCTATGACACCTCAGAACAAACCTCTCAATAGAGGGAACTCCGCCTCGATATTTATGGGCTGGGAGGAGCAACGTAATTTCATCAAGAATGAGTTGGGCTCTGCATTCCGTTAAGCCTTTATAAAAACACAGAGTTATATTTTCGACCATAATTACAATTACCACAACTGGATAATCAGCATCGCTATCCATTAAAAATCTATGCTGATGGCGAAGCCCCGCAATATATCGCCGGTGCGGCTTATCATAATTATGGCAGAGATGTGGAAGAATTAAATCTCACTCATCGTATCAATATGGAGCAGCTGACGCTCAGTCGCTCCGGTTCTCTACAGTGACTACCCGGCTATTGGGGCTTACCCCTTACCCACAATGGAGGATTGTTGCTGACCATCTCCGTATTCCGAAACTTGAATCAGGAGTATTACAGACGATGGCATAATTCATATTGAATCAGCTCTACCCTCTCATTGAAAATCAGTCACTGTCACCTAGGTCGGTCCCTAAACTCTGACTTTCACCCGTACTCAACAACCTGTCAGTATTGCCTAACCAGGGTATCCATCTCATCCTAACATAAGAAGTATAACATTCTATTTTGAGTAACAAAAGGCAATTTCAGACCGGAGTTGCCTTTTATATTATCATGAGTGGTTGTCCCTGAATAATAAGCCATCAATTGAGCTATGGGAAATTGAAATTTCTGATTTTTTGGTTACCTTTGTGGACAAATACATTTATAACATTACTATACCATGGAATGGATATGAATACAAAGAGAATTATACAAGGGCTCGGTACTGCTTTATTGCTCGCATTTGGAGTAAAGTTTGCGAAGGCGGAGTATCAGCCTTCTCCCGAAATCGTGCAGGCTCAGGAGGAATTTGCCGACTCCAAGTTCGGAGTGTTTTTCCACTGGGGACTTTACTCCATGTTCGGACAGGGTGAATGGTATCTGAATTATGGACCGAAGCAGGAGGAGTATGTAAAAGCAGCCAAGGGCTTTTATCCGTCAAAGTTCGATGCAAAGGCTTGGGTGAAAGCCGTGAAAGATGCCGGTGCCAAATATATTTGCTTCACCTCACGACATCATGAGGGCTTCTCCATGTGGGATACGGATATGTCTGACTATAATATCGTAGATGCCACACCATTCGGCAGGGATGTGCTCAAGGAACTTGCAGAAGAATGTCAGCGGCAGGGAATCAAGCTCCATCTTTATTACTCCCACATCGACTGGGGTCGGGAGGACTATCCACGCGGACGCACGGGGCTCGACACAGGAGTTGATCTTTCACATCCCGATTGGAAAGGGTATTATGATTTTATGAATGGCCAACTGAAGGAACTGCTCACAAATTACGGACCGATAGGAGCCATTTGGTTTGACGGCTGGTGGGATCACGATGAAGATAAGACCCCGTTCGACTGGGAATTGCCGGCACAATACCAGATGATTCATGATCTACAGCCCTCCTGCCTCGTTGCCAACAATCATCATCAGACTCCCTTCGAGGGTGACCTTCCGGGAGAGAACGCCTATGGACTTTCCGGGCAGGCTATAAGTCAGCTTCCATTGGAGACCTGCGCCACGATGAATGGCATGTGGGGCTACAAAATTGCCGACCAAAATTATAAGGATCCACAAATACTCATTCATATGCTTGTCGGCGCAGCCAGCAAAGGGGCTAATCTCCTTCTAAACGTCGGGCCACAACCAAGCTGGGAACTGCCCGCAACCGCTCTCAACCGCCTTGCTGAGATGGGGAAATGGCTGAACGAATACGGAGAGACAATCTACGGCACACGTCGCGGCGACTTCCCCGCACAGAGTTGGGGCACATCAACACGTAAGGGAAATCTACTGTTTGTTCATGTGCTTGAGCCGGAAGCTCCGGTGATATATGTACCGGTAAAGGGAAAAGTGAAGAAAGCATACACCTTCAAGGAACATAAGAAAGTGAAATTCAATACTGCCGAAGAGGGTATACTGCTTGATGTGGGGAAAATCGATAAGGACACGATCGATTACGTGGTAGTTCTTGAAACAACCAAATTATAAAGCCCCAGATGAATAGACTGATATCAACAAGCAAAAGAAAAAATATATGTCGAATCATCAATTCAATTTAGAGGATGTGAAGGATAAGCTTTCGGAAGAGATCGATCCGGTGGATGCACTGCGATACGAAAGCATTGACCGCCGTTACCGGACAGTACANATNATACTGACAGCTTTGGGCTATCTCGGGATGGCCGCCTTGGCNCTCTTGCTTCTGCTGATTGATGATATCATATGGTTTATCTTGGNCGAAGGGGTTATTCTTCTTGTCATGGTGGCGAATCTTCTTNTCGTGCAGAGGGCATGGAGGTTCAAGGGGTATGCACTTCGCGAAAACGATATCACCTATCGCAGNGGTCTCATCTTCCCCACCATCACCACCATACCTTTCAACAGGATGCAGCAGGTGAGCCTGAAGCAAAATCCGATCTCGAANTATCTCCACCTCTATTCGGTAGAGGTNGTCAACGGAGCCCAGACCTTGGCCTCCCTCACCATTCCCGGGCTTACGGAAGAACGGGCCAACCGGATAAAAAGCACTGTAATCGANAANTTGAGATATGAGCAAGATTGATTTTTCGCAGCCTCAAAGAATGAGTCCGGGGGCATTCTTTATTCTGTTTACCAAAATATTCAGACAGATGCTTGCTGCCGTTGTCACTCTTGCTTTATACAACTCGGTGAGATTGGCAACCTCAGTAAAAATCTGGCTCATCATTCTTCTTCCATTGGGAGCATGTATCNTCTTAACTCTCATTCTTACNGCCATCGCCTTCTTCCCGAAAAGATTCTATATCAAAGAGGGGAATCTGGTGTTCCTGCACGGCATCATCAACCGAGAGAACACTGTTGTCCCACTCGACCGTATTCACTCCCTTCGTACTGAAAAAGGTATCTGGTTTCGCATGCTCGATATGCGCGGCATAATATTTGATACACTTGCCACAAGAAAGGAGGAGATCGAGCTGATCCTAAGCGAATCTGATTGGCAAGCTCTGCTTTCGCTAATCGAAAAAGAGGAGAAACCGAAGCCGGAATCTCCATACGCCCCACCTGAAGATAACCCCTCCGCAACAGTGACCTATCCGGTCAGCGATATTCTGAAAGGAGCCCTTTGTCAGAACCACTTGAAAGGGCTGGCCGTATTCGGCTCAATCTTTGCTTTGATCATCAATAGCCTTGATGATATTTCAAAAGAAGACACTCTTACGGCAGCCAATTCTCTTGAGACATTTTTCAATAGTCTGATAGCCTCACCTCTTCAGCTCATAATCCTACTTGTGGGCCTATATATCGTAATCCTGCTCTTCTGGCTGGGGAGAGTGCTGCTCCGATATTACGATATGACGATGAAGTATGATAAGACACTGCTCACCTTCACCTACGGATTGCTCACGAGAGCCAGTTGCCGGTTTTTCTACAACAAAATCTGCACTATCCGCATAAAGCGTAATTTCCTGGAAAAGAAATTCGGGTTCTGCACACTGATGCTTCGTCAGGCCCTGAATGTGTCGGCACAGAAGGAGGATGACAATCTGAAGATCTATGGCACGGATTCCTCAACGTTTTTCCTGAAGTGGTGGCTCGGGGAGGATTATAAGACCCTTCCCGATGTCATAACTGCAAAATCAGGGAGAGGAGTGCTTATTCATTCCATGTTGCTGAGTCTGCTCCTAATTGCAGTGATGGTTATTGTATTCTGTTGCAATCAAATGTATCTGTGGCTGATTGTGCCGGTCCTTTGGCTGATGATAGCCGTGTGGAGAGGAATGTGTGCCATGCGCCATAGCCGCATCACCCTCAGATCATCCTATTTTATAATCCACAACGGAGCCTTTGCCGAGATTACGAACTATATAAAATACTCTAATCTTGAAGTTGTAAGAATCCGGCGCACTCCACTTACAAGGTTATTCCACCGCGTGACACTCGAGCTCTCAACCTCCGGCACCACCTTCTTCGTGAGAAGTATCTCCGAAGAGGTGGCCCGAACGATATATGAATACCTCCTATTCAAAGCTGAAGAATCGCATTGCGACAGCTATAATTCACTTATCGGAGGGGGAGGGAAAGTGCAGTCTTGTTAGTGAGGTTGGTTTCAATCCGGGATGATATGATATCATGGATCGGTTGCCGTTGACCTCGATGTCTATGATGGAGCCGTCAAACTTAGGGTCATATTTCACAACCACCCTGACAGGAATACGCGCCGNATCCTTCAGTCGGGCCGGGATTGCATAATTACGGGCCGACGAAACGTCGCCACCTTCGCTCAGGAACTTACCCGGAGTNTCGGGATCGCAGGTATAGCTGATACGGTCGGCTCCCGGATCAAGAATCCAATAATTCTCCTCACCGAATTTCAGGATAACCCTCCCATCACCTTTCTCCTCAGGGAGCACTTCAAAGTAATAACGGTAGGATTCCGGNACTNCCTTTGTCTCACCCGGCCGCAGCTCTCCGATCAATGGAAATTCGGGGATCAGCTCCTCCACAAATTTTGTGCCGGGGACACCGTCGGAACATTCCACCATCTCGTGTATGGCCAATGCGCCTCCCCAGTTCANNATCTTTACCCATCCCGCCATAAGGGTACGTCCGTCAGGAAGAGTGGTGACAGCCGGCACCGACAGGCCGTCATAGCAATCCTCCCCTATGCTTGAGATATCAGTGAAGTCGGATATTCCGCTCCCTTTCGGTTTGCGCCACATTCCGGAGAAACCACCTATCACATAATCATAATCACCTACAGTGAAGGGGAAAGTACAATCACGACCCTCCGGGAAATTGGGATCTGTGGATCGCCATCCGTTTTCAAGATCATCACTCACCCAAGTGCCCTTAGCCCCGTAGTTGGCATACATAGCCAAAGAGCCGTCATCGGCAACCCATATACTCGGATTCTCGCAATAATGAAATAGTTTATGCGATTTCCTGAAAGTGTTTCCGCCGTCCTCACTGACAGCATAAGTGGCGCCTGCCGGCATCAGATTGGTCAATGTGTCGTAGTCGATGCAACGAGAGGCTCCATGCATACTCAGGTTGTCCTTTATATGAGGCTGGATAGTGCGTTCCTGCGGATATATACGTGTTGTGTGTAATCCGTAGGTGAGATATATCTTCCCATCCTTTTCGAAAGGGGTACCTGTGCCGAAAGTCTCCCACTGCTCCTCAATAGGAGTAGCCTCCTCGTGCTCAGTCCAATTGAGAAGATCGGCCGATGAGAGATGCTCGAAGTAATGTCCGCCAAATCCGAATTTACTTCCGTGTCCGCGACGGTCAAAGAGATAAAAGAGATGATAGCGGCCGTCGGCCCAGCAAGCCACCACGTCGCCCACAGAGGCATTATGATATGGAGGAGTCCAATACTGTATGTCAGAGAGGGTCGACTCCCCTATGCGGGTAGCAGTGACAGGTGATACGGAAAGTGTGAGGTCCTTTACCGACCCGGCAATGTCAGCCTTGATTCTTCCGGGAGCCGGTGTGCCTATCGGGAAATCATTATCGTGAAGACGGCCATCAACATAAATCGAGAAATGGCTGCCGTTGTAATGCACAGCCACCTCATGNTCGCTTCTTGAACGGTCAATGATCGACACCGGCACCCCCACCGTCATAACCCGGTGTTTGGGTTCAGGACCTGTGAGGGAATCACACAGAGACACGACAGCTCTCAACTCCCCATCCCCGACATCCATGCGCAAGGCNTCGCCAAGGCTCAANAGAGANCCCTCCTNTTTCAAGGCNTTGTCATCCAACCTGAACCTCANCAGAAACTGATTGGCGAAATCATCCGGCAAATTCAATTCAGCACTCCCCTTTTCCAGCTGTATGGATCCTGACATTTCAGGGAAAGTATAATAACGGCTCAATTCATTCACCTTGCCGTTAGCTCCCATGATGACACCCCACGACAATACAGACAAAAGCCCTGTCAATATTTTTCTCTTCATAATGATGGCAGATTAATTTGAACNACCCNCCGGCACAACAACAAAATCTNCCGCTATCAATCCGGTCAGGTATAGTTTATGCAAAATTACAAAAAAAACTGTTCCATCTCCCATTCAATGCTAAATAATTGCATATTACAACACCAATTAATTCATTACTTCCACTGTCTTCCACAGTCAACTGTCTTATATAATATTTGTCCTACCTATCCTAAATTCATAAAATTTTATTAATTTTGCAATGTCATAAGGTGAACAGAGATTTTTTAATATCTGTGAGAGGGAATCCGGTGTGAGTCCGGGACAGTACCAGCTACTGTAATGCCTCATTAAGTACCTGCCAANAATGGTCACTTCCTACAAGGAGGGAAGGCCGGCAAGGTATAGGCTAAGTCAGGAAACCTGCCTAAGGACGATTTATAGACTGATTATTTCTGGAATAAAATAATTAACTATGATAAAAAAAATCTTCAAACAACTACATCTGTGGCTGTCAGTTCCTTTCGGACTGATAGTCACTATAATTTGTCTTTCAGGGGCGATACTGATATTCGAGAGGGATTTTGGGCATATCGGACAGGGAGAAGTTGTGTCGAATGGTAATAACCCTCTGCCTCTGGACACTATTCTCAAATCCACGGAATCTTATCTCGCCGGAAGTAATCAGATTGTCGGGGTCACCACTTATCCTGATAGCCGACACGCATACAAAATTATGCTTGCCAAGCCAGCAATGGCAGCCCTTTGGGTAGATCAATATACCGGAACTGTCATTGGGAAATATGAAAGAGCAGGAATCTTTAAATTAGCCAGTTCAGCTCATCGACGCCTTTTCGGAAAGTCAAAGGCAGATGGAGCATCCGGTGCAAAAACCGGTAAACTGATTATTGGGATAACCACGATTACACTACTGTTTATTATTATCTCCGGATTGATAGTCTGGTGGCCTGCAAAATGTAATTTTAAAAATAAGTTTACCATCTCGATCAACAAAGGCTCCTATAGATTTTGGTTTGATTTTCATTGTGTGGGAGGTGTTATATGCTCCTTAGTTTTAATCATATGCATAATGACAGGTCTAAGCTGGTCGTTCGGGTGGTATAAAACCGCTCTCTACGCTACGTTCGGGACAGAAGTTGCTAAGTCAACACGTCATAATATTCCAGCAGAGAACTACCATGCATGGGCAACTGCGTACCACATTATTGAAAGCGTCAATCCGGATGTGGAGATAAGAATGTATCAGGGGACTGCAGATGTAGTAAAGGGAGGATATGGCAATCAGCAAGCCTATACTACATATAGCTTTGATGAAGATGGAAACCTTACCGGAGTATTACCTTACCATGAAAAAGAGAGATCCAATCATATAAAAGGATGGATATATACACTCCATGTCGGCTCATGGGCTGCTTGGATTTCCAAGATATTTTATCTCCTATGTGTGATTATAGGCGCAACGCTACCAATTTCAGGATATTATCTATGGATAAAGCGATTGTCAACAAAGAGGAAACGCCACGAATCATAATGATCACCGGTGGCCAACGCAGCGGGAAAAGTGTTTTCGCTGAAAAGATGGCTTTAGGAATGTCTACCCATCCCACCTATCTTGCCACAGCCCAGGTTTTTGATGAAGAGATGCGTAACCGTGTCAGAATTCATCAGAACCGCAGGAGCTCCNNCTGGAGAAATNTTGAAGCNCCATTGAGTATAGAAGCACTGAACTTTACTCCAAACGAGGTAGTTCTTGTTGATTGTCTTACACTTTGGGCCACCAATTGGCTGTTTGATAAAAACGAGAATGTAGACGAAGCCTTAGCAGCACTGAAACACCAGATAGATATGTTGCAAAANGCCGGAANAATCCTCATAATAGTCACAAATGAAATCGGACTGGGGGGAGTAAGCTCAAATGCTTTACAACGNAAATTTGCGGATTTACAAGGATCGATAAATCAATATGTCGGTTCGATTGCGGAGGATGTATATCTGGTGATATCAGGAATACCTGTCAAAATTAAATAACAAAGATGCAAAAATTTAATATAACTCCGGTTGACCATACAATTGAACCGGAAATAATTAATAAAATCGATAACCTCACTAAACCGAAAGGTTCCTTAGGAAGACTGGAGGAACTTGCGAATAAGATCTGTCTCATTCAGCAGACACTATCTCCGGAACTGAATAANCCACATAATGTCTTATTCGCAGCCGATCACGGCATTCTGGAAGAAGGAATAAGCGTTTCACCCANAGATGTGACATGGCAACAACTCAGTCATTTCTCAAAAGGGGGAGCCGGTATTAATTTCCTGTGTGAACAACACGGGTTCAANCTTGTACTCGTTGATGCAGGAGTGGACTATAACATCCCTTCCGGACATGGNATAATTGATATGAAAGTAAGACGCGGAACACGAAATTTTCTCCATGGCCCGGCAATGACAGAAGAAGAAATGAATCTNNGCATTGAAAGAGGGGGAAAAATAGTTGAAGAAATATATAANGCAACAAGATGTAACATCATAAGTTTTGGTGAAATGGGAAGTGGCAACACCTCTCCCTCAGCAATCTGGATGCATCTTTTTACCGGAATACCATTGGAAAAATGTATCGGTGCCGGAGCGGGATTAGACAATGCCGGCATACGACACAAGTATGAGGTCCTGTCNAAAGCAGTCGTCAATTATAAAGGTATCGATACCGTTGANGCGAAAATAGCATGGTTTGGGGGTTATGAGATGGTTATGGCTCTCGGAGGGATGCTTAAAGCGGCGGAACTCGGGATGATAATTTTGGTAGACGGCTTCATTATGACAAGCGTAATTCTTGCCGCATCGCGGCTATACCCTTCCGTAATGGATTATGCAATCTTCGGGCATGAGGGGGATGAAAGTGGTCATAAGCGGATGCTTGAAGCCATGGGTGTGAAAGGATTGCTACATCTCGACCTCCGGCTTGGCGAAGGATCCGGAGCTGTGTGTGCATATCCTATTATAGAGTCAGCCGTAAGAATGATCAATAGCATGGATTCATTCAAATCGGTGAATGTTACAAAATATTTCTGATGAAGCGGATCGCAGCGGCACTTACCATCTTTACCCGCATACCGATTTGGAAATGGACTGATATTCCTCAGAGATATTATTCAACGGTAGTAGTCTACTGGTCATTGACAGGATGGATAACCGGAGGATTCACAGCCCTTTTGTTATGGCTCTCCGCACAGATACTTCCAATGGTTGCAGCGATAGTCATTGCTCTGTCAGGCCGGACTCTGCTTACCGGGGCCCTACATGANGACGGTCTCGCCGATTTCTGCGACGGCTTCGGCGGAGGGACAAGCAAGGAGCGGATACTCTTCATAATGAAGGATTCCCACATCGGGACATATGGTGTGATCGGATTGATATTCTATTATCTATGGTTTGTGGCGATANTATTGACACTACCGCTTGAAATAGCTGCCGCCGGAATATTAGCCTCCGATGCTTTTGCAAAAGCGTGTGCAGCTCAGCTCGTCAATCTTCTACCTTATTCAAGACCTGAAGGATCAAAAAATAGAATCAGTTATGCCCGGATGAATATCGGAGAGTTATTGATTGTGATTCTAACCGGACTGTTGCCTATATGTATTCTGGCATATTTAGACATATTCATGACACTCTCTACAATCGCTCCAATTATAGTCATAAGTGGGTTGATATTATATCTGAAACATAAGATNGGCGGTTATACCGGTGACTGCTGCGGAGCAGCAAGTCTACTCTGCGAATTATCAATGCTAACTACCATCGCAATTATTTATAGAGAACAGATTACATGAGAATTACACTTATACGACATACATCCGTAGCTGTCCCGCGAGGTATATGTTATGGAAANACGGATGTGGAATTAGCAGATACATTTCCNGAGGAAGCAGCTAAAGTAGCTGAAAGATTAGGAAGCCGCTTTTTCGACAGAGTCTACACAAGTCCACTCAGCCGTTGCCGTAAACTCGCCACCTATTGCGGATATCCTGATGCCATACCAGATGCCCGCATCATTGAAATGAATTTCGGAGAATGGGAGATGCATGACTTCAATGAGATTAAGGATCCGAAGCTTCAGGAATGGTTTGACGACTACATGAATGTAGCACCTACGGGAGGAGAATCAGCGATGCATCAACGAAACCGTTTTATNGACTTCATTCATTCCTTGCGCGTAAAGATGCCCGATGCATCTAACGTGGCGCTTTTCACACATGGAGGTATCCTCGTGCATGCCCTCAACATCTTCACCGGGGAGGATTACAATGCTCTATTCAGGAATATTCCGCCATACGGCTCAGTAATAGAATTGACGATCTGAGTGTGATTGTCAATACAACGGCAAGGATTTCAGAACGGCGGTTAATGGCGATGGCTTTTGCTGCGTCAAGAGTTGTGAAATCCCTATGGTGTTCTCCAATGAAAGGTTTGTCGACAGTTTCACCAAAGTAATCATGCGGCCCCCCGAAACGGCAATCAAGAATACCTGCCAACGCCGATTCGGGATAGCCACTGTTGGGACTCAGATGTTTTCTCCCATATTTTACGACGAACCGCCATAGCTTCAATCTCCCGGCGGCCAGCAGCATAAGAAACGCAGTCAGCCTTGCCGGTATATAATTGGCCACATCATCGATACGTGCNGCGANACAACCGAAATCCTTATATCTGGAATTTCGATATCCAATCATCGAGTCGAGAGTGTTAATCATTTTATAAGCCATCATGCCCGGGACTCCCAAAAGGGCATACCAGAAAAGTGGGGCGATAACACCATCACTGAGATTCTCCGCCAATGTCTCAAGCGCAGCCGTACGGATTTCCTGAGCGGAAAGTCGGGATGTATCACGCCCTACGATCCTTCCCACTTGCTTACGGCCTGATTCAAGTGATTCATCAACCGCTGCAAAAGTCGTTCTGACTTCACGAATGAGGGTCGTACCGGCAAGACAGTAAAACACCAATACTGACTGCACCGCAACATCAAGCCACCATATAGCTGTAAGGAGTCGCAACACCNACCATGTCACTGCAAATACAGCAAAGATCAGAAAAAGGGCTACCAAAGCACCTTTGGTTTTTCTATGAGATCCCTTATTGAAGATAAATTCAAATTTTGATATAGCCTTGCCAAAGCCTACCACAGGATGAGGCAACCAGATAGGATCACCCAATAGAATATCAAGTAGCCAGCCAANGACCAACGGTAGTATTAAAATAATGAAATCCATTCTTTAAGAGCTTTAATCAGTAAATTGTTTTCCCGGCANCTCTGAGCGGCCACCCTAAAGTGNCGAGCCGTCAGACCTTCAAAATTCGAAGCATCTCTAATNAGAATCCCATAACGTCTGATAAGCCATGATTTTAGCTGAGCTGCTGAGGCGTAAGGGAGACAGGCGAGGATGAAATTGCAGTCAGTATTCCTTACTTCCATTCCCATACCTATCATTTCATCTCTTAATCTATTGGCTTGATCATTAAGCAAGGTTGCATCAAAAACATAGCTTGAAGAATTATCCAATAGATAGAGCGCCGCCTCTATGGCGATTGAATTGACAGCCCACGGCATCCGTAAAGATCGTAAGCGTTTAAGAATCTCTTCAGGACCAATGGCGTAACCTATACGCAACCCGGGCACAACAAACTGCTTGGTCAGCGAATGAAGCACCACCACATTCTTCCGACTCATAATATCGGCTATAGAAAGCACCTCCTTAACCGAGAAAGCGGCATATGCCTGGTCAACAATAAAGAGAGTAGCCGGATGCAAGTCAATGACTGACAACAATCTTTCTTTGTCATAACCCTCCCCTGTAGGATTATTAGGATTGCACAGCCACACCACAGAAAGACTCTCATCAATCTCATCAAGAGATGTGATGAATTGCAATGTATGGTTATAGACCCTGCAAGCATCCTGGTATTCTCTAAAAGTGGGGACAATTATGGCCGACTTACGGTCTCTATAAGCATGCGCCAATAGATATATTGCCTCTGTGGCACCATTTGTGACGATAACATTTTCCGCATCTACATCATGAGATATGGCGAGTTTTTGCTCCACACTCCTTGGCTCAGGTTCCGGATAATTCTTGAATACAGCACCTGCCTTGGCAAGATGGGTCAGCAATCCCGAATGATCTACATCCTGAGGAATGTTGGTACTGAAATTAATCACTACCTTATCGCCAAAGCGATATAGATCGTCTCCGTGTCCGTCAATCATAACTTTCCATGATTTTATATAGTTGAGGAATGTCGATATGCTCACGAAGCCATTGCGCAAGGAGGTCGTATTGCTTGTTCTTGAAGTCGNCAGCATCAAAAATTATATTGTCAGCCCCCTTCAGATATGGATTGAGAATGAAGTCAATTACAGCCTGATTATCCAATAAGCCATGCACATAACTACCAAAACATTTAGCATCTGCCATATACCCTTCCTTAGAACCATCGGAGAAAGTCAAAAATGGCTTATCTGTAGAAGTATTGCCCATATGGATCTCATATCCATGACAAGGGCGGCAGTCGTCGATAAAACGAAATTCCACCTGTCGGGTGTTTTTCTTTTCTTTCAACTCTGTTTTTGTGGAGAGTAATCCAAGACCGGGCAAGCATCTGATAGCCCCTTCAACACCATGAGGATCGCTGACAGACTCCCCCATCATTTGATAACCGCCGCAAATTCCAATTATAGTCTTTCCGTTCTGACGGGATCTACAGATTGCCTTTGCCATTCCATTCTTTCTTAATTCAAGTAAATCATCAAGAGTGTTTTTACTCCCGGGGAGTATTACTATATCAGCATCTCCCAAATCTGCAGGATATGCCGCATAGAAAAGATTCACGAGCGGATGACGTTCAAGAACACTGAAATCGGTGAAATTGGAAATATGCCTGAGCAACACCACAGCAATATTTATTTTATCTTTCGAAGCATAGAATCTCTTTTTCTGCAATGCTACCGAATCCTCCTCATCAATGTGGATGTGGGTGGCCATCGGCACCACACCGAGCACCGGGACACCGCAAATATCCTCCATTATCTTACGTCCTTCATCAAACAAGCGTAGATCCCCGCGAAACTTATTTATAATTATACCCTTGATGCGCTTTCTGTCTTCGTGAGTCTGGAGCATTATAGAGCCATATACACTGGCAAATACTCCCCCCCGGTCGATATCCGCTACTAATATGACCTTTGCATCGGCATAGCGAGCCATCGACATATTCACTATATCACCATCACGCAGATTGAGTTCCGATATACTTCCGGCTCCTTCCATCACGATAGGATTGAAATGCCCGGCAAGAAAGTCAAAAGCCTGATGGGCAATCGCACGTAGCTCCTCTTTACCCTCCTTTCGGAAATAACTGTAAGCCTCTCGGTTGCCGGATGGTTTACCATTCAAAACCACTTGCGAGGTGTGCGGGCCTGAAGGTTTGAGGAGAATGGGATTCATCTCNACCATACACGGTAGCCCGGCGGCTTCTGCCTGCACAGCTTGAGCCCTACCGATTTCCAACCCGTCAGGAGTGACATATGAGTTTAAAGCCATATTCTGAGCCTTAAATGGAGCCGGAGAGTANCCATCCTGCATTAATATACGGCAAAGTCCGGTTGCGATAAGGCTTTTGCCCACATCGCTNCCTGTNCCTGCCAACATAATAGGTAACAATCGTTTCATTTCTGTTTTCGTTTATAACCAAATTCACGCCATACCTCCTCTTTATACCCGGAATGCTGAAGATCATAGCGAGCCATAATGAAAAAAAGGTCAGACAGACGGTTGATGTACTGAAGAATATTTTCAGACACAGGGTCAAGGTCATTAAGATGCCAAAGATTTCTCTCCGCTCTCCTTGCAGTNACTCTCGCCTGATGCATCAGTANAGTTAATGGTGTTCCACCGGGAAGGATGAAATTATCCGGAGGAGTGCATTGCGAATTAATCTCATCTATCCAACATTCCAGATCACTAACGAGCGTATCCGGAAGTTGGTTGGGATTGGATTGACGCTGTTCACTCAATGTTGCCACCCGACTCATAAGAGACATGAGGTTAAGTTGAATCTCCCGGAGAGGTNGCTGCCACTGATGGTCAGACGGCAGCGAGGTACGTATGGCGCCTACAGCTACGTTCAGTTCATCGAGATTNCCGTTAGCCTCAATGCGTATATCAGTCTTACGCACTCTTATCCCACCATGAATAGCNGTTGAGCCTTTATCTCCGGTCCGTGTGTATATCCTGTTCATTCATTCCAAAGTTTAAAGATATCATTCTCTCCCCAATATAAGTGAGTATAGCCTGCAACGGTATTGCGGTATCGATATACAGGCGTCGACACCGGCATCCCCTTNACATTGAACTGTTGCGCCAGGGATGGAAAACTATCTGCAGAAGTTGTGCTTGAGTAATGGAATTCATGTCCTCTCAGATTTAAATCCGGGAAAAACACNCTTCTGTANCCTAACGATAATCTTGCGTTCTGCATGGTAGTCTTAAANGGGAACACTCCACACATGTGCTTGCCATCTATATCTTGGGTGAGATATATCATACCNCCACATTCCGCCAGTATTTTTCCTCCCGACTCCGCATATTCCNTGATAGCCTTACGCATCGCGACATTNCGTTCCAATTTCTGTGCAAACAATTCGGGATAACCTCCCGGAAGGTATATCATGTCTGCATCAGGAAGCGACGTGTCATAAAGGGGTGAAAAGTAAACAATCCTGCTTCGAAACGCCTCAATATTTACAGGATAGATAAAGTTAAAGGCTTCATCTTTTGCTACTGCAACTACCTTGTCATTNANCNCTNTCACATACTTCTGCGGNGTGTCGGGATCTACCTCGGTAAGCGACAGCAGGGTCTCAATGTCTATATTACGTTCCACCTCGTCGGCCGCCGCATCAATAAAGCGCTCTATCTCAGCGACCGAATCAAGCGACAATCCTAAATGTCGTGACGGCGTCTTAAGGGCTTCGTTCTTGCGGAGGTAACCCAAAGAAGGGACTCCGGTCTCTTCACACGCCTCTTTAAGAAAAGAATAATGATTTTCNGATGCGACGCGATTGAAAATCACACCTACGACCTTTACATCCTTGCAAAACCGGGAAAATCCATATATAGTAGCTGCTACCGAGAAAGCTGCTGACGCCGCATTGACAAGAAGAATAACAGGAATTTTTAATTTCCCGGCGATATCTGCGCTACTTCCTTCCATCCTGTCAAAACCGTCAAACATGCCCATCGCCCCCTCAACAATATTTATATCGCTATCAGCTCCATATCGGCTGTAAATCTCCTTTACATGNGTNGCCGACGACATAAAGAGATCCAGATTAATTGAACTACGTCCGGTGGCCAGCNTATGATATTGGGTATCTATATAGTCAGGACCNCATTTGAAAGGGCTGACCGTCATTCCCCTNCGCGAAAGGGCTTTCATAAGCCCCAACGAAAGCGTAGTCTTTCCACTTCCTGACGAAGCCGCCGCTATAAGAAATGANTTCTTTTTCATATCCATGTCATACTTAATATCGTGCCATCGTCTGCAATGAGGACAGCATCCAGTTTTCCTTTAAAAAACTCAGAGCAATGCAAATGACAGCGTCTTAAAAGCTCAGGGAAAAAGCGCCNGGCATCACTTTCACTTAGAAGTGATGGAAGTTCTCTTGCAAAAGAGAGATTGGATATTACTTCCCCGGAAGCTTNTGAACAGCCACATTCCTCAGCCAAAGCCATAAGGAATNTNCTGTTGATCGTCACTTTATGGCTATGGGTATCCATATTTCCTTCGGCAAGTTTCACCGCCTTTCCTAACATAAGCCCTATTATCAGATGCTCCACTCCACACTCCTCAGCTATCTTCATAGTCTCTCCAATAGCATTGCCATAGTGGATAAATGCCTGTGAAGGTAAGTCGGGGAAAAGAGTTTTCATATATTTCTCACTTTTGGCACCAGAATTCACGATTATCTTTTGGCAACAATTAGCCAAAGCCACTTTCATCTCCCTACTTATGGATTCAAGAAACGCCTCATGGGAAAATGGACGCACAATGCCGGATGTGCCGATAATGGAAACTCCACCCACAACACCAACTCTCGGATTAAAAGTCCTCTCCGCAAGTTCTTCGCCACCATTCAAAGATACCGTAACATCAAGTCCACCATGGTAAATTGCCGAAAGTTCAGAGCACATCATATGACGTGGAACAGGATTTATTGCAGCCTCACCTACCGGGAGACCGAGTCCCGGAAGAGTAACAGTTCCTATTCCCGCCCCTCCAAAGAAGCGGATTCCTTCATGCCCGGCAAATGATACCCTGACCGATATCAGAGCCTTGTCGGTCACATCCGGATCATCTCCCGCCTCCTTAACTACATAAGCTGTAGCGGCCTCCCCATTAACTTCTACAGATTCAATTGGCATATGCAAAGTCTCACCCTCCGGTATCTTAAAGTCAATTTCTCTCACCTTATTCCCGGTCAGTAGCGCCACCAGAGCAGCCTTTGCAGCAGCTGTGGCACATGATCCGGTAGTAAAACCTGTATGTAAAGGATAGAATTGAGGCAATAACCTTTCTATCTCACGTCGAAGTCCATGTCGGCCGTCAACGACAATAAAGCCCTCCGGAAGTTTTGGACGCTTGACCACAAACACCATTATTTTATGCCGCTCAGCCGCCTCAATCTTTTCCATAAAACCACCGGAGTCACCGCTTTCCTTGGTCAGAATGGCATCAGGGCGGATAGTCTGAATCAAATCATCCACAGAAGAGTCTTCATAATATGCCAGTCTGTTCATAGGGAAATCCACTTTGGCAGCTATTTTGAGCGACACATCGCGTTTCAGTATCCGAAACCAAGCCTCATGTCTACTCCAATATGGTTTTAGTTTCGTGATGGTCTGTACCCCGGTCAAAGCAAGAAGTCGATCAATTCCGACATTCTCCATCTCTTCCATAGCCACTTCATAACTATCACACCACACAGTTTTTTCGTAGCCAACGAAAGGATACCTTCGCTCAAACCTTATGACCGGAATATCCAGTTCACGGCTGGCCATATCAACATTGGAATGTAGCGTTGAAGCAAACGGATGGGCAGCATCAATTATCAGCCTTATGTAATTGGCTCTGCAAAAGTCAGCAATATCCGAATATGTCATGTCTCCGATAATATGCTCCCCGTGAGTACAATCTATCTTCTGCAGATCACCACGTGTAGAGTAAAAATAGTGTTCTACTCCCTCATCAAGTGTCTTTACTGCAATACGACCTTCCGTCGTTCCACCGAAAACAAGTATCATTTTCTGAAAAGATGCTTGAAACTATCATTATAGAGACGTGATAACCCTTCACGATTATCTATCGCCTCACCCACAACAAGAAGAGTAGTCAACGTAAGGTTATTATCATGAACAATCTTTGCCAACTCCTTAAGCTGACCACGATAAATTTTCTCTTCCTTCCAAGTGAGCTTGTAGCACGCAGCGACAGGGGTCTCAGGATCATATGCCATAAGCAGCTCACGCTGCACATCATCAACAATACCGGCACTCAAATATATACACATCGTGCTTTGAGAAGCTGCAAGTTTATGAAGCTGTTCTTTTTCCGGCATTGGAGTACGCCCCTCTCCTCTGGTCAGAATAATTGTCTGTACTTTCTCGGGAATAGTAAACTGAGATTTCAGAGCTGCGGCAGCTGCCTGAAATGACGATATACCCGGAGTGATATGGTAATTCATACCAAAACGCTCAAAATACGCCATCTGTTCTTGAATTGCACCATATATGCAAGGATCGCCTGTATGAAGACGAACCACAAGTTTGTCTCTATCATAAAACTCCTTCATTAATGCAAACTGTTCCTCAAGATTCATGGAAGCAGAGCTTCTNACCACGCAACCTGACTTGGCATAATAAGTCAATTCCACAGGCACAAGGCTACCGGCATATAATATAAGNTCGGCTCTCTCCAGGAAATGCTTTCCACGCACCGATATGAGTTCAGGATCGCCCGGACCCGCCCCGACGATCTCAATATGACCTCCTCGCTTTGCTCCTTTATCCAGAGCTACTGCAAATGTGAAATCGGAGTCTTCGGAAAGTTTTCCCTTATGCTTTTCNAAAATAATATTGCCATAATCAGACGATTTTATGGCACAGCTTTCGGCCACCCCCGGCACTCCTGTCACTTCCATCACCTTCTCCGAAGGATTCGGTACAACGATACCCGNNAGTTGATCGGATGTATATATGTTGCACNAATGAATGTTCTCCCACTTTGAAAGCTCAGTAAGGAGAGGCTCATCTTTTTTCAGATCAATTGTTGAAACCGATTTTATTGCCTTCGGACTGATACCATTTTCAACTAAANTCTTACCAATATACTCAGCCACACCGTCAGGATTGCAATCTCGCCGACAGCCNATGCCAAGATTCAACACCAATGGACGATAGTAGAGAACAGGAGCATCAAANTTATAAATATAAGGCGNNACAGCAATAATCAGCTGATANTNTGTCNTATCAGTTCGGTCATTTACTATAGAGACATTTGGAGGAAGAGTTGACTCCAACCAATCTGTTCCATTATCGCGGATNTCGAGCAACAATCCTACCGGCTNACCATTTACAAGCGTAGCAATCGCCTGATTCATTTCGGTTCGAGTAGCATCGGTGGCCCAGCCCATACACTTACCCANAATGTCNAGTTTCCACATTCCGGTGTTGTCGCTNTGAGTAGTAATCACAGGTCTCGCCCCGATAATGTGAGCCACCCNCTCACATAAACGGTTGGCCCCNCCGACGTGGCCTGAAAGAACAGATATGGCATTTCGGCCNACACTATCCACACAAACTACCGCCGGATCAGTGTATTTGTCATTTACTAACGGGGCTATCATACGGACACAAATTCCTAAAGCCCCTATAAATATAATTGCCTCTATTATAGAATAATCGNNTGAGGAGAATGTTCNTTGGTCAATAAGGACGTAATCGGTCATCTCTTTCTGAATCATCTCCCCCAGCTTGAGTCCGGCATCGTTTATATAAACTATGTATTTCATTTTGCTTTCATTATTGTAATTGGATTATGATTATCTACAATCAGNCTGTGTTCNGCTTCAATCACACCACCGCAGGNTTCCACACTCTCACGGAANACCCGGCAACTCTCCGGGCTGACAGAATTAAAAACAATCACGCCCCCTTTGTTNAATACCTTATATATCCGTCGTGTCATCTCATCCAACCGNCCGCCATGNCCACCGATAAACACGGCATCGGGAGAGGGGTAATGGGAAAGGTCACATTCCATGAAGTCACCAATCACACCCGTTATGCCCGGCGCGCCAAATTTNCGGCAATTCTCAATCANNAGCCCCCTTGATTCCTCACGACGTTCAAACGCCACCACATCAAGCGAAGGAAACTGAAGTTTCGCCTCTATTGAAACCGACCCAGTGCAAAAACCGATATCCCAAAGAGTNTGCTTCCCATAAAGATCAAGCATGGAGATGGACATAAGCCTGACGGGCATCTTGGTTATCATATTCTTTCTTCCGGCCAAATGAGAAAATTCTGTCTCGGGTAATCCAAAATATCTCTGTCTTGNANATATCCTGGTAAGNATCACGCAATTTGGATGGGAAAAGGTTTTACCTACGGCTTCTTCAAGAGAAAGAGACNTGACAAGTTCTTCACTCTCATTCCCGAGATTCTCACCAATCGTGATCATATAATTTGNATATCCGTATTCAAGTAATCTGCCGGCAATTTCAGCAGGTCCCTTTTTGCGGTCAGTCAGGACACCTATNAGGGGAAATTGGCTGATGANAGCAGCATCCAGCTCTTTCCAAGGTCGGCCCGTCACCGATACATTCATCATCTCAGCATATGGGAGAAGCTTGCGGTGAGCGAGCATCTGAAGTGAATTAAACACCGGAAACACTTTCATCCTGCAATCAGGGAAGCGCCGGCGGATNGTNGNGGCAAATCCATAAAACAATGGATCGCCGGAAGCAAATACGACAATCCTATCATGNGGAGCATACTCTGCCCATACATTATCNAACGGGACGACAATATCGATCCATGCANATCCGGAGGGTAATATATCTTTGACGATCTCGTGGTGTCGTTTACCGCCGGAAAAGAGATANCCTCCGGCTATTATCTCCTTCACCTCCGGCGAGAACCATTGTTTACGACTATCGGACAATCCGATTACNATGAACTGCTTNTCAGACATCTCTTCCAGGTCTTAATTGCTCTGCATCCGGCCAGCAGAGAATTGAATTCACAAGTGTGGCGGCGAGATTACTCCCCCCTTTCCTACCCTCNACAATTATTTTCTGAATATCTTTGAAAGGCTTAACCATATGTTTGCTCTCACATACATGGACAAAACCGACAGGAGCCGCAATGATACCNCATGGAGAGGCCTTTCCGGCGCGTATAAGGGAGCAAAGTTCCATCAATGCCGTCGGGGCATTGCCGAATACATAAAGGGCATCGGGATGNTCTGCAACCGCAAGACGTATNCCAGCCTGCGTTCTGGTNATATTTGCATTTTTTGCAAGTTCAATAGTCTCCGGNAGAGAAAGNTAGCATTTCACCTCCACACCAAGACGCTCTAACGCCCCTTTCCGTATTCCCGAGGCTGCCATAGTCACATCGGTGATTATCGTGCTTACTCTTCCTGAAGCAAGTGCNTCATAAATATCTTTCACCGCCCCCTCATCAACCTTAACTATATTCTCCATGTCAAAATCTGCGGTAGTATGTATAGCATGNAGCAGAGGCCACTTGATGCCGAGCGGGANGTCAGGATTATTAAGTTCTTTTTCAATAGTGCGAAAACTTTCAATCATTATCGCCTGTCCTATGCCGGCNTTATCANAATCTTCNGNTGCGTAATAGCCTCTNGGAGACACAATATGATTTTCAAATCTTCGGGTCTGTGAGTTACCGATGATAACAACAGTGAACATATCCACGTCTTCAGGGTCAAAATCGTTTAATGTAGTAATCATTACCATTTGACCATCCCTACCAGCTTGACGCACATAACCCACGGGGGTCTCCGGGCTCCTGAACCTGAGGAACAATTCTTTGAGTCTATACAGTTGCCAATATCTTCCATGACTTTTGGGATTATAGACCGCTGTTACAAAATCTGCCTCGGCGGCTGCTTTGATACGCTTCTCTATCACAGACCAGGGAGTCATCAGATCGCTAAGCGAGATGACACAGAAATCGTGTCCCACGGGAGCGCCGAGCAATGAGGCTGCTTTCTGGAATGCACTTATGCCAGGTATGACTTCCACTTCTATATCCGCAGCGCGCTCGCTCAACATCTCATATACAAGTGAAGCCATACCGTAGATGCCGGCATCGCCTGAACTTATGACAGACACATTCCTGCCGCTTTCCGCAATTTCAAAAGCCTTCTCAATCCGTTTTATCTCTTGCTTCATCCCATTCTGAACAATTACTACATCTTCGCGAAGAAGAGAAGAGATAAACGGTATATAGTATTTATAACCGACTACAATCTCCGACTTCCGTAGAGCTTCAATCGCATTGGAAGTCATATCCCCTACATAGCCGGGACCTATGCCGATTACGGTAATCTTTGTTTTCATATTTTTCACTTTAATCCTAAGATTCTGAATAGTCTGCTTTCTATATCAAATGCCAGTCCTTCCCGCTGGAAATATAAACCGATGGCTCCATTAAGAGCCAGTTCTTCGGGGGTGCCGATAGTGACTCCATGAGGTTTGTCAAGCAGCCATACCTTGTCAGCGATCTGGAGTGCAAGTTCAAGATCATGAGTTGAAAGAAAAACAGTCTTGTTCTTATCCCGGGAAAGCCTTTGCAGGAGCTGCATAATCTCTACCTTACTGGGATAGTCGAGAAATGCGGTAGGCTCATCAAGGAAAATTACCGGAGTCTCCTGGGCAAGAGCTTTGGCTATCATCACCTTCTGACGCTCACCGTCGCTCAGCGTCTGCACCATACGACCGCGAAGCGAATCTATTCCCACCAAAGAGATAGATTCCTCGACTATCTTGCGGTCATAGGCTGACATGCGACCCCAGAAACCTGTATATGGACTCCGACCCATCCCGACAAGCTCATCGACCGACATATTGTTGATGTTCAGTCGTTCTGTAAGCACCACACCTATCACCTTAGCCAAGTCTGATTCTGAATAGGCATTCAGCGGTCGGTCCTTAATCATTATTTCTCCTTTCACCGGGGGGAGGAATGCAGTCAGAGTCTTAAGCAACGTAGACTTTCCCGCACCGTTCGGACCCAACAGACAAGTGAGCTCCCTTGAATACAATGATGCGTTGATATCAGATGTAATGACTGTGGTATGCTTCCTGTCGGAGTAACCGGTATCCAGACCTATGACCTTTATGGTTTCATTCCTTTTCATCCCAAATCGTTTTTTCGTCTGTTAAACAATACCCACATCACCACGGGAGCTCCAACAAGAGCAGTAACTGAATTTACAGGAAGAGCGCCCTCGAAACCGGGCATCCTCGCTATCAGGTTGCAAAGCAACGCCAGCGACGCACCCCCCAGAATCGAAGCCGGAAGGATCACCGCATGGTTGGATGTATGGAATATTCCCCGGCATATGTGAGGCACGGCAAGCCCGAGAAAGACAACCGGACCGCAATAAGCCGTCACCACAGCAACAATCACACCCGAACATCCTATTACCAAAAGTCTCGCCCTCTTGATGTCAAGTCCCAGGTTCTTCGCGTAGGAGTCGCCTAAAAGAAGAAGATTGAGTGTCTTTATGAGGAAAAAAGAGATTGGTAGAAGGATAAGCATCAATATAATGAATACAGATGTCTGCCCCCCTGACACTCTTGAAAAACTTCCGAGTCCCCAGATGACGTATGCCCTGATATCCTCCTCCGCACTGAAGAATTTGAGCACCCCAATGATGGCGTTGGCGATATAGCCTATCATAACTCCCATTATGAGAAGAGTGACATTGCCTCTCACTTTCTGCGCCACGAATGCAATAAGCGCCATGATAAGCAAAGATCCAACAATAGCCGACAACGTGATGGTGACCTCTCCTATCACTCCAAGCTTACTCAGTGCTACTCCTCCCAAGCTACCTGAAAGCAATACCACGCAAGCCACTCCCAGACTGGCTCCGGAACTTATGCCGAGCACAGAAGGACCGGCAAGGGGATTTCGAAATACCGTCTGCATGAGCAGGCCACTTACAGCAAGTCCNGCACCTGCCATCATGGCAGTGAGAGACTGAGGCAACCTTGATTTAAGTATTATATTGCGCCATATCGGATTCCCATCTTCNCTACCCAACAGGATCCCAATAATATCATTGACAGGGATATGGACCGACCCTAACAGTAGATTCAATATCAAGAATCCTGCAATCGATATNCCCAATAACCCCATAAGGGTGACCGTACTGCTTCTACTCATTTCAAAANATGATAATATTCAGGTTTATGGTCCGGCAGCACTTCCGGATGGAACACATGGATAAAATCGGCCAAAACAACCTCCGGCTCAACGGGCATACTCTCGTAAAAGGGGACTTCCTTCATATTGCAATATATGACCCCATGATTCTTCCAGGCATCAAAATCTGTATATCGGTTGTCTTGCTCTTTAAGGACATTATAACTNAAGTCGCCATCAAAGCTATTCACGATNCGCCAGTAGTCAGCATGAGCNGCATTTGTGTATACAGTCTCATAGTCAAGAGTCACCCCACCCGACTCCTCATTATCTTTCAAGAAATAGTCACCTCCGGCATCTCTGAACAACTGGGCGAGGAAACTCNTTCCCCCTACAGCATACCAGTTGCCACCACGCATCTCGCCACTGAATACAGTCGGACGGTGAGTCGCCGTATCNACCATAGCCTTAAGCCCGTTGTAGCGGCTTTCTATTCCCTCAAAGGTGGAATTTGCAAGAGAGGTATTGCCAGTCAGCANTCCGATTANCTTTATCCACTCGGCCTGCCCCAAGGGGGTCAATTCCTTGTACCCGAGATGTGGAATCATAGGTATGTCTACGTTGCGTATGGCATCGTAACCGCCTCGCTTGAAAGGAGAGATGAAGATTACATCCGGATTAATGGCCATTATCACCTCATTNTCGAAATTCCCCTCTATCCCGATCTTATGAGTTTTACCATCCCGCAGTTGCCNGTTTATCCTCTCATTGTGCAGATGACGGGTACTCGTAATTCCAACCACCTTTTCCGGGATATCAAGTTTCAGGAAGTTGGAAAGTTGNAGGGAAGTCATACATACGGCAGTCTCTACCGGAATGTTCAATCGAGTGTAGCCGGNGGGTATNTTCCCTTTAAAATCCTTGTTGACAAGGGCAAAGTGGAACTGTTCCGCCTCATTGTTCTCCGGATCATTGATATCCAGAAGGGTAATGTCGTCGTCATAACTGACATTAAAGCCTTTGGCATAACGCGCCACAACCATTGATGATGAATCACGCTCCACATCAGTGTGTGGATTTATCCGAGATTGATTCTGACGGTTTCCGCATGAAAACATAGTAACAAGGGAAAGCATCAGTGTTANATATCCAATTTTTCGCATAATCTGATTATTCCGGTATATATATTATTTCTCCATTCTCGAGTTGATACGCCGATCCGACTTTTCTACCTTTGGACGATGAAGAGGANGCATCGTCAGCGGGCGTGTACTTCTTTATCTCATTACCCTCTTTGGTAATGATTTCCATATTCTCTTCACCGGGNTTCTTTACGATGGTGAAATCATCCTTCGAGAAAATCTCACTCATACTGAAATGGCTCACCAAAGCGACCATAAGGGCGACAGCGAACACCATAGCGACATCAAACAGGTTGGTGAGCATACCCATCGGGTTGTCGTCTTCATCGTTGTGAAGAATCGGGTTATCTTTCATGCAGTGGTAATTTTAGTGACAATAAACTCCAGATCGTTCAGGTATCCGGCATANTACCTTTGGTTGAGATGTAATGCACACAATCCTATGCCGGCCACAAGCATACCGATCACAGTTGTGGCGAATGCTACCTGCATGTTGTAGNCCATTGACTGGATGTCGCCGACAGCAAGACCGACGAGTGCCGGCCCCATCGGTATCAGGGTNCCCATAAGNCCAAGCATCGGACCAAACTTTATAAGCATCCTGTATTTTGACAGAATCTTCTGCACCTCAACCTGGAAATCCGCCAATTCGAGATTNCANTAGNCNGAATCNTCCTTATGATCAAGAATTCTTCCAAGATACCCGGCGACCAGACCCTCTTTTGAGGATNGTAAGTCTTTAAGAGTCTCGTAAAGAGATTGATCCGAATAGTTTCTGAGTGCAATCACAAGACTTGAAGAGAGTTGTCTGTGATACTGAATCTGACCATANAATCCCAGCAGAATCCATATAGACCTGACAAGAAAATAGAGCAGCAACAGAACAACAGGTATCATAAGACCATTTGAGAGGGTAAAAAGCAAATCAGAGATTATTTTCATTGTATTCCATAATAGATTATACATATCAGAAACCCAAATAAGGAGACCTTATATAGTGTTTCCTTCCCCCATCGAAGAAAACGACACAGGAAGATTAATAAAGCCGACACAACACATACAGCCCCACCGGCAACAATCGCCGGAATCATGAAATCAATACCGGGGAAAGAGCGTGAAGCAATAGCCGACAGCCATGCTATCGGAGCAGCTATCATTATACCTGGATAACGACTAATTATCCTGCTACCTTTTGCAGATGAAAACACAATCGCAATAAACAGCATCAATTCTGCAAATTCACAGATAACGAGAGTATCCGAGCATAATAGTCTTGTGGTTTCCTCCGGAGTCAATCCACTCATGTAATAAGTAAATGCTACTGCGACCAGACCCCACCACACTGTAACAGGAATCCAGCCCCTCCTTGGAAGTATCGAAACCCTCACTATCGCCGCCAATGCAATCGCGATAAAGAAAAATAACTGAACCAAACTCATTTCCCCTCCTTTCTCCGAAGCGTCACAGCCAATAACACCGTTATCAATAACACTGCAATAATCACGACAGCTATATAACTGTCTGGTGTCTTATCAAGCTTTCCGGAGAGCAATCCTTTTGACTCAGCCTTTAACCTTGTGGCTCCGGATTGCTCTTCAAGCACAGCAGCGATATCGGCTTTGTATCTTTCAGCGCCACTCTTGTCCAAACGAGAGGAAATAAACTCCTGAAGCTTCTGATTTCCACATACGAACTCAGTGCAAGGCGCACCGTGCTCAGCAGTCAGCTCAGCATGAAGCTCGGCCATGACACTCAACTGTCTGTCGGTAGGATTCCAAAACCCCTTTCTGGCACATTCCATCAAGGTTGCACTCATCTCCTGAAAAGTGGCAGGATTGACTCTTTTGAAATAATCCTTTACACCAAGGCCGTGAATATCTTCCATGTAGACTTCGTAGAGATCATCATATATCCTATCGTTCAACGCGCCGGGGCGTGTGGCACTCCAACCAAAGATATTCCTGAATATCTCTCCAAACATCTGTGCAGTCGTAGCCTCACCTTTCATTCTCTCCTTTATGAATTCGGGATTCAGTATAGTGGCCCTCGTCTCCACAGCTATAGCTTCCTTAGTGTCCTGGAGACGGGGTATATAAGAATTGCGATAATCAGCCATGACAGCGTCCGGTTCCTTTCCGCTTATACTTTTAGCGGCAAGCGACAACGCTCCGGTAAACTCATACACATGATCAAGAGATATGGGTCCCCAAGTATTGCTCTGGCGTGGCTGTACGATAACGTCCGTTCCGGAGATACCTGATTCCAGTGCATTCCTATTGACAACACCCCAGTTTTCATCGTCACCGTACATGGCACACATATTATTCAGATATCCGTCGGCAAGTTCGCGTCTATCGTCCCATTCGCCTGAATTTTCCGTATAACGCAACATACCTGTGCTATAGCCGGAATTTATCGGACCGAACACCCGCATTTTTGATAATTCACGAGCACTCTTCGGTGATTCCCCTTTTTCAATCAGTGTCTTTTCCTGCTCAAGACAGCCATCAGCAACATAGTTGGGATAGATATCATCTTGAGCTTCCGAAGCGAGGCGTACAGCATCGGTAATCATCTTCAGACGCGAAGCGGCGATATCCCGCAACTGCCCCGAGACCTGAACCATAATATTGATTCTCGGTCTGCCCAGTTCCCGGGAAGGAATCAGTTTCAGATCCATGACACGTCCTTGTTCATCGCGTATCGGTTCAACACCGAGCATACGCAAGGCCTGTGCGATTGTGGCTCCCTGAGAAGATATGAACTCACCGGCCCAGAAGGTATAACTGACTTTCCGGGGATACTCACCATGTTTTTTCAGATAGTCAGACAATGTCTGTTCTGCAAGAACCACTCCCTTTTCCCATGCACGGGGATCCGGAGTAGCCTCAGCATTAATACTGTACATGTTCCTACCCATCGGCAACACATTGGGATTCAACACAGGGTCGCCCCCCGGAGCAGGAGGAACAGGGATACCACTAAGGGCATTCACCATAGCATCAAGTTCGGCACCTGCAGACGTAGTGAGTAATTTTCTCACATTAAGCGCTCTCTCCCCCTCATTCTGCAGAGAGGGAGTTTTTCCCTCAAGAATCTGAGACAGATACCTCTTCGCTGCCGGAAGATAGTTATGGGAGATAAAGGTAAAATCCTGAAGATGCTCTTCCGATATCTTTCCCAATTCAAAATCATTTTTTGCACGGCTATACGCAAGCTCATCAGCTGTTATGGCGAGTACACTTGTGGTCATGTCCTTAGATGAATAAGGCACCCCCATAACATAATATGCACCGGTTATCTTCTCGTTGGCCAATTCCTCAACAAATGAATCAACCTTCTTCAGTTCTTCCACCGCATATGTTCCTGACGAAACAGAATCAAGTCCCAGATCGCGATGCAAGCCAAGATTAATGATCCGGCGCTTCAGGGCAGGTGTGTTATGTGAGGGATCGGCAATGGCAGTATGAAGATTTTCTATCAAAGCGTTGTATTTTTGACGCAAGCCGCTTTCAATATATGGAGGGGTAAGGTGTGTCACTATCACCGCATGGCTACGGCGCTTAGTGATAATCGCCTCACCCACATTACCTGTAGTATAGAAATAGAAATGAGGTCGGTTGCCTACGAGGACTTCCGCCCAGTCAGCTTGTGAGAGTGCGGCATTCTTACCGGGAGTGAATTCAAGATTCCCGTGTGTTCCGAAATGAATGAGTGCATCTGCATCAAAGGCCTTCTGCATATACAGATATGGTGCAAGATAGCTATGGGGAGGCACGACATCGACTCCATGCACCATCTTGAAGTCATCGTTTCCTAAAGCGGGTCGTGGTTGGGGAAACAACAGGATATTGCCATATCTCAAAGCAGCCACTGCAATACTATCTCCACGTGCAAGCATAGTCCCCGGCGCTTTTCCGTAACGCTGTTCCACCTCGGCATATTTTTCAGGCAGCAGAATATCCTTAGCCCATTCTTCATATTCCCCCTTATTTATCCACAAAGGAGCGGCCTCATCCATAAATTTCCTTTGCGCCGCAGGAGCATAGTCGCCCATGACGCTTCCCCTTGTCATGATCTGTCGCTTGAACTCATCAAGAGATAACGGTAAACCATCAACATTATATCCCTCCATTTTGAGTCTTTTCAGAAAGTTATATAATGATGGGACAACTTCCATACCTGAAGCAATCAGAGCATCTTTACCGGGTGACTTGAAATAGCCGATTGCTATTTTCTTTTCATGATTAGATTGTTTACGAAGGTTCATGAATCTCTCAAACTGACTGATAAAGGCATTCATTCTCTCTTTATCAGGATTATATAGCAGATATCCCTCGGCAGAGGGGTCCTGAGTGGAAATACACAGCGGGGTCATTCCACCGTCAATCTCCGGCACCACAATACGGGCATTGAGTGTACCCCCAGCCAGAGGATGATTCACATCAAGCCACTCCTCTCTTGATTGAATGAGGGGATAAGGCATGAAAAGAGGAATCCCATTGCGGTAAGCCCAATTTATAAGCGAGTCATTTCCGAGACGCCCCATCGGGAGATAAATCACCGCGTCGGGTCTGACTTCCTTTATCATCCTCTCTCTCGGTTTTCCGGTAGCAGTCAGAGGATATACGTTAAATCCCTTGAGAGTCAGCCGGCTCACGAGAGTGTCTATATGTGCGCGGTTGTTTTCAACCGGAAAAGTCACACCTGACACGAAAGCGATANTTGCCCCCTCTTCCGAGAAGAGTCCCTTTTCTCTAAGATACTCCGTCAGTTGCTCTGCTTTATCAAAATACTTTCCGCTTTCCAGATGATAGAACATGTTGGCCGGCATCGCAACGGGAGCGGCATACCCTCTATCACCGTATCGTCCNGGATTCGCTATGCTGCTCACATACCNAAGCAAGTTTCTGTAATTTTCCCTGCAAGGATTCGAGAAATAGCGCTGTAATTCCTCTATCTGAATGGAATCGAGATTATGGTTAACAACAAAACTGAAATTTCGCAATGAATTTGTAAACACGGGCACACCCCTNCGNGCAGCCCGGTCGAGCGATTTTAATTGCAACGAGTCAAGATATAGTCCGCGTCCAAACATCAATACTGCATCATAGCGGTCGAAATCCTTTGCATCCTCCATTTTGACGCAAGAGATCTTTATATAGCGGCTGTCGTTATTGAGGATTATTTCCGCTTCCTGTGCCGGCAANGGATTGACTACAAGAATANTTGTAGGCTTGAACCANACTGTATATACCCACAATCCTAATCCAACGACCAGAGCGGTCAATGTAATAANAAAAGATATTTTCCCAACTCGTGACATATCAACTATTATATATTTTCCTTTATGAAACCGACTTTCCGAGAGGCGGCATCTACAACCGGNGCAGCCAAAGCCGCCCTGATATGATCNATATACAGATTCTGTATTTCCGGAATCTGACCTAAGCCCTCNATTAAGGCCTCAGCGTGAAAGCCATCCTTCTCAAGCCGCTCACGCCACTCAACATCAATATCATTGCGTGCATGATCGCCNGCCACGAACATAAACGGCACAAGACANACATTCTTCACCCGTTCTTTTTTAAGCACGGCGAGTGCAGTATCGTAAGTGGGATAACCTTCCACTGTCGCCACATGAAAATTATNAGCACCGGCTGCAGCGAACATGTAGTCCACTTGAGAATAGATTGCATTTGCAGGTGTNGAGGTACCATGCCCNACAAGGAGGACAGCTTTGTTTTTTCCGGCATAATCNCCGTAACGGTTTTTCAGCACCTCCACGGTTCTTTCGCAATCGGCGATAGAATANAGCAAGGGGTGGCCTACCCTTATTTCGTTGAAGAACGGTTTCATCATAGCCGCTTCCTGACGAAGCACTTCAGCCTCAATTCCATCGATTACATTAGTTCCTTGTACAATCACATTGCTATAACCATCCGCTGCAAGACGCAGAAGAGCCTCCTTTGGAGTCATTTTCCTGATTCCACGCTTTTCAAGGCGATTGATAATNATCCTTGAAGTATAAGCCTCCACAACGGTTATTTCAGGAAAGGCCTCCATTACCTTTTGGTTTATAGCGTCAATAGTGACCTCACGTGTCTCATCGACAGTCGTTCCGAAATGGACCATAAGGATAGCTGTCTTTTCCGGATCCGAAGTCATCAGATTCTGAGCGTTCACCGTTATAGCAATCATAACCATAAGAAATAAAATCAGCTTTTTCATAATCTCATAATTTACAGTTTCGTCTCCCGGAGTAATTCACATTATCCCGGGAGACATTGGCAAAAATTTTAGAAAAACTGTTTATTCTTAAAAATTAATTTTTTACATCCTCCACCACTCGAATCTGTTCAAAGTAGTAGCCCGACGCCATAGTTGCTCCAAGCACGGTCTGTCCGCTTGCTACNTCATAGATNTAGATCTGCGGTTTCTGGCCCTCAGCATCTACCCCGATGTATGCCTTATGATTAACATAAGCCATGCGGGATGAGAAACGGCCACTGCTGTAAGCGAGAGGTTGNCCGTTGTATGATACAGGGGTACTTGTCTTTGAGAGTACATCCAGCACTGTATAATAATGGCTGAAAGCATCAATGCCTGTACCGAGTTTATCTTCACGGGCATATGCCATCACCTTATTATTACCGAGATACATCACCGAGATCAATTTACCATCGGCAGTGAAACCGTCATAGGTCCGGTCGAAAGATGTAGAGTTGGCAGGAATCTTCAGCAGATGGCTGTGCTCATTTCCGTCGGCATCATCAGTGACACAGGCGATATACAGGTTGTTGTTACCGTCAATGAAAGTTGTGGTTTGAAGCAGTTCGCCATAAGCAGTACCTACCATCTCACAATCAAGGAAACAGGGCGTGTCACTTTCTACGGCCATAGTAGCAGGATTTATGACGGCAGTCATCATAGGAGTGACGCGCTTTCCACGTGATCCACCGGCCTTAGCATAGTAGAAATAGAATAGTTTATTGTCTGAGGCACGATAATTGAGAATACCGGATGTAGTATAGATCTCACCACCTTCCGGCATCTTGACATCAAGATTGCCCTCCGCAATGATAGTCATATCGTCGGCGTTAAGCTTTGTCCAGACAATCTTATTACCTTCACCGTTTGCAGCCATTATGACGAGAGTGTTGTCATTGACCCATGCATGCGTATACTTTCTTGTGGAATAGGTGTTGGTCTGGAAACGACGTTCCTTCACTACCTGTATCCGGTTATCCTTGATGGTATACTTAGCAAACCTGTCGCCTGACACAGGCACCTGATAATAGTAGGCACCCTTCAGGATTGTTTCGAGTGAGAGTATCGAGTTCACCTCCGTACCTTGGCCCTGGAATGTAATTTCAGGCTCCCCGGCATCAAGAGAGTTGACGCTACGCACGAGAGTCTGCACGTCTCTACCCATACCGCCGTGACGGTCAAGGGCGACCCAGAGGTCGAAGTGATAATCTTGAATGATCGTGGGATCATCCTGCTTAGGCTCATCATCTTTTGAGCATCCGGTCATGCCGAAAGCAATGAGAAGAGCCATGAAAGAGCGCAGAAGAAATTTACTTTTTTTCATTGTTCTATGACGTTTATTAGTTAATGAATATTCTTAACTTCGCGGCAAAACTACGTCCCGGCTTCTGAAGCATATAGTTGTCGTATGCAAGTCGGTCGAATATATTGTCACATTCCAGCGACAGNTTGAATCTATCCCTCTTCCANGAATATGTTACGGAAAGGTCTACAATATTCTGTGTCGGAATCCGGGCTTTGGTGGATAGTGAACCGAAAGCTTCCCAATTCAGGAAATACCAGTGGATGTATTGATAAGTGGCCCCAATCCTCAGACGGTCATCCTTCTGTATAAGAGAATTGAAAGTATATGAAGCCTCGACATTCCCGAATGTCCAGGGGCGGTTTGGCACACGGTTCTTATAGGTGGCGGAAGGATTNCCATCAGTCTTGTATTTTCTAAGATTACGCGCATCGTTGTAGCTTCCGTTCACCGNTATCTGAAGGCGACTCCTCCACCAATATGANATTTCGAAATCAAACCCTTTTATGTCAATGGCCGGCTCATTTACATACTGCATCATCCCNTCNCGTTCCGAGACATTGGCGCGTATATAGTTCTGGACATGACGTATAAAACCATTGACTTCATAACTGAACCGATTATCACCATCAGCCACCCATGTACCGAATAATCCAAGATTGTAGTTGTTGCTACTCTCCGGACTCAGCGCGAGGTTGGGATATACGGTAGTTCCATTTCCGAGCAGTTCACGAGATAGCGGAAGNCGAACGCTATGTTCGTAAGAACCTTTGATTGCCAACGGTTCAAAAAAGATATATCGAGATCCTANCCCGGCCCCCCAATAACTCTTGTTGTTCTTTTTATCGATCTTGTCAGAACCCGTAATGGTAACGTCGTCGGTCTGTTCGATTGAAAGAGAATTGATGTATTCCTTTACAAAATAAGAAGTCTGCCATTTTTGATCAAAGAATGACTGTGAATATGTAAGGGAGATGATATGTTTTGTCACAATATCGTTTGANGGTTCGAAAAATCTGTCTACCNGATCGTATCTATCATTACCACGCCGGTTTAGCAAATAGTTAAGTGCGAATGCATGATGCTCGTTTATGCTATAATCCACTCCGGCATTAATGACAGTCAGAGGGCGCTTATATACCCTTATTGTCTTCCCCTTATTGTTGANTTCGTTACCTGAAGAGGGGATGTAAGAGCCATCCCACGAGTATTTACGATACGCCGTGTCGACGGTGGTGGAATGATCCCAAGTGTGTGAAAGNTTCAATCTTGTGGCGATNGCACCCCATTTCTTGGAATATCTTGCTGANATATTGAATGAATGCGAATTACGTGACGCTTCTCCATATACCTTGTTCTGCATGGCACCGGTCTGGATATCTTTGTCAAGTTTATTATAAGAGACTCCGACAAAAAATAAGTCAGCCCAGCGCGTATTGTTAACACCCGCCTCAAGCTCTCCGAAAAGAGAGAAATAATCGTCATGGAAACGTCTCATATCCGTAAAGATATATTTATCTTCCTCTTCGCTCCAGACTTCCACACCTTTCATCATGTAGTCGTTTTTCGAGTATTTGATGCTGAGAGCAGGCCTCACGGCGATAGATGTTCCCGGAATGTAATATTGTCCGGTTATGTCTCCGGTGTGTGTATGGAAGGAAGCAATACCATAAGAGGCATCCAGGAAATTTTGTCTTGACTTTTTTGTAACTATATTAACCGCTCCACCTAATGCATCAGAACTGAGATAGGAAGGGACCACACCTTTATATAGTTCAACTCGCTCTACTATATTTAGAGGCACATTATCCAATGTGAGGTCTGTCCCTTTTGTTTCAAGAGGAACACCATCAATAAAATATCGGATTGAGTTGCCAGACATCCCATTGATTATCAGGTCGAATTCAGAACCCAATCCACCTTCTCTACGNACTTTTACCCCGGCAGTACGGTCTACTATATCGTTTAGTGTGACTAATTTATTTAAATTAGGAGTTATTTCCACGGCATTAACTGCAAAAGCACCTTCCTCAAGTCTTTTTGCATTTGATTTTCCGTATACTTCTATCCCCTCAAGATTAATCACATCTTCTTCCAGAACAATGGTAAGAACAGTGTCGCAGCTAACTTTTACTTTGAATTCAGAATCTTTGTAGCCTACGGCAGATACATTTCCGTTATATTCTCCGGCAGGCAACTTAATCGAGAATTCCCCATCCATATTTACGGCTGAAACATATCGCGCATTGTCCAAACCAACGGTAGCATATGTCACCGGGAGGCCAGCTTCATCCGTTATTTTTCCTGAAAGGGTATAAACAGGATTAGCCGCCTGAGTAGTCAGGAGGCCTAATAAAATAATAAATGTTGTCAAGCAGAGCTTCATTCGGTTTGCTGCCAATGGTTTATACTTGGGGATATCACACAGCAAACCTTATCCATACATTCCGGATTGGAATGACGAACAGATGTTTTGTGGTAATATAACCCGAAAACTACAAAACTATATGTTGTCTTGGCAGGTCTCCTGACTTATCCTGCTCACCAACGCCTTCCCATCAGCTGTGCCGACAGTGGCATTATGTCAGTGAGTTTTGTAGGAATTACAGTAGCGGGTCTGTCCCGGATTCACACCGGATTCCCTATTAATCGCGTCGCCGCGAACCAAAACGTGGCGCAAAATTAATAAATCTTTTTATAAACTCCAAATAAAAAGTAGACNGGTATCCCATCATGAAGAGACACACGAAAATTTCGGAATAAACGTTAATTTTACGAAAGAGAACATCAGACGTAGAATATGAGACTTTTCGTTTATTCCATTCTTTGTGGAGTGATGCTGACAACATGGGGGTGCAGTGCCCGTCAGCGGAATAATTCCGACCCCGATACTGCCACCCCGTCGATTCATGACTCGATTTCGGAGGCTATAGACTATCAGCTTACCCACTATCCGGCATCGCAATATCGTGATGTCTACAAAAACTTCATGCAGGATTTCTTCGGACCGGGCCATATACTCGCCGACACTGCCGCCTCGGCAAAATACCTGCGTGAGGAATTGGCCGAAGAGGGACCCTTTGATGGTCCGCTGTATGAACCGACCGGTTTCCGAGGCAATTTCTATCGCGTCAACTTGTCTTTGATCCGCGACGGTGTTGTGCCTTACGATGTGTTTTTCCCATCGTTTGTCGAAAGCGTGCAGGGTATTGTGCCGCCGTCGGGAGAGGAATGGATGCACACCTGGAGTGTGATCGACAGCGTGATCACTGCAAAAGGGATTACTTTCCATGATGAGGAGGCCGACCGCTCCGCGCTCGGGCAACAATTCGCCGAGGGGAATTTCATCGCACACCACAGCAAACGCTATAATGACTCCGTACACTTTCATTACCGCATCATCTCCCGTGCCCGTTTTGAAGCAGACATACTTCCATTGATTGAGAAAAAATGAGATTCAATAAAGAAAAGGTAATAGGATTTGTGTGGCAACACATTCTATTGTTGCTCTCGATGTTTTTCATGACTTTCGGAGTTGCTCTTTGCGTGCGCTCAAATCTGGGGAGCGGGGTAATCTCCTCCATTCCGATGGCGTTCAGTCTTGCCGGAGAGGCCGGACTTGCGCCGGGACTGACCATCGGCGGCTACACCAATATAATGAATATTATTCTGGTGATTGCCCAGGTGCTTGTGCTTCGCCGCAGGTTTGAGCCAATCCAGCTTTTTCAGCTACTGATAGGCTTTGTGTTCGGCTTCCTGCTTGACGTGAACATGTGGCTTACATCTTACTTCTCCACCTATGAGTCACTACCGGTGCAGATAATCGCGCAGTTAACAGGGGCTACGGTGCTTGGATGTGCGGTAGCCACAGAGATTCGCTGCGGCTCGGTCACTATGCCCGGCGAGGGTATTCAGGTAGCCATAGCGCGTGTAACCGGGAAGCCGTTCCCGATTGTAAAAATAATGGTAGATACTACCCTTGTGGTATTGGCGGTTATATCAGGCTACCGTTTTTTCGGAACATGGCCATGGACTGTAGTAGGTCCCGGGACACTTTTCGCCATGTTCTATGTAGGGTATGTAGTGAAACTGGTGAATCCCCATCTCGGATGGTTTGACCGTCTGCTGAGATATCGCCCCGGCTTCCGGCGCTATATCTACGGTCTGGCCCGCTTCATCTATCCCCATAAAGAATGGTAGATATCTAAAATAGCTCCCGTTGCCATCCGGCACCGGGAGCTCCACAAATTTACCTAATAACCTAATTCACCAAAATATTATTTAGTGAACCAAATCTTTATTTTATAATCTTTTTACCATTTACGATATATATACCTTTCGGAGGAGAAATCAACGCAATGGACGCCTCATTCAGAGAGGCACTGCAAAATTAGGGATTTATAGCCAAAGGGGAGAGAGTGAAATGTAGTCAGGATATGGTATATATGTTGCAACATACATATGACTACATTGCCATCAACAAACCCTACANAAANAGTCATCCCGGTACTTCTCAATGAAATACCGGGATGANTAATAAGATATCCGGATCTTAGTCGCGGAACGAAGGCATCTGGTCGCGGCTCAGCATAAAGTCGCAGTTCCAGGCATCCTGCCAATACTCAATGTCGGCGTTGCCATGGGCGGTATTGTTGAATTCGGCAGAAGCGGGATCACTTGTAATGGAATTGTCCCACCACGGCATGAAGTAGTTCCAATACAATCCTTTTTCCCATTGCTCGGAAAGCCGTGGTATATTTCCACATTCACATATAGCCAGAAGCTTGCCGGGATAATGGGATTTCATGAACTCATACCAGTAGACCATATCCTCCATTGAGGAGTTGTAGAAGTCATAGCCTACTACATCCACATACTCATCGCCGGGATACCAACGCATTGAGTCGCCACTGTTGTAGACCCATATCAGATTGGTCAGACCGTGATAGTTGACCATTCGGTCGTACATAACCTTCCAAAGCTCCACGCAAGCTTCCGGGCCGTCGATACCCCACCAGAACCAAGATTTCTGCCAACCGGCACCATTCGTTTCCTCTTTCCAGTTGCCCTGAGCCTCATGCAGAGGGCGCCAGAGGATCGGGATCCGGAGATTCGCCAGGGGCTTCATAAAATTAGCCACCCTGTCGATATCACTGATCATCTTTCTATATCCCTCCGATTCAGGATCGAAGATGTCGGCAGGTCGGAAAGATGTCTGATCCTGTTCCGATCCCGGCGTGCAAGTGATATCATATCCGTTGTTGGCAATCTGGCCCCAATGCCACATCGCTCCGACCACACCATTTTCATCAGCCCAGCTTACAGCCGGAGTGGTATTGCTGTAATCAATCCATCCGCCGGGAGTGGAATATACATCGTGAATAAAGTCGAAGTTGTTGAGAGCCGGGTAGCGGCCTGTGTGTTTATATACCCACATCGCCTCATACTGATTCCAGTTGACACATGCACTTACACCTGAAAGCATCTTCTTGCCGGTATTGTCTCTGAGAAATTCGAGAAGTCGTGTGGCTTCCAGCGAGCGGTTTGAGGTAGCGGAGAGAGCCTCTATGTCTACAGTGTATCGCTCGGTATTCGTATTGTTTCGGGCGAACACCGCAATTGCTCCGGGAGCTACGCAAAACTGACTGTGTGCGCCGGCCGCCACCGGCACCATCGCTTTAAGATATCGAGCCACAGTGTATGGATTCTGAATCTTACCCTCGGTCGATATGGAAAGTCCGGTCGTATCGGCTATAACCACAGGCTGATTGAATTCCAGCACAACCTCTACCATTCCGGGGTTTACTTTCAATCCGGAAGAGGGAGTTACAGACAGTAGTTTTAATTCTTCAGTGACAACCTCCTCACTTTCTTTGCAAGCCGACAAAGAGCCTGCAAAGAAAGCTACAACGAGGAGAGACATAACTATTTTTTTCAACATATTTCTTTGATTAGAGAATTTCAACTTTAAGGAGTGTATAATGTGAGCCTCTTATCAGCAGTCCACCCGACGAAAGGCGATCCCGGATTGATTCATTCATCTGGAAATCCACATATCCATCGGTGAATTCCTCCAGACCGAGCCATTCGAATCCGGGGAAGCTCACATCGTCGGCATCACGGAGGTCCATCTGCGGCCAAGCACCATCTTCCGGAGTGAACCATATACGGATTATATCCTCCGCCTGAAGATGAGATAGATAATCTGCCGGAATCTTGACAATATACCAATCATCGAAGGGCTGCTCCCCTTCCCAAAGAAGATTAGAGGGCTCGCGAGGAGGTTCACCTCCTGTGATTTCCACTTTATAGAGTGTGAAGTATGCCCCTCTGATGCGGAGACCACCGGCTTTTATACGGTTGTAGACATCCTCTGTAACATTCATGTTAACGATGCCGTCGGGCCATTCATCCTGAGGGTGCTTCCATGCGAAGCCGTCAAAATCGGCCCAATCCGCATCCTGAAGGTCGAAGTTACTCCATCCGTCATCACTTGCCTGTATTGTGATTCTGATTACGGAGCCCACCGTAAGATCAGCAAACTGCTCGGCCTCGAGATAGAAATCATACCACTCACCGAAATCCTGCTCCCCTTCCCAGATTATCAAAGATGCATCCGGAATGTCGAAGCTACCGCTTAATATATCCAGGCTCCAAAGGAAACGTGGTTCGGTCTCACCCCATTTGTTGCCATACACCTCGGAGTTTTCATCATTGCTGTCAGTGCCGAGCATACCGCTACCGACATTCTTGATCTGGATATTATCCGACCCACTGATATTCATCACCTGATACATACCTCTTTCGGGGAAAGTGATTGTAGTGGGGTCAAATACCCATATCATCCGCCAATCATTTTCGTCACCGATAACAAGGTATTCACCTGTGGCACTNTTCTTCAGATAATAGTTGCCCGGCATTTCATCGACAGGGATGAATGAGAATTCCTGATCGCGAGATCCGGTGAAGCTCATCACACGAGGATATTCCTCCGCANTGTTNCGAGTGAGATAGCGCTCAGATCCTATATGTTTGATATAGCATTTCACAGAACCGTCGGGCTCTTTAGCGGCCGCCAACAGATTGATTTCGTTTGAGAGGAGCTCTTCACCATTGGCNGCGATAAGTCTGATCGATGCCATACCACCGCGGACACCGGCGGGCACCCTGACTTTCAGATGACCTGAAGACTTTCGCATGAACGACATTGCGCCNACCACTATATCCTCATCACCTTCGCCGGGAAAAATAATCTTATCGATACATTCAAGATCCTCACCCTTGAATGTGATNACCTCAAGCTCCCGCACTTCATCACCAGGCTCCATGGAATTGATNTGCGGCCTTGCAGGGCGCATTACGTCGACACTTTCGACAATTCCATCAGGCGAGTCAAGACGCAGTTTACCGGTAGCCACGCCAGCCGGTATAGTCACCTTAATCATATTCGCCGTCACAACCTCAAAAGTACTGACCTCGATTCCNTCAGGGAATATCACTGCCGTGACCTTATCAAGATTATTACCGGTGATCACCATCTCGGTATTCTCCATCACGGCAACAGGCATGAAAGCCTTTATCTGCACCCCCTGCGGAATCGACTCCATATGATCGTCAGAGCAGCCGCAGGTCAACCCTAACAGCATGATNCCAAGAATTATCCACAAGGATTTATAATTTATATTCATATCTTCTTTACTTTATAAAATATATTGAATATGGTGAATCCATCACCAACCCGGATTTTGAGTCAGCTTGGGATTCTTCATCCTCTCCGAGTAAGGGATAGGGAAAAGGTTGTATTTCTCATCCCATACTCTTGTAAGTTTCTTACGGGTGAGAATTATATTGCCGTTTGCCTGACGTTCAATATCGGCTGCATATACAGAGCCGAAATATTGTNAACCTTTCTTCCAACGGCGTACATCCCAGAAACGGTGATCCTCAAATGCAAATTCCACAAGGCGTTCACGCTCATAGCGCGTAATGAAGTCGGCGGGATTTCCGGCAAATGGAGGCATCTGCACGTCGGAACGACCCCTCACCTTATTGATGGCCTCATTGGCCGACAAGCCAAATTCACCCTGATCGTCGGCGTTTCCGGTAATATTATAAATGCATTCGGCATAGTTGAGATAAAACTCCGACAGACGCATGACGATCCAAGCGTGGCGGAACTGNCTGTTCACGTTCGGCGTAAGATCGGAATTTCCGTCAACATATTTGCGGAGATAATAACCGGTAGGGGTAGCATTGACCTTGGGAGCCGCATTGAATCCGGTGTTATAGCACTGTATCTCACGCTGCTGATTAGCGTTCAGAGGCCAGAAATCGCCGTTTTTCACGACGGTCATCGCAAAGCGCGGATCAAGGTTATCATAGGGATGCTCAGAAGTTACGTTAACCTGTCCGCCATGAACCTCACCGAAAGTCTTTCCCGCGTTATCACCGCTCTGATACTCATATTGGTCAACGAGCGACTGCGTAGGGCAGTTGCCGCTTGAACCGCCTTCTATTCCGACGGGATAGTTCTGGCGCTCGAAAGTATTGTCGGCGGTTTTGGCTATGGCAAAAATCATCTCGCTGTTGGTGAAGCTGTCGTTGCCCCAGAGAGCTGCGTATGTACCCATCTTTATACCCCACTCCCCGGCATGGTCGATCACATATTTATTGGCTTCAGCAGCGAGCTTCCATTTATCAAGATCTCCCGTGGCATTGAATAGAGGGCTTGCGGCATAAAGCAGGGCACGGGCCTTCAGGGCCATAACGAAGGGGCGGGACGTGCGTCCGAGATGTTGACTCATCTCCTCGCGATAGCTGATGGGAAGATATTCGGCAATCGCGTCGCATTCACTTACGATAAAACTGAAGATCTCATCAGCGGGTGTAGGCTCTACGTTGTTGGCCTCATTGATCGTTAGAGTGGAAAGCACCAACGGGACGTCACCATATGTGCGCACAAGTTCAAAATAGTAATATGCGCGAAGGGCTCTTATCTCATAGGGGAAAAGCTCGAAACGAGCTCTGAGCTCCTCATAGCTTGTTCCTTCGGTGACACTATAGATATAATCGGAAAGATCGATTTTATCAAGTTTCTCCAGAAAGCTGTTGGCCTCGTGGATAGCGGTATAGTTGTTTTTCCAATAATCAGGTATCGGATTATTGGCCGACCATCCTCCATTGTAGAAAGTATGTATGCCTGAATTGATCAAAGCATATGATGCCTCATCGGTGGCACTTGCGAGAAGAGCGCCGTTCCAGTTGTTCTCGAATCCATTGGTCAGCTGTGCATAGATATCGTTGACAAGTTTCTCAACGCCGTAAATCGGGCTGTCGTAGACCCAATCCTCGTCGTTGGTAGTGAGCTCATTGTAGTTGAGGTCAACACATGAACTCATCACTGCCAACAAAGCACCTGAAAGGAGGGAAGCTCTGAATTTAGTTATATTCATCGGAGTGTTGTTTTAGAGTTTAGAAATTTAAGATTAGACCGACATTGATTCCCTTAAACACCGGATACTGTGTACCCATCACCTCGGGATCCACGACCTCCATATTTGAATGAGTGAAAAGGTTACGACCCTGCACATATATGCGGGCGTCGGTCATCGCCATTTTCCTGACAAAGGGTGCCGGGAGACGGTAGTATATCTCGGCATTACGCAGTTTAAGCCACGACACATTGTCATACCATACACTGCTGGCCTGATTATTGTTAGGGTTATCCTGTGTGGTAAGACGCGGATAACGGGCACTATCGTTGCCGGAGCCGTCGGGACGCCAGACATTGTCGTAGTAATGCTTAGAGAGATTGCCCGAGCCCAAGGTTGTGTTCCAAACTCCGGTAGTGCCAAGCCATGATGTAAGACCGGAGGCACCCTGGAATATGATGTTGAACCCGAACCCCTTGAATTCCGCACCTACATTGAAGGCATAGTTAGTCTCGGGAATATTTGTGCCGTAACCGAAGTAGACGGCATCATGCTCATTTATAATACCATCGTTGTTCCGGTCGCGATATTTGATATCACCAGGCTGCACATTCGCAAACGTTTGTGTAGGACTGGCTGCAATGTCGGCCTCATCCTTGAAGAATCCGATAGCCTCGAGTCCATAAGCCTGTCCGACACGTTGGCCTACATGCGATTGGTACTGCTCAGCCGGCAACTCGATATAATTCTTGATACGGTTTGAGCCCCATGTATACATGACCCCGGCATTCACAAGCAGATCCTTAGTGATCTGCCTCGTATAGTTAAGGCCTAATTCCACGCCATAGCTGTCGACCTTACCTTCCGCAGCGTAAGAGTCCGGACGACCGACGACCCCTGAGTTAAGGTCGTTTGCGCTCATCATGATGTTGCAACGGCGGTTGTAGTAGCCATCGGCCGTAAAGGCAAGGCCCTGCAGCAGACGCAAATCAACTCCGATATTATACTTATAGGCAGTCTCCAGAGGGAAGTCGCTCAGAGGATAATGGGTCAGGTAACTTCCCCAAAAGTTACCGTCATAATTCGGGCGAAGCACTATGTTGCCATGACCGCCGTCATAGCTTTCCAACCAGAGACCATTGACAGGGACATAATCGGAATGTTGCACGCCGAACGAGGCCCGGAGCTTAGCGAGGTTCAAGATCTTTGCATTGTTGTCATTCAACAGCATATACGCCGCAGAGACTGTCGGGGAGAACGACCATTTGTGAGGATATGAACGATTGGAGCCATTGCCTGCCAATACCACCGTAGCATTAAAACGATCGCGCCATGCATAATTGAAATAGCCCATCACATTTGCACGGTTATAGGTATTATAACGGCCCATCCCTACAGTAGCGTTAGTATTATAGATGAGAGCGGCAGCCACATTGTGGACCTCATTGAATGTGTGGTCGTAATTCACAGTGAATGCAAAATTGCTTGAACGCCATTGGTTGCCGAGCCATTTTGAGAATTCAAGGTTATTTACCTTATCGCCATAGACCACACTCGTGATGCCGGTAGGGTCACCTACCGACCCGCTATAGATCTGATAGCCGTACTGAAAACTCTTGCCATGGCGTTCGTTCAACTGCGAGAGATTGTCGTAAGAGACGCGTAGCGAAGCACTCAAGCCCGGAAGGAGGAAATCAAGACGCTGTGTAAGCATCGCATCAGCGAAGAAAGCGCGGGAGTGTGTCTTTTCACGTCCGGAACCCTGTACTCTTGCTACAGGGTTAATATCGCCGAATATTGAGTTACCACCCCATACACCCTCGGAAGTCTGAACCGGGAAGGCCAGAGAAGGAAGGCTGTAGATCCACCCCATTATATCATTGGCCGATCCGGCAGCCGGATATGCGGTCTCCATAAAGCTACCGAGCATATTAACCTTCATATTCGTTGTCGGAGTAACCTGAAAGTCAAGGTTGGCACGTATATTAGCCTTTGAATAGCGAAGCTGCGAATTATAATCCGCCTGTTCGGTGCCTTTGAGAGCACCACGCGAATCCGTATAGTCAAGGAGAGTGAAATATCTCATTTTTTCGTTGCCACCGCTTATAGCTATATTCACCTCATCTTCCGATGCATGGTTATTCATTACACGGTCTTTCCAATTGACGTCGGGATAGAGATAGGGATCAGTGCCGTATTTAAACAGCTCCATCTCCAGATCGGAATATACCTTAGCCATTCCGTCGTTGAGGCGAGCCTCATTATATGCCGAAGCATAATCATAAGCATTGACGAAGTCGGCCACCTTGGGATCAAAGAGGAATTCATGCCGGTAGGAGACATCAATATGAGGCCCCCCTTCCCTACCCTTTTTGGTAGTCACGAAAATCGCACCGTTTATACCCTCATATCCGAGAAGAGCCACGGCCGCAGCATCCTTCATCACAGTTACCGATTCAACTTCATCAACTGTCAGGCGGTCGATAGGACGACGTATGCCATCGACAAGNATCATGACACCATTCTCTGAAAAAGTCTGGTAGCCACGGATATTGAAGTTGGCTCCGAAGTTGTCGTCGCCCTGAAAGCCACCTGTTTTAAGGGCTGTGAGGCCAAGCAGACGGCCATATAGAGCATCAGAAAGATTTACAGCTCCCGACGCACGCAGATCTTTATCTGTGATGACCGAAACGGAGGCTGAGATTGTGGAGAGCTTCTGAGTGATACCGAACCCCAGATCCACAGACACACTGTCCGGGAGGGCAGATATTGATTGAGCCCATGCGGGCGCCACACCCGACAGACAGATCGCCCCACATATTATTGCATTATATTTTTTCATGTTTCATTAATGTTAACGTTATTCCCATCCGGGATTCTGGAAGAGTCCGTACCCCTTGTTGATCTCTCCGCGTGCGATTGGCGACAGATACCATTTGTTGTCCCAGTTTCCTTTCCACCATACGCGGGCAAAATTAGTGATCTCCTCAGTCTCATACATGAAGTTAGGCCACACTCCGTTCATCGTACTGTAAGGCGCGATATTCTTTTCGCCGGAGTCATCCTTGGCATAGATATTCATGCGATGGAGCGGAGAACAGAATATATCCTGACGTTTGTAGCGGATCAAGTCAAGAAGACGGCTGTTCTCGAGAGCCAGCTCACAGGCACGTTCACGCAAAATCTCATTGACAAGCACATCCTTGTTCTTTAAATCAAGATTCTTGTTTACAGCGAGCGAAGGGAGTCCTACACGAGCCCGCACCTTATCGATCTCGACTATAGCCCTGTCAGACTTTCCGNTCTGTGCCAGGGCCTCNGCATATNCAAGGTGCATATCGGCCATTCGCAGGTAAGGCCANGAATAGCGCTCATCGGCCATATCGTAATAATCAAGNACCCATTTGAACTCGCCGAAACCATGAGCCATATAGCCGCTGGTGAACCACCAGTTGCCGGTGATCAGATCACCACCAATCCAACAGTCNATCACTTTGTTCTGATATGTGTCAAACTGATTGTTGACATTGCGGTGAGGCACAAGCATACTTTCGTACAGGCGCGGATCGCGATTTGCGAAGATATCGATATTTTCAGCGTTATCAGTATTATAGAGACGCTGACCGTCAAAATTCCGGCCATCGGCCCAGGGGAACATATTGAACCACTCTACCGTAGGGGCATGAGCACCGGAGTGAGAGACATTACCCGGGGACGCGCCGGCACCCCATTCAACCAGATACTCACCATCGGCGTTTGATCCATCACCGCGCACCTCAATGATTTTCTCGGATGTCTCTCTTGAATAATAAGCTGAGCGGAACGCCCGGCGATAGTCAGCCTCTGTGGTGCCCGTAGGCTGTACGAGGGCATAAGGAGTGCCGGCGGCTTCATTTGCGCGGAAGAACGCCTCGCAAGCCTCCACACACTTATNCCACAAAGAATTGTCCTTACGTCCTAACCATACACGCAGCAAAGGATCGCCATCGATGGAGACACTCGCCGGAATCTTAGGAGATCCGTTATATTCTCTGTATGGTTCAGAATCATTAAAGAGCGGACTGGCAACAAAGAGCCAGAGCTTGGCACGCATACCATAGGCGCCACCTTTGGTGAGACGGCCACCTTCGGCCATATAGTCGCGCACGGCGAAGGGGAGTTCCGGCTCATCGATCACCTGCTGCAGAAGATTATCGATGAATGTGGCGGTCTGCTCTACGGTAGCACGCCCGGGTATATATTCACCCTCCCCAAGCGTGGCGCCAAGGTATCCCCCCTCGAAGTTCTCACCGGTTGCATATGCGTGATCCAAGAGAGGGAGACCTCCGAAATGACACAGTCCATCGTAATATCGAGTTGCGATAATCAGTTTTGCCTCAGCCTTCAGGCGAGCCTTCTCACTCTCCGACATATCAGGCACACGATCCACATTTTCGATGAAGAGCCAGCACTGGCGTACCGTCCCCCATATTCCAGCGCGTCCATTTCCATCGACAAATGCAAATTTATCGCGCACATATCCCTCATTGGCCGCCTCTGAATGCATCGCACTGTAATACTGATCCTTGAGCTCGCTCCAGCCCAANTGGCTATGTACCACATCGCTGATTGCCTCCGGTTGCACACAGTTCACACAGTTCTTTCCTGACTGACCATGATAAATACCTTTATACGCTTCCCAGAGGAACATCTTGGCATATTCCGCCTTAGAGAATACGGTATCGATAGTGACATCCACACCCGGAGCTTTCTCAAGAAAGCTGTCGCCGACGGCGATATCGTCGACACATGCAGTCGACNCCAGNGATAAGATGATGCCACCCATTATTATGTTTAAAATTCTTTTCATAGAAGTTGGTTGGAGTTAGAAGTTGATGCTGACACCGAAGTTATACACACGAGTTATAGGATAATTAACTGTACTTGTGGCGCTTTCGGGGTCGTTCGCTTTAAATTTCGAGAATGTCAGCAGATTGTAGGCAGAGAAATATAATCTCAGACTCTGGAGCTGCGGCAGGAAAGAGAAATTACGGAATGTGTATCCTACCTCCAGATTCTTGAGACGAGCATAGGATGCATCGGCAAAATATACACTTGACGCCACAGTGTTGTTGGCCTTGCTGGTGAATGAGAGTCTGGGAAGAATTGCCGTGTCGGCTGTCTCGGGAGTCCAGCTATTGTCGGCCACCCACTGCATCATAGCGGAGCGGTTCATGCCACCGAACTGATAACGGTAAGGGGACTCCAGACTGCGAGTGACATGAGTGGCGCCAACCCAAAGCATCGAGAAATCAAAACCCTTAAAATTAAGGTTGGCATTAAGAGAGAATGTATATTCGGGCATGTCGCTGTAGAACATCGCATGTATGTCGTTCTCATCTATCACGCCGTCGCCCGTGAGGTCGGCATAGACACAGTCGCCCGGTTTTACATCCACCATCTGTTTTGGCATATCCACACCATACACCTCCTTATATCGGGCCTCAGTCTCTCCCGGATTGTAGAACTCAAAGAATTCGTATCCTCGGCGTTGACCTACCGGCAGCCCGATTCCCGAGAGATGAGGATAAAGAGCCGGCACCTCTCCGTTCTCAATTACCTTATTACGGTTGAACGCCATACTCGGGGTAATGGCATAGCTGAAATCAGAGCCTACATGGTCGTTCCATGTGAGCGATATCTCATAACCGTGGTTTTTGACACGGCCAAGATTTACAGATGAAGGTTTCTGTGCGGTGACACCGGGCAATAGATTATCATTGGCGATAAGTATNCCCTTACGGTCCTCATAGAAAATATCCACGCTCCCGGAAAGTCGTCCGGTTATGAGCTTGAAATCAATACCATAGTTTTGCTTGGCAGCAGTCTCCCAAGTCACTAAGGGATTGCCGGCCGTCTGCTCGTATGCGTTGCCGGTCCATGTGCCAAGACCGAAGTTATATCCTCCGCTGCCGATGTAGTAGCTACCTAAGAGATAGAGGAATCGCTGTCCGTTCATATTGTCATTGCCGACTTTTCCGTAAGATGCGCGAAGCTTGAAGTAAGGCACAGCTGATGCGAGAGGCTCCCAGAATGTTTCATTNGAAGGTATCCAGCCTAATGATATAGAGGGGAAACACCCGTAACGATACCCCTTCGCAAAGTTCTCCGACCCATTGTAACCGATATTGATATCGGCGAGATAGCGATTCTTATAGCTGTATGTCGCACGCCCCACAAGACCAACATAAGCGTGAGGAATATCGTCGTAGTTGCCCGGATAATAATATTTCGTCTGGTTGTATAGAATGAGGGCCGTCACATCATGATCGCCAAACTGACGTGCATAGTTAAAACTTGCCTCGGCATACCAGTTACGACCGAACCAATAATTCTCCTCATATCCAAGATTCCATGCATCACCTTTCTTACGCAATGCCACATCACCCTCGGGAGTCAGCACAGGTTCATAAGANACACCCTCATATAGAGTGCGGAGTTTCTGTTGGGTATATTCCGAGTTGTAAGATCCNTTTAGTNTGAAATCCAGACCGGGAGTGAGGAAATCCATCTTAAGCTTATAGATCAGGTCAAGNTTAAGCACATTCGTGGTCTGNCGCTTGTAGCCACGGCCATAGAAAGGGAAAAGACCATCGTTATTGTAGTCGCCTACAAAACTCTTGTTTGCCACAATCCTACGACCTTCGCTGTCGATTCCGGCACCGGANAAGGGAACGGCCGAAACAAGAGTATTGAACACAGAGCTTTCTCCTTCNGCCAGTTCATAGCGGTCTTCGAGGCGGCCTCCGAGATTGACCGACAGCTCGTTATATCTACCCAGGTTAAGATCGACGTTGGCACGGTAGTTATAGCGATTATACGAGAAGTTGGTGTTNTTATCAGTTGNGAATGTTCTGAACAAACCATCCTGATTAAGCATTCCGAGAGAGACAAAATAGCGTGCCACTTTATTACCNCCTCTGACCGATATATTATACTGCTGTTGCGGAGCCGTTTTCTTCATCACATATCCAAGCCAGTCTACATTCGGGTAAAGCAGAGGCTGATCGCCATCGCGGAAATGCCGGAGCGCTTCCGGAGAGAAACGTACCTGGTCCGGATCAATACCGTCGCTAATCTGGGCATTATTATATAAGGATGCCCAGGTGTAGGAATCAACCATATCGATGAAGTTGGCCACTTGCTGAATACCATATGATGCAGAGATACTGATATCCGTCTTTCCCTCCTGCCCACGCTTTGTGGTTACAAGAATGACGCCATTTGCACCACGCACACCGAACACCGCTGTAGCAGAGGCATCCTTTAATATCGATATGTCCTCTACTTCATTAGGATCGATCTGGCTGAAGCTTCGCTCCACACCGTCGACAAGAACAAGAGGACTCGAGCCGTTGAAAGATCCGACACCGCGTACAAAGATTGTCGGATCATCACCACCGGGACGTCCTGAATACTGTACTGTAGAAACACCCGGGAGTTTGCCGGCCATAGCATTTCCGAGGGATGCGGAGGGAGATTTCAGNAGTTCCTTACCGTTCATATTACTTACGGCACCGGTCATCGTCACCTTTTTCTGGACGCCGTATCCAACGACAACGACCTCATCGAGCGAACTGATCGACGACTTCAGAATGACGTCGATCTTACTGCGGCCCTGTACGGGTATAGTCTGCGCTTCGCATCCTACGAAAGAGAATACCAGCGAGCCNTTGCCGGGGGATTGAATCACATAGTTGCCGTCAATGTCGGTGACGGCACCCGTCGTTGTGCCCCTTACCAAGACTGTTGCGCCAATAAGGGGCTCACCATTCTCATCAGACACCGTACCCGTCACCTTCAATTGGGTTTGTGCCGAAAGCAGGAGCGGAGTCAGCAGGCTTATCGCCGTGACCACCCATAACTTCAGTTTAATGTTGTTAAGCATGTTTGATAAATATTGGTATTAATATTATTGTCCGAATTATATTGTCAGACGCGAGATNGGAAATAATGATTGATAAAAGTTTTCCATGACTGTTGAGTTTTTTTTTGCAAAAGTAGCAATAATATTCTCCATGGCGCAGGAATCTCATTTTCAATATAGGGCTTAAATGTATTAATTATATGTAGATCCTCCATTTAACGGCCTGATGCAACATTTGAAGCATATATTTGTATACATTCACGCTCNGGNCCACATTCTCACAGATTCATAACCGCACATAATTTTCAACAAAAAATGAATCACTGAATCAATAATTTAGTGTACCTTTGCAACTGCGAGGAAGGCCATACCTTCTCCGATCTTGAGATTCCACGATTTACAATATTCAAACATGNTCAACAGCCACAATATATCATATTCCGGAGTTCGGCAATCGGCATTGTCCGTGTTGCTGACCATCATCGCATGCTTCTCTTGCGGAGCATCAGACTTCAAAGATTTTATCCATACTTATACCAATACCACCACGGTGCAAAGCGTATTCGTGGATAAGAATGGCGTTGCCTGGGCCGGGACATCCCACGGCCTGATCCACTATGATGATCTGAAATATGGACATATGATTCGCTACGCCATGCCGGAACCACTACGTGAGCCCATACATCAGATATACGGACTCAACGACGGGCGGATGGCAATCGTGACCTTATCGATGAAGAAATATATTTTTAATCCCGAGACCTACGAGGTGNCCGAGATAGATAAGGATTGGTTACACTCAAAAGGTATCGATGCAGATGGCTACTGGGCCATAAGTATCATCGGCAATTACAATGCCGACGCTCTCATCGAAACCGACGGGGATATCTATCTTGTCGACCTGGCAAGCGGCGGCAAAGCAAGACTACTCAAGAATCTGGGGATGCCTGTAGAAGGATTGTCGGCAGACGACAAACATTATCACATAGTGACCCGCACTCATACATATTCCTACGAGTTCGCTACGGGACACCTCCAATCCGTAGAAAATCCGGATGACATCTTTGCGGCACATGTCATCATGGATAATAGAGGCAATATCTGGTTTGGTGACAGAAATCTATATCGGTTTGAGGTCAGTAGCGGACTCTGGCGGAAATTGCGCGACAACGTGATGGTGACGGAAATAGCCAGATCAGGTTCAGATATATATATCGGAACAAATGCAGAAGGCATTCTTCACTATAACGATGAGGGGGTTGCGGTGGCTGAGCTTCACAATAATCCTTTCGACATCAACACTCCTGTCAGCGATCATTGCGCGATGATCTATGTAGACCATAATGATAATCTTTGGGTCACCTACAACAAGAGTGATCTGTCGATCTCGTCGCCATATTACAACCTCACCAAAGTGCGTCACATTTCTGCTCTCCAACAGAAACTTATAAAAGACGATATCATATCGCTGCTGGCTATTGGCGACAACATAGTGCTTGCCGGCACAGANGGCAACGGCTTGTTTGCCATCAACCCCGAGACCGGAAATCAGTCAACCACCACCCTACTCCCGAATNCATCCATACCCGATGCCATAATCACAGCCCTCTATCTTGACAGCAACCACCGCCTGTGGATAGGGAGTTACCGCACAGGATTGATCTGTGTGGATAAGGGCAGAATCCGACGCTTTCTTCCGGAAACCTCTCCATACTCAATTGTGGAGGATTTTGACGGTAATATATTCATCGGCACATCGGGGAGCGGCCTTTACCGCATTGATTCCGACCTGAGCAATGAGCCTCAAAAAATCGATACAGGGAATGAAACCTGGATCCAGAAGCTCNCAGGCAACCGAAGCGGGACTATATATATGGCANCCCCGACACGCATAACGGCAATCGATTCCAGAACTCTAAACCAAACGGAATTAATAGGTCCGGAGAGCAGGGCCCAAAAGTCTGTACCCAATGCAATAGCTTCGTTCTATCGCGACAGCCGCTCACTGCTATGGCTCATAAGCGATGATACCTCCGGATGTCTGAGAATATTTGATGAGGAAAACGACTCACTTTATTCTATACCTACGCTTTCAGAGGTGCGTTTCAGAAGCGCCATCGAGGATGATGACAAAAATATGTGGTTTGCGTCAGACAACGATATCTATAATATCGTACCACATTACGATCCCTCTACAAGGTCATATTCATTCAGACATTATGTCTATCATATCCGTAGCAACGAGAGCACACCGAATAAATATAATTACCGCTCNGTGACGAAACTCACTGACGGACGTCTGCTCTTCGGAGGGATGAACGGATATCAGGTCGTAGACCCCGCAAAATATCAAAAACTCGGGCAGATGGCCAAGATAAAAGGCACTTTATCGACCCTGAGAGTCAATAACAATTATATTATTCCCAATATACCTTTAAATGGCGATAATGTCATAGAGAAGGAGTTGAGCCATGTCGACAANATAACNTTAAGAAACAATAACAATAATCTTAACTTCCTTTTCTCNCCACANGACTATGACTGTCCCTTCAAGATAGAATATTATTATCGCCTTGACAGCACTAAAGAGGACTGGTATCCGGTAGAGGGGAACATGATTGAGCTGATGAACCTCAATCCCGGCCACTATCATCTGGAAGTCTGCGCCATGTCGCCGGAAGGACTGATGTCGGGTGAGGTTGACGGCCTTGACATTGAAATTCTTTCACCATGGTATCTCACACTGTGGGCCTACATCATATATCTGATTTTATTGCTTTTGATTCTCATCACAGTGATTTATTATTTCACCGACCGCCAGAAGCAGAAACTGAGAGTGGCGCAGGCTGAAAAGGAGATGGACCGNCAACATCAGCTGAACGAGATGAAGTTGAGGTTCTTCACCAACATAAGTCATGATTTCCGAACTCCCCTTTCTCTGATCATCACTCCACTGGAGACCTATCTGAGCAAACATGACGACACGGAGACGTCGCATTTTCTCAAGCCGGTGCATAAAAATGCGGTGCATCTGCTCAATCTTGTCAATCAGATACTCGATTTCCGTAAGCTTGATGTGACNGGAGTGCCACTACATCTTTCTTACGGCGACATAGTCAGNTATGTCAAGGAAGTGTGTGCATCATTCAATCTCTTTTCTGAAGACAGCGGCATAAGATTAGAGATCAATGCAGAGGTAGAGACACTCAATATGTACTTCGACAAGGATAAGGTGAGCAAGATAATGATGAATCTCCTCTCCAACGCATTTAAATACAATGAAGATGGAGGTACAGTCATCGTAACTGTCAAGTCAGAGGGGGANAATGTGGTGATATCCGTAGCCGATACCGGCAAGGGGATTCCCGACCCGGATAAAGAGCATATATTCGACCGTTTCTATCAGTCAGGTAAACGCCAGCACGCCACGATGGGNTGTGGCATCGGATTGCACATCGTAAAAGAGTTTGTAAAGCTTCATAACGGCCATGTCGAGGTAAAGGACAATGATCCGCAGGGGACAGTCTTCACCTTGACACTNCCGATAGTGAAGACTATCGAGAAAGACTCCGAAGAGATNTCGGCGAATGATATTCAAGGCGGCAACAGCCAGTTGGTAATTCCGGCATCAGAAAATCTAAAGGAGGGATCGAAACCGTCAATTCTGCTTGTAGAAGATAACCANGACTTTATCGATTTCATGGAGCAGGCTCTGGCAGATGAGTATAATGTGTTGAAGGCATCCAACGGAAAGGAGGCTCTTGAGATTCTCCAAAACGAGACTGTAGATATTGTAATTTCGGATGTGATGATGGATCTGATGGATGGTCTTGAACTATGCCATAGCATCAAATCGGATATCAGGATATCGCATATTCCGGTCATCCTACTGACAGCCAAGTCGCTTGCCGAGGATGAGATGAAGGGTCTGGAATCCGGGGCCGACGACTATATCACCAAGCCATTCAGCATGCCGATACTACGTCAAAGGATTTCGAGGCTTGTTGACGAAAACCGTCGTTCACACGAAAAATTCCGCAGGATTCCTGATATTGCACCCTCAGAGATAACAATAACGCCNTTAGACGAGCAATTCTTATCCAACACTATCAAGGTTGTGGAGGAAAATATGTCGAATCCCGACTTTTCTGTCGAGATGCTCAGTGCGAACTTAGGAATGCACCGCACTCATCTCTATAAGAAACTATCCTGCATCACCGGTAAGACCCCGATTGAATTTATCAGGTTGATAAGGCTGAAACGTGCGGCGCAATATCTGGCTCAAAGCCAGATGTATATATCCGAGATTGCCTATAAGGTAGGATTCAACAATCCCCGTCTGCTGACAAAATATTTCAAGGAGGAATATAATATGACCCCCCGGGAATATGTGCGTTCGCTCGGCATTGACTCAGGGAACCAGACCGAAGACCAACTACATACACCATAGACATAATACCAAACATATAATACTAACCTATATGAAAAAACTAATCATACCGATATTCGCCCTGATGACAGTCGGGACTGTTGACTCATCGGCGGCCGAACGGCAATTATTCGACCGAGATTGGAAATTCGCCTTTGGCAATGCTTCAGATCCGGCAAAAGACTTCGGATGTGGCACAGAGTATTTCAATTATCTCACTAAAGCCAATTCCATTCATAATGAAGGGCCATACTGTGATAAATTCGATGAGGATAGATGGGGTGTGAAATGGACCGATGTCACACTTCCTCACGACTGGGTGGTAGATCTTCCGTTTGAAGGGAATGCAAGCCACAGTCATGGATATAAAACCGTGGGATATAAATATCCTGCCACCAGTGTAGGATGGTACCGCAAATCATTCACAATCCCGGAAGAGGATTTCGGCAAGCATATCTCGCTACAGTTCGACGGTATCTTCCGAGATGCCCGCGTATGGGTCAACGGCTTCTATCTCGGTTCGGAGCCCAGTGGCTATGCTACCCAGGTGTATGATATTTCCGAATATCTGAACTATGGCGGTGATAATATCATAGCAGTAAGGGCTGACGCCACACTTGAAGAAGGGTGGTTCTATGAAGGAGCGGGTATCTACCGTCATGTATGGCTTGATAAGGCCGACCCTATCCATGTGGCGCCATTCGGCACATTCATTTATGCCGATCTCAAAGCACCTTATGATGAAGCAACCGTCACCGTCGAGACCACTGTGGACAATAAAAGTCTTAAAACTGCCGACTATGAAATCCGCAACACTCTCATAGCACCCGACGGAACCAAGCATATTCTCCCCGCCTCACATGAACAGGGAGTTTTACCCAAAAGCTCCCGTCAGTCTGCAGTGAAGACCACCCTTGTCAGTCCGGCTCTGTGGGATATTGACAATCCACAGCTTTATACGCTCGTCACCGATATTGTTAAAGAGGGAAAGGTAATTGACACCAAGACCACCAAAACGGGTATACGCGATATCCGTTTTGACGCCGACAAAGGATTTTTCCTTAATAACCGGAATGTTAAACTCAAGGGAGTGGATCTTCATCAGGACCATGCAGGCGTAGGGGCAGCCATACCGGACGCATTGCAGGCATTCCGTCTGCGCGAACTTAAGAAATATGGAGTAAACGCATACAGGGCAAGCCACAATCCGATGACTCCTGCCATGATCGATGCCTGCGACTCCATAGGCATACTCGTAATGGAGGAAAACCGACTCACCGGTGTAAATGACGAGCATATCCGTCTGCTCCGGAAAATGATAGAGCGCGACCGCAACCATCCCTCGATTATCGTATGGAGTATCGGTAATGAGGAATGGGGTACAGAATGGCACGAGTTCGGCACCCGCATCTCCGAGACCATGCGTGAATATTGCCATCGGTTTGATCCCACACGTCCTATGTCGATGGCCTCAGCCGGGGGTCCTACCGTGCTTGTTCCCGTTGATGTAGCCGGATATAACTATGTGTTGCAGAATCCCATCGACCGTCATCGTGCCGACTACCCCGACCGTAAGGCTGTAGGCACAGAGGAGACCACGGGTTGCGGAGCGCGTGGCGTCTACTATGATGACCATTCAAATGGACTTATGAAGGCAATCAACCGGGCGCCGAGTGGTGCGGACAGTCTTTACAACGCTATTGAACGAGGCTGGAAATTCTATGATGAACGCCCATGGCTTGGGGGAGTGTTCTATTGGACCGGATTTGACTATCGCGGAGAGCCCAATCCCATGGTCTTCCCCGCCACAGGCTCACAGTTCGGTGTGCTTGATTACTGCGGATTTCCGAAAGATGAGGCCTTTTATCTGAAATCATGGTGGACGGATGAGCCGGTACTGCATATCTTCCCTCACTGGAATCTCAAAGGGCATGAGAATGAGGAGGTGGATGTCTGGGCCTATAGCAATATGGATGAAGTAGAGCTCTTTGTCAATGGTAAAAGCCTTGGCAAGAAAGAGATGCCTAAGAACGGACATCTCAGCTGGAATACGGTTTACAACCCCGGCTATGTAAAAGCCGTAGGATACAAAAACGGCAGGAAAGCTATGGAGACAAAGATCGAGACAACAGGCGACCCGGCAAAACTCGATCTGTCGGCAGACCGCTACACCATCAAAGCGGATAATATGGATGTGGCAGTAATTGCCGTCAAAGTACTGGATAAGAAAGGACGATTCGTACCGGATGCCGATATCGATCTCAACATATCAGTCGATGGTCCGGCGAGAATCCTCGGAGTAGGGAACGGAGATCCGACCTTTCAGGTGGCTGAGCGCCCGAACGACGGTATAGGAAAGACCTTCTCAGTCAAGACGTTTAACGGGCTTGCACAGATCATCCTTCAATCTACCGACGATTGCGGTGATGCCACCATTACGGTAATGGGGGATAATACCCCCTCGAAGAGTCTGGCAGTAAAGACTACAAATTAATACTCCGGATATGAGAAGAATTATTTTAGGTTTAATATTTATCACCTTTACCTCAGTGTGTGGCTTTTCAAGAAGCCGCACACTGAATGGAGGACACGGCTCCAGCATCGTGGAGACCGATACATTGCAGAGTAAAGTTCTGGGTGAGCCGAGAGATTATACCATATATCTACCTGCGGGATATGAGACAGACACCACTTGCAGCTATCCTGTGCTCTATTTGCTTCATGGTTTCAGCGACACCAATCAGTCATGGTTTCACAACGCACCGCTTGCCACGATAGCCGACCGCCTTATCGCTTCGGGAGAGATCCAACCAATGATAATCGTGAGTCCCAATGCCGGAGGACGACCCGGAGTGGACTGGAACGGATACTTCGATATGCCCGGATGGGATTATGAGAAGTACTTTTTCACAGAGTTTATCCCCTATATCGAATCAGCCTACCGTGTGAAGGAAGGAAAGGGGAACCGTGCCATATCCGGCATGTCGATGGGAGGTGGCGGCACGGCGTCATACGCCCAGCGTCACCCCGATATGTTCAGTTCGGCCTATATAATAGCGGGATGGCTTGACAACGAAAAGATAGACGCAGTAGATCCTTCAGATAAAGTTGCATTAGTACGCCAGGCAGTGGCAGAAAAGAGTTGCCTTGAATTCCTGCGTCAGGCGAGTTCCAAGGATCTGGAAAACCTCCGGACATTGAGATGGTATGTGGATGTCGGCGATGACGACTTCCTGCTGTATCCCGATCTGGAATTCTATAAGCTGATGCGCGACAAGGAAGTTCCATGTCAGCTTCGCGTAAGAGACGGAAGCCACAACTGGGAATACTGGACCACAGCACTCTACTCATTGCTTCCCTTTGCATCACGCAATTTTAATTAATGAAGAAGTATGAAAACCAAGATAGCGTTATTCACCCTCCTCGGATTCGGTGTTTCATTTACTGTTTCCTCTAAATTGCATATACCCCATATATTCAGCGACAATATGGTTCTGCAGGCGGATACTTTAGTGAGGATATGGGGAGAGGCCACACCCGGAGGAGAGGTGTGTGTAGCGACCTCCTGGGGAGAGAAAGCCATTTCATCGGCCGATAAATCGGGCAAATGGAGTATCGGCATCAGAACGTGTGCTCCCTCCTACGATCCACAGAGTGTCACCATAACTGACAATTCGGACAACCATACCGTCGTATTTTCCAATGTGCTTGCGGGAGAAGTCTGGATAGCTTCCGGACAGAGCAATATGGATATGCCACTCCGGGGCTACTGGCATCAACCGATAGAGGGTGGCGGCGAAGAGATAACGTTCAGCGCGAAGAATGGCAAAGGGATCCGTTTTCTTAACGTGCCGCGTAAGATCAGCTACTCGCCGGAAGAGGATATCGACATGACATGGCAAACCAGTAATCCGGAGAATACAGCTGAATTTTCTGCTCTGGCATGGTTTTTCGCACGCAATCTGAAGGATATAATCGATAGGCCTGTGGGTATCATCAATTCTGCATACGGAGGATCCAGAGTAGAGGGTTGGGTACCGGAGTCGATTATCAACAATTATCCCGATCTTGATTATCAAGCTGAGAGAAACGATACTTCAATGCAGGATTGGGGTCGTATAGGTGTGATGTACAATGCCATGATACATCCTTTGGCGGGGTACACGGCCCGTGGGTTTATCTGGAATCAGGGAGAGTCGAACGTAGGAGGACATAACTACTATCCCGACAGACAGAAAGATATGGTAATGCACTGGCGTGATGTCTGGGGTAATTCCGAGATGCAATTCTACTTCGTGGAATTGCCGGGCTGGGATTATGGGGATATCAACGGCACAGATGCCGCCCTCTTCCGAGAAGCACAGCACCGGGCGGCTAAGGAGACTCCCGGAGCGCATATCATATGCACTTCCGATCTNGTGTATCCCGACGAGTCGGATGACATTCATGCTCGAAACAAGCGTGACATAGGGAAACGCATAGCAGCCACCGCTGCCACCTATTCTTATGGAATAAAGGGGATACCACATAAATATCCTACCTATAAATCAGTGGACNTAAAGGGAGATAAAGCCGAGGTATGGTTCAACGACATGTGGCAGGGNTTCACNCCCAATGAGGATCTGCAGGGATTTGAGGTGGCCGGAGAGGACCGGGTGTTTTACCCGGCCTTGGCTGAGATTGACCGGAACGGTCTTTCGATTACGGTGAGTTCACCTGATGTNAGCGAAATCCAATCGGTGAGATATTGCTTTAAGAATTTCGCTATCGGCAAGATCCATGATATGCTCGGTATGCCGATTGTTCCCTTCCGGACCGACAATTGGGATAAATAATAATCCGGGGAGAATGGTAGGAGGTCAGAGGACGAGGCGGTGGAAGAGGGAGTGGAACTGGGTGTCGAGGAGGTGTATTGCCTCCTGACGGGTAAAGGGGGCGGGAAGCGACAATAGACCGGGATGTGAGGGTGAGGTCTGGATTATGGCGCTTTTCACGGCTGCCAGCCAACGATAGCGTTCCTCAACGGTTATGTCCGGGGAGGGGACGTCGTGGCGAGTGAAGAGGGATGACTGTATCCTGAGTCGATCGATATCGGGATTACGGAATAATGCGGAAATTCGTTGCGCATCGATGTTCAGTTCACAACGCATCCATCGGTAGCGTTTCGACATCATCATCAGCCCTATGTTGACAAACTCTCCGCGTTCAATGTCGGCTACATAACGCAGCAGACAATATTCATATATAATCTTCTCATCCATAGTTATTCAAACCAATCTTTCCTGTTATACCCTCCTCCATCGTCATTTAAGCATCTCTCTCTGGCGGATCGCCTCTTCGGTGAATATTCGGCTCTCCGCAAGGCGTTTGGTAAGGAATATCCGATATCCCTCCCTACGCTGTGCTGCGGTGAGTTCGCTACCCTCCTCCTCCAGCCATTCCTCGGGGATAAGATCAACAATCTTGTTGAGAGTGCGCGGAGTGATGGCCTGACGCATGAGGAGATCGGCCTCTTCAAGCCGTGAGGCAAAAGGGAGAAGNGCNTGGCGNCTTATATAGTGGAAGGGNTCAAGAGCCGCTGTCGCAGGATCTTTCCATGAATGATGGAAATACAATGAAGCACCATGATCAATAAGCCAGAGCTCGTTGTGCCATATCATCATATTGGGGTTCAGGCGTGTGCGATCCACATTAGTAAGGAAAGCATCGAGCCATACAAGTCTGGAGGCTGTGAGAGGGTCTATCCGGTTTACAGCGGGGTCAAAAGTGGCGGCTCCGTCCAGGAAGTGCATACCGAGATTCAGGCCTTCGGATTTACGAAGCAGTTCCTGCACCTCCTCGTCAGGTTCGGTAATTCCGAACGCCGCATCAAGATCCAGGAGCACCAGTTCGGGAGTCCTGAACTTGAAGGCCTTGGCCACGAGGCCACCCACCAGTTCGGAGATCAGAGCCTTCTTGCCATGTCCGGCCCCGCGCATCTTTATCACATAACGGAAACCGTCGGCCGCCTCACCGAGCAAAGGGAGGGAGCCACCTTCCCTCATGGGGAGTATATAACGGGTAAGTTCCTCTTTTCTTAGTTCCATAAGCATTTATCGGTATTAACGGGTTGAAAGTACGGGATGGACGAAGGTATTTGCGCCGGAGTCCTTGTTAAGAAGGTATATGTAGCTATAGGATAGCGGGCTGTGAACCTTAGGCGCGGAATTGACTATATATATTCCGCGGGCGTTGGCAAACTCGACAATACCTTTGATATTCTCCTCAGCAAGCTTACCGATCTCATCCATCATGCAATGAAGCCGGAACTCGCCTCCACCTCTTTTCCCTCTCGAGCGTTTCTTGAACACATTCAGAAGCAGGATGTTGATGATGGCCTTTACGAGAATATCGGTGCCTTCGGAACCCACCATCTTCAGATTGTCGCTCCAGCCGGTGTTGTTGCCATTCTCATCCACACGAATCTTCAGTGAGAAATTGTCGGATAGAGTTATCTCATCAAGATCGGGATGGTCTTTCAGGATCTCCGACAGACGTTTCAGCCATTCCACCGCCACGGCATTGCTGTCGGAAGCGGCGGAGGATGAGAAGAGATTGGCCTCCCCTATCTCCATACTGTTTTCGCTCCAGAATTCATGAATATGCTGGAGAGTGCGTATCACGGAGCTGTCGCTACGGTTAAGACTGATCTCGATCTTGCGGATGACACCGGCGAACTGCCGACGCGCACAATCGCGATTCACTTCGTTGACCACCTTCTGGATTTCCGATTCACGCTCAACGAGCGTAGAGTATTCGCGTGAGATAAGTCCGAGCACATCCTTATATATTGAATTGGATACAGCCTGATAATCNCGGATCTTNTCGTTCTCCACAAACTCCGCCACACTTGTGGCGAAGGCCAGATAATCGGCATCAGACGAGAGACGGTCGGGGAATCCGAANGTATTNCGCGCCGAGAAGGGCTGACGGAATATATTGACACACCTCTTCAGCTCCTCAAATCCTTTGGTGATCTTCGCGATGGTGTCATGAATATTCCGTATTATCAGACGACAACTGTCGGTAGTGGCCAATGGAGCGGCATCCTTCAGGTTCTCCGGGGCCGTAGGCGACTCAAGGAAATGACGGGCATCATCGAGATCCTGCCTGAGAGTCTCCTTCTGTTGCCTGAGCTTCGCCAACTTGGAGGAGCAACCTGTCTCCTCCTCTTTCTTCAAATTGAGCGCATCCTCATGTTTTTTTGAAAGAGAGCGGAGTTCGGAATCTATNCTCTCCTTATATGCCTTGAACTCATCGATACGATCTATATACTCCCTCTTGTCTTTCCGATATTCCACTATGATGGTGCGGTTTGCATCAATCTCCTTCAACTGATTGCAGATTTCCGCCAGACTCAGTTTCTTCTCCTGCACCATTTCGGTATCCACACCCTCCTTCTTCATGGCCTCNATCTGTCGGGCAGTGAGCGATTTCAGCTCCGCCTCAAGTCTGCGACGGCTTTCCGCAATGCTTTCACGCTGCCGCTCCTCAAAAAGAGCTNCACTCCTTGCGGAGGGACGTCTCCTTAGCCTTGCGNNTGTTTTCCAACTCCTTGCGACTCTCAATATTCCTTGCTTTGAGAGCAGCGAGGAAATCCCCGGACTTCAGTAACTCCGTGCGTAAAGTCTCCATCTCATCGCCAAGCTTCTTAAGCGACTCCTCCTTCTCGCGTTTGGAGGCGGCGAGCAGATCATTGAGTTGCACGGTAGCCCTGTCGATACGTTGAGGGAGCATCATCGCGGCCCCTCTCACCGTATCCTTCTCCTTATTCACCGCGTTGAGCTTCGCCATCATACGGGCGTGTGCTTTCTTGACGACATTCTCCNTCTCCTTCGTTTTCTCCTCCAGCTCATGGAGAGCAGCATCGAGCCGCTCCTGAAGAAGACCGATNTTTTCCCTTATCTGGAAAGGACTCCTCACCTTCACCGGCAATTGCGACAGATCGAGCTTCACCCCGAAGAAGCTACCCTCGGCATCGCTGAAAAGAGATGATAGGGATGGTGAGAGTTCGGTGTTATAGAGCACACTCTTCTCGTCGGCCACACGACCGATTGTATCGGTCCATCCGGGGAGATTTGATTCAAGCCATTCGATGAACGAGCCTTTCGACTTGTCAAGCAATCCATTCTCATCGGCTATCTCACCCTGCAACTGCTCTACCCTTTTACGCACAGGGGCAAGGATATCTACATATTCCGCCTCAATCCGGAGGCGTTCCGTCTCCATAGAGTTTGTGANGGCCGTCACGTTGCTNAGAAGAGCGTTCTCCTTGGCCTGCAATTCCTTCTCCTCATGTTTNAGATTGTTGAGAGCCTCCTCGGCCAGTTTTATCTCAGCGGCATAGGGTGTGGAAAGCCTCACCTCATTGATGCGTATCTCCTTGGTGTGGATATACTCTTTCAGGCTGTCGGCATGTGTGCGGGCAGCTTCCTCCTCCTCANTCCATTTTTCCCGGTTTCTCTCGATAATGATATCGGTTTCATTACGCAATTCACCGAGCTGCTCGTTAAGATGGCTACGGCGTTCGTTTATCGCCCTCTCAGCCTCCATCTCAAGCCGCTCATGAGCGTTTCGTGCCTCGTTGGCCAGAGAGTCAAATCTTGACTGCACATCTCCGGCCTTCTTGACAAGGAGATCGATCTCTACATTCAATCTGTCGCGGTCAAGCTCCAGTTTCCCTTTATTCTCCTCCAGGCGCAGTTTCTCCTCAATCCCCCTTTCCGCATAGAATTTCTGACGCTCCCGGGCACGCTTTATATTGTCGGCCGCTACACCCTGCTCACGGTTAAGGTTATCTTTCTTATCATTATACTCGTCGCGGAGTCTCTTTGATTCCTTTCTGATTGCCGAGAGGATCGCATCAAGTTCCTCACATTCCTTGTTTATNGCGGGGAGAGAGCGGTCGGCATAATCCATAGCGAAGGCAAGATTCCCGGCAAGCTGGGAAAGATAGCTCCGGCATCCATGAAGGGAATTGGCAGTCTCGATAAGCACTCCGGCCTTTCTGAGCGTCTCGTTCTCCCCCTTACGGTTTTTATCCGACCATAGTCTCACATCCTGATATTCCTCAGTGAAGTGAGCCAGCTGGCGGGCATAACTTTTGAGATGTATCGAGGGTTCGGAATCGCCCAGCGACTGTATGATAGTCTCCTTCATGAACTGGGCATCAACGCGTTCGTTAAGGAAGACATTTGATATGATACGCGCCAGATTATCGTATTTCGGGCTACTCAGGAGGTGGTAGCGCGAGAACATCCGCTGAAGCTTGGCGTGGGTATTGCCGTAGATAATATCAAGATAGTCGGAATAACTTGTGATGATATTGCTTATGTCGTAGCCGGCCTGTCTGACACGGCGTCTCACCTCGGCAGGGTCGGTGGCGACACTTCCGGAGTCATCAATAAGCCAATCTTTCGAGAAGGGACCGTCGGCGAAACGGTAGACAGCACGGGCATTCTGCCTCGATACAATCACAGAGAAGGGGGGATCATCATCACGTTCCACCTCATATATGATATACGAGTTGCTGTGAGGGAGATAGAACTGGTCGAATTTCTTCTGTCCCTGTGTGCGTATTCCGAGGCGTGCTGGATTTGCATTGTAAAAGAAAAGCATGGCTCTCAGGACAGCACTTTTCCCGACACCCTGGGTGCCTGTGAAATGCACGTTGCCGTCGACCTTCACCTCTGCATAAGGGATATTGGCACTATGTATAAAAATGATCTTACTGAGCTGTCTCATCGTCGGTCTCTTCAATTGTTATCATACCCACTATCTCCTCCAGATACAGGAAGGCATTTGTCACCTGATACTCTTCGGCCGACTCATCGATTGTCTCGACAAANCCGGCACGATTCAACTCNTCTATCAGGCGAGCAGCGATTTCNGAGGGTCGTTCCTTNNNTTCGNAGAGNGTGCCCACCTTNTCCNTGAGCTCGATATCGATATCGATGGCATGCTGCAGGCGGGAGAGNCGGAAACGGTANCCCGGNTTGAAGGCCGGTTCCCAAGCCTTGAGGAAGTCGAGCACATCNATCCAGTGGCCATATCTTTCGAGTTTCTTAGCGAGATCCGTCCGGCTTTCAGTTCTGGAGAGATAATAGTATGCATCCCCCTCTTCGAGAATGAATCCGATGCTTNCAAAGAAGTCGGCATACTCNGGGGAACATTCATCAATATCCCGGTACATCTGCCGTTGAGCTTCCGAGAGACTGTCGCGAGATATGAAATTGCCGCGTATCAGGCGGTCGTAGACCTGTTTGAGATATTTCATTTTGCAGATAGTATTATAGGATAGGAAATGTTGTCGAAANCGCGCCATTCCCCGGTAAATCGGAGACTGTCGATATATCGCTGTATAATCACCGTATAATGCACGAGCCTCTGCTCAAGCGACTGGTGGAACTCAAACTCATATTCCATCACAAAATTGAAAAGGTCCTTACCGGAAAGGAAGAACNTTTCGGCGAGGAGATCGGGATCGACATACTGCTCTATGACCGGCTGCACATNCAGATTGTCTTCTGTAAGCAGAGAGGGGCCTTTGGAGGCAGTACGTATTGTCTTTGCGANATTNCGGCGCACATCATCGAGGGTCTCCGATCCGGCATCGGTCTGACGCAGAAATGAGAGAGATGGCCTNAGAGCCACCGGAGGGAGCGGATCNAGGAACAGATTCGCGTTACTCTCCAGCACAGGGTAAAGATCGGTGGCAGATTTCCAAAGGAACTGATCCTTCAGCATCTTCAGGCGGCGAATCTTCTTGATCATCCTGTCCTGCCGGTCGATACGGTGAAGGTAATCGCGTATTACNCTCTGNTGCTCGATAATGGCATGGCTCACTTCGTTGAGTTCTATCCTGACGCTGACAATCATCGCCGAGAGATCCTCATCGGGGGCGAAATGCTCNAAAGTAGCGTTCTCATTGTCGAGCAGTTGCTGGGTAGAGTTGATAAGGCGNTTTATCTCCTCTATATTCTTGAGATACTTCTCAAGTTTTTCACGCTTGATATTATAGTTAGGCTCATTCTTGAAAGTATCGTTGACGTTNCGTTTCAAGTCGATAAGATTACGAGCCGANAGCTGNGCGATGCTCCTCAGGGATCGCTTCACCTTTCGGATATACTTTATCTGCCGNAGAGGGTTTTCGCGCTCCATCAGATAAAACCTGATGTTTTCCTTCAGCAGTTCAAGCTGATCGGCTATTGCGGAGCCGGTTATTTCCTCNTTTGCAAGGAGNACCTCCTCAAAGAACTGAAGGTATGACTCCTCGATTTCCAGGAGATTGCCCTCTTCGCGAAGTACGCCGAAACCGATGAGCAAGGCGAGCTTCGACTCCTCGGTGAGCCCCAGGGCATCNTCGTGAGAGAAATCGACGGAACGCCTGTGCTGGAACATCTCGGCGATCAGGCGTCGATCCTGATATAGCCGGGTAATCAGCTCATTGATATTTCGGAATGTCTTCTGAATCATAAGGGATGGACCACATCAGGAATCGTCAGGATTCAAGTATGGAAGTTNCTTAACTATAATCGTTTAGATTTAATCGTTATTAAAATCCACTTGCAAAATTAGTATAATTCCGTGAAACGACAAAATCTCGCGACTCTCCAGCGGCCATACNGGCACCNAAGCANCTGTGAGGGAAGNCNTTTACAATTCTTCAGCAACATCTCCGNCCGATTCCTAACGACGGACTCNTGCTGTCGTTCGGACGGACTCCAAACCCCGGCTNCTGATCTCAAAATTGGGATTGGATACCCCGNNNGCCTCCAGATTTTATAGAGGCNTTGGAGAATGAAAAAAAGCTGAAGTGACCCATCCAAGTCCATCAGAAGTGTTAAAATGCCCTTTTTTGTAGCGTTTCAAGGGGTGAGATGACCCAAAAAAGTTCATCTCANCNCTTTTCGCTATTTTTTCATTCCTGAAAATTTACTACTTTTGTAGAAAAATAATATGCCGTGATAATTAGCTTACGACTCAAAAATTTCTTCTCAATTTGTGAAGATGCCATATTGGATTTTACCGCAGATATGTCGTCACGACAACTGCGCGGGGAGTTGCCGGAAAATCTCATAGAATTTTCCGGTGATCAATTTGTAAATATTATCGGACTGTTCGGTGGNAATGCTGCCGGAAAGTCAAATATTATCAAGGCTCTATCTTTTTGCAGGGAATTGGTATTGACGTCGCATCTCAATAATGAGGATGATAAGTTTGATTTTGAACCATTCAAATTTGATAGCGACAAGCCATCGGAATTCTATATCAATTTTGTAACCGGAGGTATTGAATACGAATATTCTTTTCAGATATCAAACGGCATCATCACATCGGAAGAGCTGTATTATTATCCTAAAAAGAGAAAAGCAAAGGTATTCAGCAGGGATTCAACCTTCTCTTATTCCCATCGAAAGGGTACTATTGAACGTCCGGCCGAAGTTGAAGCTAATACCGGTGCAAAGACTCTCTTCATCAGTCGGGCCAGCTCAATGAACCGTCAGATTGCTCAAGCCGTCTACCGCTTCTTTAGGAATGAAATAGTCATTGGCTCTGACATT
>JAAVDU010000018.1 GCA_014801605.1 Bacteroides sp.
CCTCCGGCGAGCATCGCCGACTTTCCGAACACTATTACCGCAGTAGGCGCACCCCATTCGTCGTCACTGCCATCCCATTTCAATCCTGAACACGTTGACAGTTGCTCAAGTTTTCGGGCCGCGAGTTCAATAACCTTGGGTTCCGTCATATCTTCGTCAGCATGCTCATCACGGACAACCGCCGGGAGGTCAACGATCTTGACCACATAATCTCCCCGATTCTCAATCGCCTCACTGAGAGTCACCATAGCCTTATCATCGGCTGAAACGCCGAAGTCAGGCACAATCATTATTTTTGTCTTTGCCGATATAATCATAACGCCCTTACTATAGTAACTCTCTTTGAAAAATTCAAAAATCCTCTCCCTTTATTTTGTTAAAAATCATTTTCTCATGTTCGCCAAAGATTGATGACGAAGGAATATTATTAGAACCCTGAGCAGAAGTGCATATTATATGTCCCAATCCATCAATAGCAAAAACCCAGAATTTCCGGGCATTTCCATTTACAATGGTGTGATCAGTTTTTCCGGTTATCCCTTTTGTGATATCCCGGGCCTCAGGCCAAATAAGTGGAATAACGCTTTCAGCAAACTCTTTTCCCACGCAAAGCGCAAGGTGATATTCAGAACCTTTTAGTGCACGTTCAAGCCAAGGACCAAACAGGGTCTTTATATAAGTTTTAATTTCAGGATCGCCATTTAGCTTAGACTGATATTTCCCACCTGTCCATTTTTGGGAATGCCATGCGCACAGTTCTATAGCGAAAGGTTTAACATTGTTATCCTCTATACCGAACTGTTTCATCCATTTTACCCGTTTTTGCCACCATTCGGCTCCTTTATAGTGTTTGTAAGCTTCAGGATCATTCGAAAGAAGAGGAAAGGATACAGCAACTTTACTATATTCAGGACTCAGCCAACCGCAGACCTTTTCCGGATTCTCTTTTTGAAATATATGACTGACATCATCCGGCGTTGCTGTTTCTGCACCTGCGGGATTAAAATTGATGAACACCACTGAATTGTTGTCGATATCTCCCCAATACGGTTCAGGCATTAGTTCTGAATAAAGATTAAGGTGGCTCTGTTCTTCAAACCAAAATTTTTGAGAGTTCGGGACTCGTCCCTCTTCTCTCCAATATTTCAGCGCATTGTCCCAGTATTCAAAAAAATCGTCCATAAAAAATTCATTATTATTGTTCATGTTGGAGATTGATGTACGGCCAGCCGTCGCCCGATTTGACTCGGGCGACGCCGTTTTAAAATTCGGTAACCGGCTTTCTCTTTATAGTTTGATTTCTCGTACTATCCAGTTTGTCGGACAAGCCCATGCCAAATCTTCACGCGTTGTGAAACCGGCACGTTTCATTGCTTCGCGCACCTCTTCGGTTGAGGGCATATTCCAGGAATGTGTTGTCACAACCTGAAGGATATATCCTTTAGGAATACGGGTAGTAAAATTTCGTGGTGCCTGTAATAGAAGAGCTTTCATAATCAGAATTCCACACCAAATGCTTGAAGAGTGTCAAAAATCTGTCCCTCGGCAATTCCATTCACTACAATAATTGGATTACCTTCGGCATCAAAATCTTTCGATATTGATGCACCAAGAGATGATAACTGCCCCGCGAGTTCATTGAAACTTCCGGTGAAGCCATGACTGCGCAGCCAAGCGGTGTTGAGCGGCACAGTCTTAACCTCTTCGCGCATTGTCTGCACTTCTGCCGCTGTCTGTGAATTTTGTTCGCTGCGGACTTCCGATTCGGTAACGCGAGTAGTATAGTTTAGACTCTGTGCCTGATTGCTGTCCACCCGCTCCTGTGCATGACGGGCATCCTCGCGATAGCGTTGGTTGTCGCGTTCGAGGTCGGCGGCTCTCCTTTCAGCAGCCGAGGAATCGGCGGAAGCTTTGCTTGCAGCGATGCTCGCGCTTGTGTCCATGCTATGACGTGCAAGGTCCATTGCCTGCTGCTGACTCATCTGCTGCATCTGCATCATCTGCGCCATCATTTCCTTGAGGTCATTGCGGTTTTGTTCATGCATGGAATCTGCGCGACCCATCATCAGTTCGTGCATCCGGCGTGTCATCTCGGCTTCGCGACGCGCAAGTTCAGCCTCTTTTGCCGAAGAAGATTTCTCTTTCAAGGCATCCATGAAACCTGCCTGAGCTGAGGCATCGAGTTTTGATAATTGTTCAGCTGCAATTTGCTCAGCAGTCATCTGACTCTTTATGTTCAAATGATCGGTGGCTGCATCCAGTTCGTCTTTCTTGGCGGCGCGTTTTGCCTCCATCATCATCTGCATATTGCGCATGGCTATATCGCCTTTCATGCGTAGCTCCTCCTGCTGCTGGCGACGCATCTCCATATCGCGGGCGTGCTGACGGTCGGCGGCTGCCTGCTCAATGTCTGACAACTTTGCGGTTCTGTTCACCTCATTGTCAGCATGACTTTCGCTCTGATCGAAGTCAAGAGACTTTTCCTCCATACGGCGCTGATGATCTCTGTCGGCTGCATCAAGTTCCATCTGGAAGCGACGTGATTCGATATCGAAATCCTGAACCTTGCGCTGCGACTCCATATCGAAATCATCATGCTTTGTCTCTCGGGCGCGGGCATGTTCCCGGTCTGCAATATTCTGACCATGCTCATCGAGGCGCATAGTTCGGTCTATATCCTTGTCCTGGCGTCGGTCGTCGAGGTCAAAGTCGAGTTGAGCCTTTTTTGACTCCAGGTCGAAATCCTGAGCCTTACGCTGCGATTCCATATTGAAATCATCATGCTTTGTCTCGCGGGCACGTGCATGTTCCCGGTCGGCGATGTTCTTGCCATGCTCGTCAAGACGCACAGTGCGTTCTACATCTTTGTCCTGACGACGGTCGTCAAGGTCGAAGTCGAGTTGAGCCTTTTTTGACTCCAGGTCGAAATCCTGAGTCTTGCGCTGCGACTCCATATCGAAATCCTGAGCTTTGCGCTGCGATTCCATATTGAAATCATCATGCTTTGTCTCTCGGGCGCGGGCATGTTCCCGGTCTGCAATATTCTGACCATGTTCGTCAAGACGCACGGTGCGTTCCACATCTTTGTCCTGACGACGGTCGTCAAGGTCGAAGTCGAGTTGAGCCTTCTTTGACTCCAGGTCGAAATCCTGAGTCTTGCGCTGCGACTCCATATCGAAATCCTGAGTCTTACGCTTCGACTCCATATCGAAGTCATGTTCATCACGCTTGCGGCCCATCTCAAAGTCATGCTCCTCATTGCGCGAACGTATATCGAAATCGAGATCGGCGTCGGCTTTGCGGTATTCGCGACTACGATCCATTTCCCGACCTTCGCGCATGAATTTTTCTGCCCATTCATCGTGATCATGGCTCTTGTCGCGCAGATATTTTTCCTCCGCATAGGCATCTTCCTTCCGTCGGGTCTCAAGATCGGCGTCAAGGTGAATGGATTTCATCTCCAGTTCATCGATGGCCTTCTTTCGATCTATTGCATAGCGCTTGCCGTAGAGCAGACTCTCCAGATCAGTACGCTCTGTCTCATGCTCCATAGCACGCATATCGAGCTTATGGCTTGCATCAGACTGCTGCATGGCCAGTTCCGTATCAAGACGCAGTTTTTCAAGACTGGAGCTGACCAATGCCTTATGGCGGATCACATCGTTAAGTTGTCCGCGTTCGAATTGTCCGTTGGCTATGCGTTCTTCAATTGTCTTACGCTCATCTTCATCAATGAGTTTCTTTGCGGAGAGTTCGTTGAGAATTTTCTCCGACTCATAGCGTCGGGTCTGTTCGTCAGCATTACGCGCTATCTCTGCCAGGCGATTTTCCAGAGCGTGCTGCTCCATGAACTGATTAAATTCATCTTCACTCAGCAGCTTATCTTTATTCAGTTCTCTTGCTTCTCTCTCAAATCGGGCGTTTTCCTTATCCCGGTCAAGATCAAAATCATTCTGTTTATGCTGTCGCTCCGCTTCCTGACGCATTTCAAAGTCTGCAAGACGATTGCGGAATTCCGTCTCGCGCATATAATCCTCGGCTTCTTTCTCTGCCTGAGCAAGTTGACGTTGCTGCTCGCTCAGGCGCTCAAACTCTTCATCGCGTGTTGATAAATCGAAGATATTGAGAATCGATATGCCGAACAGACGGCTCTGAAGCATCGTGCCGAGAGTTTGCTTAAGATGTTCCTGCTGGTCGTCGGTCAGACGTCCGGCGTTGACGTCCATCGTTGCAAAAGCATGCTCCAGTATCTGTTTGACCCAAGGAGTCATCAGCCGGCGCAGCGACTCAACACTCACTTCGTTGCTGTCGACGAGATATTGGTGTCGGAAAGTCTCGAAATCTGTGACACGCATCTGCATCGATGCTCCAACTTTCAGCGGTGCTCCGTTAGCAGTGACTTCAAAGGGGACATAACTTGCCGAGCCTGCACTGCCGAAAGTCTCTTCGAAGACGCGATTTGAAATGAGATATACCACAACCACCGATGTATTGCGTTGTGGCGGCATTGCAGGTTTCTCTTTCGGCTTTGCCGGAAGCATTGGTTTTTCATTGGCCGGAACCGGCGTTTCCTGCTTTTTGGCGCCGAACAGTCTACTTAATAAACCTTTCTTCTTTTCTTCAGTCTGAGCAGGAGCNGNNGGAGCGGCTACAGTGTTCTGCGGAGTGACAGAGACCTGCTTCCCTTCACGGCGTACTATTTCATTAGAGAAGCGATAGATGCCGCCGTCGAGAGTCTGCACCAGTTTGCCATCCGAGAATACCGCAGCAGTGACGCCATCCTGAACTACTACGCCTTTTACGGCGCCGCAGTCAGCCATTTCCCGCTCACTTACGCGACGCGCAATCTGACCGGGACCAAGACTCCACACGGCTTTACCGCTGATGATACTCACCCCATCGACAGGCTGTTCTGCTTTTGATTGAGTTTGAGCCGAAGAGGTGTCAAAGTCTAAATCACCGGACATAACCGATGATTTGGAAGGGGGAACGTCAAAATCAAATGAAGAGGTAGGGGAGACCATTGAAGCCTCTTCTTTTAAGGATGTGCCACACTTTGGACACTTATCAAATTTAGGTAAAACCGGGTAGTTACAGTTCGGACAGCGCATATAATTATATTATTATTTTTCGTACATATATTCAAACGTATAGGGCATCTCCAATACCTGGAAGCGGGATTCTCTGAGACCGGCTTTCTGCGCGGCTGCTTTGATGGCCTCAAGATTATCCGTCGGCACATGGAGCAATGACCTGTTGAGATCTCTCGACAGGTCTATTTTCGGAGAAACGCAGAAAAATCCGACTCCATTGACTCCTCCGATACTTTTTAGAGTAGGGGGAGCAAAGCAGTATTCGATAGTTGAGAGACATCCGTAGTCGCCAATCTTTTCAAGAAATGGCGGCAGATACACTATTTCAGCCTCATGAATACTGAAGTTGTCGTTGCTCAGTACGCGTATCGCTTCACATTGCGACATGTCGATATACTTAAGGCCGGATGTGCAGAGAGATCTCAGTCTTTTTGGCAAAGTGAGTTCTTCTATACCACACTCCTCGAAACCGCAGTTGATCACCTCCACACTCTCAGGAATTTCAAGCGATTTCAAGGAATGACAGCCATAGAACGCTGATGATGAAATTTCTTTCAATCCTTTCGGCAGTATAACCTTTTCAAGGTTCCCGCAATCGGCAAACGCGTTGGATGGTAATTCCTTCAGATTGCTTCCTGAGAGATCCACTACTTTCAGTTGCAGAGGATCCTGATCACGATACCGCTCAACCTCACCCCAAGAATTTACTTTCAGGCAATCGAAATCGATCGCATAATCGTATATTGTTTCAAACTCCGGAGGCATCACACCAAAGGCATTCTCGTCAATATCCGCGACTGAACAAGTAAACTTAACTGTTTTGATACGGTCGCAACCATCAAAAGCATTACTCCCAATACGTTCCAAAGAACGCCCGAAAGTAATCTTTTTGACTTTCTCGCAATAGGAGAAGGCATTTTCTTCAATGCTTTCCAATGAATCGGGAAAGTGGAGCTCTGTGAATCCCTCGCAGCACGTGAACGCATCTTCTCCGATGGATTTCAATGATACCGGGAATTTGAAATCTCTGAGTTTCCGGCACCAGCCAAAGGCTTTATCTCCGATCTCGGTGACATTATCCGACATAATGACTTCAGTCAGATTCCCACAATTTTCGAAAGCACCTGCATCTATTTTGGTAATTGACTCAGGAAGGATCACTTTCTCAACATTCTTGGCCCATTGTCCGATAGTATGATTATCTGAACTTATGAGAGAAGTTAAATTCCGGAGATTGCTGAGGTCTATCACCTTGGCATTCCTGCCTTTAATCAATAAATTTACATCTAAAGGAATGACAGTGATGTTATCGTTGAATGTCAGCCAACCGTTCTCATCCAGATTGAATACCTGTTGGTTAGAAACGGATGTATCTGTCTTGGTCATCACATCTGTTGTCTCTTTCTTTTCCGGTTGTTTATTTTCTCTATACACCTGGTCTGTCATATTCAGTCTAAGGTTTTAAGAAGGTTCAACACTCTTGCGGAACATTGCGCACCGGCTCCTATCAGCTGCTGCGCGCCGTTCTTAGCCACAATAGCCACATCTTTCCGCCCGGCTTTGACGTAAAGCCACGACAGAAGCACCTGTAGCGACGCGTAAGCCGTCTTTAGCCTAACACTTCCATCCTGTGCCTCATACAATTCATCGCCGGCCTCGTAAAGAAGTTCCTGGGCTTTGCGCAGTTTCCCGGCTTCTATCAGATAATATGCCTGACAGGCTGCGGCGTTATCCCATAAAAACAACGCCTCCTTATTATCATTATCTTCAATATATTCTTTGACAGTGACATTATTGAACATCTTCGCGGCGTCGGCATCCGGCATACGCTCTGACATGGTTCCCCAGTCGGTTATTCCGGAAAAGTCCGCCTGCCGGTACAAGTCCTCAATTGTTCCGGTGAAATTCCCTACGCTGATCTTGGATTTCCCGTCAAATTCATCGTCCATCTCAAAAATGCGACTGCCATCTACGAATGTGGGAGCCACATTGATAGGATATACATTATATCCACTGTCGGTTTTGGATATTACGCAATGTGCCGATGCTGCTCCCGACTCTGACAGATTAATGGCCTGATTGCCTCCGCGTCCTACTATAGTGTCCATCTCTATTCAGGTAAAAGTTCTATCTTAGGCATCTCCGGTGTAGCCTGCATCACACTTGCAGAGCGTATACGGTCAGTGATACCTTTGAGCACATAATCCATCTGGAAAAGGAAATCGTTGTGATATTCCTCAAGCTGGTAAGCGTTCTCCGCGCCCAACAGCAACATAAGGGTTTGGGCAAAGGGATCGATAAGATCGGTATTGCCCGTGGCTCCTTCTTCAGCAAACGCTTCAGCCTNTTCCTTANAATCCNGNATTGAAGTGTCTTTCCAATATTCANAGAGAGAGTTNGCCGCCGCCAATAAAGCGATGTTGCCGAACGGCATATCGCTCCATGCCTCAAGATCGGAGATCAGACCCTCGGCTGCGGCGGAATCGCCTGTGTTGATATAGGCCATAGCGGTCCAGAATGCTTGCCAATACGTATCGGTTTGCCTCTGTCCGTATTCTCGGATGCATCGTTCGGGNTCAAGACCGGCAACAATCATCCAATAGTTGCACTGCACCTCATCGGCATCATATTTCTGAGCCATTGTCTCCAGGCGTCCGAGCGAGCTGCGCAGATTATCGATTTTGCCGGTCTCCATCAATTTGAGAATCTGATTCAGACTCACNTGNTGGATTTTGCCCAANGCGTTTTTACTGTGNCGCATCATTCCNGCTTTAGTTGCTTCGAGCACCTGATTCGCCTCTTCGTGCGAGAGTCCGAATCTTACGCGGGCATCTTCAAGCGCCACGCGCTCTTCGGCAGTCACAATGCCGTCGGCAAGGGCCTGTTTGCATAGCTGGCGATACTGGCCGAGATTTTCGGCTTTAACCTCCTCTGCGCCTTTCTGACGCTCAACCTTGGTGTTGCTCACGGAGATACTGACATCTCCCGCAAATGCGTTAGCATCGCCAAGACTCACTCCTGCCGCTTCGGCAGCAAGCGGAGAGCCGCAGAAGGGGCAGCAGGGAAATCCCCACCCCTCCGGCAGCTCTTTTCCGCATTTATTGCATCTTGCTGTCATTGAATTAGCCTTGATTAAACCTTTGAGAAAGTTTCTTATTCATCATCCTCATCCCAGTCATCCTCGTCGTCATNAACAGGCCATATNNTTTCNCNGGAANTGCNTCTTGAGTCTTCCNNGNCGCAATCGTAGACTTTGCCATCATATACGAAANCACAAACTGTCGNCTCGTCTGATNCATCCGGGTAGATGAAATCTCTGAGTACGAGAGCCGCTTTAGAGGGGTCGAAATCCTCATCTTCAGGCATCTCGATGTCGATAGTGGTCCATGCNNTGNTNACATNNAGCNATGCCTTNTNCNGCATCCNGATTCNGCNNANAATNNNGNCNCATCNANATCNTTGTANNNTTNCTGCTGCTCAGGAGTAAGGAAATCATCTGCATCAGAGAAATCTGATGGTGTATATTCTTTGTCTCCNACNGTGAAAATCATGCCATCCTCGGCANAACGNGATNTAGNNTCANAGNNTNNATCTTCATCNNCANNGCTATCTTNNGGTTCGAGCCATTTCTCGTATCCGAANACNTNGACGGTGANGGTTTTNANTTTCTTTTCTTCTTCCATNTTGTTGTTGAATTTTGTGTTGTTATTNTTATCGTTCTCCTCGACTTCGGCTTTTATGCGTATTTCNGAAAGCAAATTGCGGTAATAGTCGGCACTTCCGCAAGGGACAATGAGCGTCNTGAAGTCGCGTGCATTCATAAACGCATACTTGTCGATAGCCATATTCATGGCATTGACCACAAGTGTTGTNAATCCTCGTCCGAATGCGAACTTTTCAATCTCCATTATTGAAGATGGAAGTTCGATAGTAGATAAAGATTCGCAGTCGCGGAANGTAGCCTGTCGTATTACACTCACTCCTTCGGGAATTTCAATATCGGCCAAAACCTTGCATCCCGAAAAGGCTGATTCACCGATAGCNTTGATTGATTCNGGCAACCTGAGGCGGCGTAATTCCTTCATATTCATGAATGCACGGTCGCATATCACCTCGGTGCCTNCTGCCACCGTGTATTCCTCAAGTTTCGGATTGCGACACGACAACAGTCGGTTGTCCTTGTACAGGACTCCATCTGCATCCTTATCGCCCGTCTCGAAAACACCGGCTTTAGTAGAAAAAACGTNATTCATNCCAGGGAATGCTTCANAACATTTTCTGGATNTCGTAGTTTGAGGTAGAGCCGGTTACGTCGATACCGAGNTGTTTCTTGAAAGCATCCTTGATGTCGGTCATAGTGATGGTAGANGATGACTTCACTACTTGAACTGTTGCACCTTTGGGNGCGTTGTACATACCTTTGCCGGTTACTCTGAATGTATATTGAGCCATTTATTTATGGTATTAAAGTTTGCCTACGTCCTTTCAAGCGATTCGGCGTTCTCTTTGCGCTTCGAGTAATATGGAAACATCAATGAAAAAATTCAAAAAAAGTCATGAAAAATTATTTCTTACGCTTTTCCGAACACTCAATATATGTCCATCTCTAAATAAGAGATTGGGATGAAGTGCAATAGCTTTATTCTCAACACTTAATAATCGTTCGGGGGTCTGATTTGCTCAACAATTGGTATGAATTGTGCGAGAACGACAACAAAAAAGAAAAAAATCTAAGCGTTCGTAGTGCTCATTTGCAAAAAATTACCTAACTTTGCGAATAGAGCAATTCTCTCTTATTTAGAGATAGAGATGGTTGGGTGTTTGACAGTTTGCTCTCGTAACTTGTTCTGATATCCGTAAGGAGTAAAGTTGCGCCGATCCACGCCAGTGGGTCATTTTTGATGCGGTTGCCCTAAAAAAGGTGGGATTGATTTGGATATGTGGGAGAAAAGTGTTAACTTTGCAGTCGCTAATTCCGCCAAGGCTTGAAAAAGAGAGCGTAGAAGCGTTCCGCCCAACGGATTTAATTGAATTTCAATTATAATATAGTAATGTACGCTATTGTAGAAATCAAAGGACAGCAGTTTAAAGCTGAAGAGGGAAAGTTTCTCTATGTCCATCATCTCGGCGATGAGGTAAAAGAGGGAGATGCCATCACATTTGATAAGGTGCTTCTTCTGGATGCCGACGGCGACGTAAAGGTCGGAGCACCTGCCGTTGAAGGTGCAAAAGTAAACTGTGAGGTTCTTCTTCCCCTTGTAAAGGGCGACAAAGTGATTGTCTTCAAGAAGAAACGCCGCAAAGGTTATCGTCGTAAGAACGGTCACCGTCAGCAGTTCTCGAAAGTATTGGTAAAATCAATCGAAAAGTAAAAAAACAACTCATCAGATATGGCACATAAAAAAGGTGTCGGTAGTTCTAAGAACGGCCGCGAATCAGAAAGCAAACGACTTGGTGTGAAGATCTATGGTGGGTCAAACTGCAAGGCAGGAAATATCCTGAAGCGTCAGCGTGGCACTCAGCACCATCCCGGACTCAATGTGGGCATGGGTAAGGACCACACCCTTTTCGCACTCGTAGACGGAGTAGTAGTATTCTCCACCGGCAAGGAGGGACGCAAGTTTATCAACGTTCAGCCTTACAACGCATAAATAGCCTCACTGCCTCCGATTATGGGGAGGCTGAGAACGATNACAAAAAGAACGGCGAAAATCATTATGATTTTCGCCGTTCTTTTTGTCAATAGGATCAATTGCAATGATATAAACTGTAAGCGCGGTAGGTAAGACGNTCGGCTTTCATTTTGTTGCGGCGGCTGATGGCTCTTCTGATAATGGCCTTCCTGATGAGGAAGTCGGCAGAGTATTTACCGACGCCNGCGATAGTGAAGATCAGCGAACCCATGCAGCAGAGGAGGNTCTGCATATCAAACACTCCGGACATTACGGCCATTACGCTGAGATAGCCGAATAGAAGTGTGGAGATGCCCATTACAAAACGTGAGAGGAAGCCGAACAGAAGAAAAGAACCGATCAGGATTTCAGAGACGCCTAATAATTGAGATGACAGTAATGGTGTGGATGAGAGGATTTCGCCGGATAAGATAAAGCTGCCTGACACAATCAGCAGAGTAGAGAATATCGCACGGAATAAAAGCATATAGCCGGCAAATCTGTTGACACCGGGAGCTGAAGAGGCAAAGCAAAAGTTGAGAGAATCCTTCTTATTATAAGCGGAGGGGGTTGCGATTACGTTGTGCTCTCTGATAAAACGTGCTGCCACTTCCGGATTTAAAGCACCCAAAGTCTTGTCNACGGGATTGACGGATATTGTTTCAGCGATATTCATAGTGGAAATAAAATTAAAGTGTTTTTGTATAAGAGATAAATAAATTCTTCCGCAACGGCCGGGAAGAGAGACTTATGCCATGATGCGGTATATAAAGAGAACAACAAAAACCGCATCTTAGTTGAGGGGATTGATGATTTTTCCGAAAAAAATTGTTACCTTTACAACTGCAAAGGGTATGGGGTGAAAAACTCCGTGCGTAAAGAATTGCAGTAACGATAAAACCAAGACAACATACCGGCGAGAACACCGGAGGAGATAATGAAACGAATTGGCAAACTATATTTCAGATATGGGACGATGGGCTCGGCAAAGACAGCCCTTCTGCTCACCACGGCATATAATTTCGAGGAGCGAGGTGTGGCTTATCTCTGCTTCAAGCCTGTGACCGACACCCGCGAGGCACGCAATGTGATCCGGAGCCGAATCGGGATAGAGCGTGAATGCCAGTGGATCTATCAGGATACCAATCTCTACGAGCTTATGAGCAGGATGTATGGCGACGGGGGTATGATTCCGGAATGGATGCTTGTAGACGAAGCTCAGTTTCTGACTCCGGAGCAGGTGGATCAGCTTGCCCGTGTGGTGGATGACTACGGTTGCAACGTGATGTGTTTCGGTCTGCGCACCGATTTCCGGTCGCAGCTGTTTGAGGGTTCCCGCAGGCTATTCGAGATATCCGATTCAATAGAGGAGGTGAAATCGACCTGCTCATGCGGGCGAAAGACCATCATCAATGCCCGCATAGATTCTGACGGACGCATAGTGACCGAGGGTGAACAGGTGGAGATAGGGGGTAACGACAGATATGTGTCGCTATGCCGGAAATGCTGGAGAGACAGAAGAATAAATATTTAAACCGATGAAGATGAATCATACCCATGAAGAGAGCGCGGGCGTGACTGATAAGGAGACGCGCGAGGAGATAATCTCACTTATAAAACGTGAAGTGGTGCCGGCCCTCGGATGTACAGAACCTGCGGCTGTGGCATTATGTGTGGCAAAGGGGAAGGAACTTCTCGGGAGGGTACCTTCGCGACTTGAGTTACGCCTGAGCGGAAATATTGTGAAGAATGCGATGGGGGTAGGGATACCGGGCACCGGGATGATCGGTCTGCCGATAGCCGTAGCTCTCGGAGCCCTGATAGGGCGATCGGAATATGGGCTGGAGGTACTGCGGGATGTCACTCCTGAATGGGTAGAAGAGGGGAAGAGGTATATATCGGAGGGACGTATTTCGATATCTCTCTGCGAGAATGCNCCATCCAACCTCCATATAGAGGTGACGGCCTATGGAGACGAGGGTGAGGGAACGGCGGAGGCTGTGATCTCCGGGTCGCACACCGGTTTTGTGTATCTCCGCAGCGGTGATGTAGTGAGTCTCGACTCGAGAGATGGCGGAAGCGGGTGCGGGGAGAGCTGTGACGACGATATACAGCTCAATCTCAGAATGGTGTACGACTTCGCGATGACAGCCCCGATAGATGAGATCTCCTTTATCTTAGAGGCAAAACGGCTCAACAAGGCGGCGGCCGATCTGGCACTGAACGGAGAATACGGTCATTCGCTGGGAGCCACAATCCGTGGGCGAGGAAAGATGCTCTTCGGAGATTCCCCGCTTGACCACATGATGAGCTATACATCGGCTGCCTGCGACGCGCGTATGGGAGGGGCCAATATAGCGGTGATGTCGAATTCCGGGAGCGGCAACCAGGGTATATGCGCCACAATGCCAGTAGTGAGTTATGCGGAGGATATAGAAGCTACGGAGGAGCAGCTGACCAGAGCATTGGTGCTCAGTCATCTCATCAGTATATATATAAAGCAGAGCTTAGGACGCCTCTCCGCACTATGCGGATGCGTTGTGGCCTCCACAGGAGCTTCGGCCGGGATCACCTATCTTATGGGTGGAGGATACAAGGAGGTGGCAGCCGCCGTGAAGAATATGATAGCCAACCTGACCGGGATGATCTGCGACGGAGCAAAGCCGTCGTGCTCAATGAAGATCTCATCGGGGGTATCGACAGCCCTGATGTCGGCGATGCTCGCCACAGAGGGTAGATGCGTCACATCAGAAGAGGGTATAATCTGCGAGGATGTGGACAGATCCATACATAATCTCACGTCGATAGGTAGAGAGGCGATGCTTGAGACAGATCGNCTTGTGCTCAACATCATGACCACGAAGGGGAACTGAAATCAGTGAACGNAGGCCGGTGAGATATAGAACGCCTGCGGTTGGATTGTGACCTTATANGGGGTGGCCACACGTTTGGGCTCCGGTCCGAGATAGTAGTAATAGGTCTTCTGCTTGTCCCAGGTAGGGATGTCGGCTTTCCTTGTCTCACCCGGGGGTACGAAACAGTAGGCCTCGGCCACACGAGAATGTAACATTCTGCCATTCATATCAAGATATGTGATTCTGACTTCGATGCGNTGNATGGGGATAGGGTTGCGGTTTGTGACAAGAAAGGTCTCGATAGATGAGGATACAGTCTTGTCGTAGCCGGAGAAGGAAACGGAATCGGCAGAGAAAATGACGGGTATTGAATCGACTACATCGACGATGGAGTTTTCGCCTGCCAACACCTTACGGAGAGATTCCTGATCTTTCGCGACATACCGGCTTTTGCTTTTATCTGATTTCGCGTAAGTTTTCTTCACCACCTTATGGGTGGTGGTGATTCTTTTCGCGTTCAGAGAGTGAGAGATAAGGAGTGGGAGCGCAAAGGCAGTCAAGATGGCAGGGATATGGAGAGACTTAAATCCGAAATGAGTCATAAGGGGAAATGATATGGGATATTATACGGTGGTGTGAAACGGAATCAGAGGTAACGGGGTTGTCGGCGCGAAGAACCGTTACCATCGTAAGAAGGGTAGATCTTCACCATTCCGTAAGGAGGCGTATCGTTCTGCTCATGGGAAGTGCCTGAATTGAAGCGTACCACTCTCCAGAACTTCGGGAGAATAAGAGAGGGGTTGAAAGTGAACCGGAATCTGAATTTCTTATTTGTCTGCCGGAAGGTAAGTGTCTCACCATTCTTGTCGAGACGGGCAGAACATGTGACGGGTTTCAGAAGAAGCCCGTTTTTTCTTTCCGTGAACAGGCTGATATTGAATTTTCCCTCATCGGGGGATGCCTTCATGACTCCGATCTCCTCTCCGGGGTGGAGAGATACATCGGAGGTAGCCACGACCATAAGCGCATATTCAGGCAAGGCGGAGGGTGATATATCTTGGCGCCGGCGAATCAGGACCGTGACATTATCTTCGGGATATATCCAGATTCCTTCAAGATGATCGAGAGGGAGAAGGTCGCAGATTTCCCGGGCAGCCTCACAGTCGTAGACAGCGATAGAGCGNGGGTCGGCACCGGCCGGGAGGGATTGAGCCGCGAGGGGTGATGGCGTCAGGCAAGTGGATAAAAGGAGCATGCCACACAGTGCGGCTTCAACAGCAGCTGACCGCAGAGTGTGGCATGTCGAGATATAAGGGAGACACCTTGTCATTTTGTAGAGAACGTGTAGGAGAGGCCGAAGCTCAACACCTCACGGAGCATGAAATGTTTCCATTTGGTGAGAGTCTCGGTAGATGTGTCGTAACGCATATGGACATATATCTGAGTGGAGAGGAATTTATTGACATCGAAATTGATGGTATGTTCCCAGTCGGCGAGGAAATAGTCATAGTCGGTGAACATGAACAGGCGGGTGCGGTAGTTGATATTCCACATCACTTTCCAGGTCATGTTGATCTCGGCATTGCTACCGATTTCGCTGTGGGTCTTTTTATCCGGCTCGATATTGAACTGAGAGTGATTGATTTTGTCGGTGATACAGGTCTTCAGGTTGTAGGAGAGAGGGGCTATACTTGCTGTGAGCTGCACCTTTGGCGTGGAATGGTTGTAAGACATACCGATACCCATGTTGAAGTCGCCCGGAGAGAGGAAAGAGGCTGTGCGCTGCATGGAATTCTGCGCATAGTTGCGGAAAATCTGGGTCTTGAACTGGGTAGTGAAAGAGTAATACCACTTCTTGAAAGCCTTTAGACCGGTGTTGAGGTTCCACTGGAGAATGTCTTCAGATATGGAATAAGCATGCACCTCATCCTGCGGGGTGGAGTTGAGACCCAGCTTATAAGAGAGATTGCTCTCAAAGAGGAGATTGGGGTGATATACCTTATTGAGCTGTACATTCCAGTTGGCTCCGAGAAGGAGAGAGAGATGGTTGTTGCCACCCTGATACCAGTTGGATGAGACATAAGCCTGCGAGAACTGTGCGGAGGCATTAAACCGATGGAGCCAATGGATCTTCCTGATAACCTGTTCGGGGAGAATTGCCTTGTCGGTCTCCACCTCCGGGAGATCGAGTTTCTTGATGAACGCCTCAAAGCTCACCTCATCGTCATTAAGACGCGGGGGGACAGGGAGATCCCAATATGCATATTCGATATTCTTGTAGTTGTCGACCATATTGGAGTACATGAAATCCTCCTGAATACGGTATTGTGTAAGGGCATCGGCGAGCCAAGAGGGGGTATAATCGGGGGAGAGGACCTTCATATCGGGGGTCGGCTCCTCCAGCTCCTCGAGATAAATGCTTTCCTGTGCGAATCCTACGGAATCGAGGGGCTCCCTGAGAAGATCGTCGGGATCGGTGAACTCCGCGAATTCCTCAGCAATGGAATCGTTGGTGGCAACCTTCACATCCTCCGGGATATATACCGGNGTGAAAGAGCGGCGGGGATTCACGTGTCGATAGCCGAGGAACACCCAAGGGCCGAGCACCTTATTGATAGGGGTGGGGGTGACCTCGGGGAGAGGTAGAGAGGAGATGATCTCATCGACATCTCTGACTCTGAACACTTCGGGATCGATATCCGGAAGGAGTGATTCCTCTTCCTCCTCAATTTCAGCCGTTTCCACCTTAGCGGGAGGGAGATGGCGGAATTTGCGGGAAGACTGGGCCTCGGCCGGGAGAATGGCGAGGGTGGAGATGGTCAGGAGAGAAATTGGAGTAAACAAACTTTTTGACAGTTTCATTCGTCCGTATGTTAGTTAGANTATAGTAGCTNTATGGAANAGTGTTATCGTCCGGATATNGTCGGGGGGATAAGAGCCTTATCTTCCNACTTTATCCGGACGATATATCATTTTTTGCCTGAAAGCAACTTGTCGTAATCAGGAGAGTTGATCAGTCGCAATGCTTCGTTGAAGATCGGGTCGTGAGTATTGTAGACCTTGAAATATGTGGCATTGTCGTAGATATCCCGGCCGATAAGGGCCTTGATAATCATCGAGAAGAGGGGAGCGCTNTGTTCGGCCTGGGCATCATCGTAATCGATACCCTCCTTGCGGGCCATCTCATGCAGACTCGCGAGCATTTCGGGAGATACAGAGAAGCCCTTTACGAAATCATTATCGGTGCGGAAGCGAGACTTGATCTCCTTCCGATGGTCGTCGACATAGGCTATGACATAGCGGTTGATGATACCCTTAGCCACGACATTGCGGTAATATTTGGTATATTCCGTGGTATCGAGCGGCACGAAACGGTCGGGAGAAATTCCGCCGCCGCCATAAATGGGACGGTTGAGGCGCAGAGTGGANACCTTGAGCGAGTCGATATACTTTATNGAATCCTCATGCATNAGCTCGCCACGGTTGAAACGGTCGAGCATATCCTCGTTGTAGCCTTTCTGATCCCCCTTCTGATAAGGTTTCTGAATATCNCGACCGGAGGGTGTGTAATAATGGGCTACAGTGAGGCGCATCATNGAGCCATCGGGGAAAGGGATAGGGCGCTGGACGAGTCCCTTACCGAATGTGCGGCGTCCGACAACGAGGCCACGNTCCCAGTCCTGGATAGCACCGGANGTGATTTCCGAGGCAGAAGCAGAATACTGGTTGGCCATCACCACGAGGCGACCGTCGGCGAAGAGTGGTTTCGCGCCCGAGGGGCTTGTGCGCATCTCCTGGCGGGAGGATTTCGTGCCCTGGGTGAAAACGGCGAGCTTGCCCGGCTCGAGGAACTCACTGAGCATCTCCACAGCGGCGTTGAGATATCCGCCGCCATTGTCGACGAGATCGAGAATGAGTTTATCCATCCCNTGTTTCTTCAGGTCCTTCAGGGCCTCCTGCACCTCGCGTGCAGTNTCGGCCGCGAACTTATTGACGCGGATGTATCCGACGCCCGGCTCCACCATATATGCGGCATCGACACTGTAGATAGGNATATCGGCACGTGTGATCGTGAAGTCGATAGTATCGCGCGATCCCTGAGCGTTGCGGAGCACCTTGACATCGACGTCAGTGCCTTTCGGGCCACGGAGGCGCTTCATAATGTCGGAATTCTTCATATTCACGCCGGCAATNGATGTATCATTTACAGCAATGATACGGTCGCCGGCGAGTATTCCCACACGTTCGGANGGGCCACCGCTGACAGTCTGGATAACGTAGAGGGTATCCTGAGTCATATTGAAAGTGATACCGATACCGCTGAAATTACCNGCGAGAGGCTCGTTGAGTTCACGGGTCTCCTCCGGGTTGGAATATTGAGAGTGAGGGTCGAGACCTTCGAGCATCCCCTTTATGGCATCCTCGACGAGCTTCGGCTCATTAACAGTGTCGACATAGAACTGAGCGATAGCCGCCTCGGCCATCCTCAGTTTCTGGTTCTGATTAATCTGCTGGGCCTTCACGACGCCGGCGGCGGCAATGAAAGCGGCTGAGGCAAGATATAAGAGTGATCTATTCATCTTTAAAAAACGGGTTATATAAAAACGCTGTCCCCGGGGTTGAGATCACAAACGAGGGGGAAAGTCGCCCACTATATATTCAGACGCGTCAAATCCGTTATGGATTAATTCCCTTACCATAGAACTTGACACAAAAGCGAGGGCGGGGTCGGAAGAGAGGATCACCGTGTCGATCCCGAAGAGCTGTCGGTTGGTGTCGGCGAGGTTGCGTTCGTATTCATAGTCCTGCACGGATCTCACCGATCTCAGAAGCACACCGGCACCGGCCCTTCGGGCGAAGTCGGCAGTCAGACCGGAATAGGAGGTGACCACAACCCGATCATCGTCCTGATAGTATCCGGCAATGGCCTTCACACGCTGTCCGGGGGTCCATTCGCCCGGTTTATGCTCATTATAGCCAACAGCGATAATGATTTTTGGGAAAATCAGGAGCGCCCTCTCCACTATAGAACGATGACCGATGGTGAAAGGATCGAAGCTTCCGGCAAATAATGGTGTCATATCTCAGAATCGTCCTCCACGACGAGATTGTCGATGATGAAATTCTGGCGGTCCATAGTATTCTTGCCCATGTAGAACTCAAGGAGTTTGTCGACCGTATCGTCGCGCTTCAGNGTGACNGGGTCGAGCCTCATGTCAGGACCGATAAACTCAGCGAACTCCACATCGTTGATCTCTCCGAGACCTTTGAATCGGGTGATCTCGGCGTTGTTGCCGAAACGTGCGATAGCGGCCTCACGCTCCTCGTCGGTATAACAGTAATATGTGTCAGGGAGAGCNTTGTCGTCGGCTTTACCCTTCTTTTTACGTTTAGTCTTGTTGCGGCGGGTGGCGTTCTTGTCGCGCACACGGAACAGAGGGGTCTGGAGGATATAGACATGCCCTTTCTTCACGAGATCGGGGAAGAACATCAGGAAGAAAGTGATGACAAGGAGACGAATGTGCATACCGTCGACATCGGCATCGGTGGCAATGATCACCTTATTATAACGGAGGCCCTCAATTCCATCCTCGATATTCAGGGCAGCCTGCAGGAGATTGAACTCATCGTTCTTATAGACCACCTCCTGAGTCATTCCGAAAGAGTTGAGCGGTTTGCCACGGAGCGAGAAAACGGCCTGAGTCTCGGCATTGCGCACCTTAGTGATAGTGCCTGAAGCGGAGTCGCCCTCGGTGATGAAGATTGAAGATTCCTCACGGCGATCCTCATTCTTGGAATTCTGCTTGAAAGCGTCGTTGTAATGAATCCGGCAGTCGCGCAACTTACGGTTGTGGAGGCTCACCTTCTTCGCCTTCTCGCGAGCGAGCTTAGTGACACCGGCCATAGCCTTTCTCTCCTTCTCGCTTGAGGCNATCTTCTTGAGCATAGTCTCAGCTATGTCNGGGTTTTTATGCAGGAAGTCGTCGAGCTCCTTCTTTATGAAATCGCCGATAAACTTATTGACAGTGACCGGACTACCGGGAGCAATCTCCTTGCTTCCGAGCTTTGTCTTGGTCTGGCTCTCGAACACCGGTTCCTGAATCCGGACGCTGACGGCGCCCACAAGACCGTTGCGGATATCGGAGAACTCATAGCCCTTTCCGGAGAACTCCTTAATGGTNCGGCTGACATGCTCACGGAACGCCGAGAGATGAGTGCCACCCTGAGTGGTGTGCTGTCCGTTGACGAAAGAGTAATACTCCTCGCCATACTGATCGGTGTGGGTGAGGACCACCTCGATATCGTCGCCCTTGAGGTGAATGATAGGGTAGAGGGGCTGGGAGGTCATGTTCTCCTTGAGGAGGTCGAGGAGNCCGTGGCGGGAGAGATAACGCTTACCGTTGAAATATAGCTGAAGGCCGACATTGAGGTAAGTGTAGTTGTTGACCATCGTCTCGATAAACTCCATCCGGAACTTATAGTCGCGGAATAGAGCGGGGTCAGGGAGGAACTCGACGCTCGTACCGTTTGGTTCACGNGTGTCGGTAGGTGGAGTCTGGCTGACAACATTACCCTTTTCAAAATCCACCTCCACGCGTTTGCCATCACGCACACTTGCCACCTTGCAGTAGGTGGATAGGGCGTTGACCGCCTTCAGGCCCACACCATTCAGACCCACCGACTTCTTGAAGTTCTTATCGTCGAACTTACCGCCGGTGTTGATTTCGGAAGCTACCTCGCGCACCTTTCCGAGAGGTATGCCACGGCCATAATCGCGAATCTTCACCACACCCTCCTCTGAGAGAGAGATGTCGATGCGTTTTCCGGCTCCCATATTGAATTCGTCGATAGAGTTGTCGACCACCTCCTTTATAAGGACATAAATACCATCTTCGGCATGGGAACCATCTCCGAGTTTTCCGATATACATACCGGGGCGGCGTCGGATGTGCTCATTCCATTCAAGATGCTGAATAGCGTTGTCGTCGTAGTCGCCGGCTGCGGGCTGAGGAGAGTCGGGGATAATACGTTCCGCCTCTACTTCAAGCGCGTCGGCGTCGGGATGCACGACATCGGCCGGCTCGGAGTCAGAGCCGGCGATATCGGAAACGTTATTTGAATCAGAAGCCGAAATATCGGTGCCTGAGAAATCGTCGAATTCAAAAAGGTCGTTGCTGTCTGCCATCATAGTGATCGGGGAGTGCTTTTCCCCCACGCAAAGTTACAAAAAAAAATCGGGACTTGCACGCGACAGCAGAGGAAAAACCGGGGTCAGAAGCTGAATTTGCGTATATTCATATCCCTGACATCGAAATGCAGAAGGGTATTCCTGAGGGGTGAACCGATTCCGGCAAGGAGTTTCAGGATCTCGGCAGCCTGCATAGCTCCCACTATCCCCGGCACCGGGCCGAAGACGCCCGGCGGGGATAATCTGACAGCGGGATCGGAGGGGAATATATCGGAAAAAGAGAGGGCGGAGTCGGGAGTGAACAGAGAGATCTGCCCCTGAAATTCCCGCACGCCACCTACAACGACCGGGATGGAGGATCGGATGGCTGCGTCGACTACCATTGCCTTAGAGGGGAGATTGTCGGTGGCCACGGCCACGACATCGCACCCGGCAATGAAATCAGCGACATTATCCGGGGTGACGGCANAGGGGAAAGGGGAGACACGCGTATTGCTGTTCAGGCTCATCACCTTATTACATAGCACCTCACATTTAGGGCTGCCCACCTCACATTCGGCGAAGAAAATCTGACGCTGAAGATTGGAGAGAGAGATGGAGTCGAAGTCGGCTATCCTGAGAGAGCCGACTCCGGCACCAGCCAGATACATAGCCACGACCGACCCGAGCGCCCCGGCCCCCACAACAGCCACAGAGGCACGGGCCAGGCGCTCCTGAGAGGATATGTCGAAACCCTCAAGCATAAGGTTTCGCGCATAACGCTCAGTGTCGACCGAAGAGACGTGATCAGAAGAGATATTCATAACCGATGTGATTAACAATGGGTTGAGCCGAGACAGATCTCCCAATCCTTCCAGACCGGATAATAACCCCTCTCACGAATTGAGGCCACGACAGAAGCCGGGGTTCTGTCGTCGGTGACATCAAACTGCTTGAGCGCCTGTTCGGCCAGGGCATAGCCACCCGGTTCGGTGCGGCTCCCCGCGCTCATCGAGGTGACGCCGAGACACATCATATTATCGCGCAGCGAGGGGGACTCACGGGTAGAGTAAGATATGTCGACGTCATGATCGAAGATGCGGAAAGCGAGGGTGAGCTGCACGAGCTCACGGTCGGAGACAGGGTGNTGAGGCTGNTAACCACTCTCCGAAGAGCAGAGGCGCGGGAAATTCACACTGTATCGGGTCTGCCAGTACCTCTTCTGCAGATAGCGGAGATGGCGGGCGAGCATNGTGATGTCGGTGCGCCAATCCTCGAGGCCGAGGAGGACGCCCATCCCGATCTTATGGATTCCCGCCTGCCCCATACGGTCGAAACCGTTGAGACGCCAGTCGAAGAGCGACTTCATACCCTTCGGGTGATACTTCCTGTAGTTGGCCCGGTTGTAGGTCTCCTGAAAGCANACCACNCCATACAGCCCGGCATCNGCCAAAGCCTTATACTCCTGCATGCGCAGCGGCTGCACCTCAAGCGAGATATTGTTGAAATAGCGCAGAGCAGTGGTGACAGCCATACGGAAATAATCGAGGCCACATAGCGAGGGGAACTCTCCGCTGACAATCAGAAGATTGTCGAAATCGCCAAGGCGGCGTATAGCCTCACACTCCTCCACGATACGCTCCTGCGACAACACCGTGCGCTCAAAAGGATTGGCATGGTTGAAACCGCAATAGACGCAAGCATTAGCACATGCATTCGAGACATACATGGGGATATAGAGGGATATAGTCTTTCCGAAACGTTCGAGAGTGAAACGGCGGCTGAGGCGAGCCATATCCTCAATGAAAGGGGCCGCGGCGGGGGAGATAAGGATTCCGAACTCCTCGGGAGAGAGTGGTTCGGAGGCACGTTCCGCCTTAGCGAGCACCCTGCGCACATCGGAGGGACCGGAAGCCATGATCATTCTTCGGGTGGCATCCCAGTCCCAGCGGTCGATCAGATCGGCAAATCCGTGACCGGCCGTCGGCGACTCCATTACCCTTGAGGGGGCCGGAGCTATGGTAGAAGAGGATAGATTCATGACTTGGCACACTCGGAATTGATGTTGCGGGATATGCGCATGGCGCAGAAATTGGGTCCGCACATAGTGCAGAAACGCTCGTCGCCCTCAGCGTCATGCCTATAACTCTCCATATAGAATCTCCGCGCCTTCTCGGGATCGAGCGAGAGATTGAACTGATCCTTCCAGCGGAAATCGAAACGAGCCTTGCTCAAGGCATTGTCGCGGACGTCGGCACCCGGGAGACCTTTGGCAAGATCGGCCGCATGGGCGGCAATCTTATAAGTGATGACCCCATCGCGTACATCGTCGAGGGTAGGGAGCGAGAGATGCTCCTTCGGGGTGACATAGCAAATCATGGCAGTTCCGAGCCATGCAATCTGCGCAGCGCCGATAGCCGAGGTGATATGGTCGTAGGCCGGAGCTATATCAGTGGTGAGAGGGCCAAGGGTATAGAACGGGGCACCATGGCACTTCACCTTCTGGCGGGTCATATTCTCGGCAATCTTATGCATGGGCACATGTCCCGGTCCCTCGATGAGGACCTGGACATCGTGGGCCCAGGCCCTTTCGGTGAGCTGGCCGAGCACATCGAGCTCAAGGAACTGCGCCTCATCATTAGCGTCGTGGATCGACCCCGGGCGCATACCGTCGCCCAGAGAGACAGCCACGTCATAACGGGCAAGGATCTCGCAGATTTCGTCGAAATGTGTGTAGAGGAAACTCTCGCAGTCGTGAATCACCGTCCACTGCGACATGATAGAGCCTCCTCGGGAAACACAGCCGGTGAGGCGGCCGGCGATAAGCGGGGCATGGGCCTTCAGCACACCGGCATGTATAGTGAAATAATCTACGCCCTGCTCACACTGCTCTATAAGAGTGTCGCGATATATCTCCCAAGAGAGGTCGGCCACCCGGCCATTAACCTTTTCCAGCGCCTGATAGATGGGGACGGTGCCGACAGGGACCGGGCAATTACGGATGATCCACTCACGGGTTTCATGAATATTATCGCCGGTGGATAGATCCATGAGAGTGTCGCCACCCCAATAACAGCTCCACACCGCCTTGGCCACCTCCTCGTCGATGCCGGAAGATAGGGCGGAATTGCCGATATTTGTATTCAGTTTAACGGCGAAACGCTCGCCGATCACCATAGGTTCCGCCTCCGGGTGATTGATATTTCCGGGGATTACGGCACGACCGGCCGCCACCTCCTGACGCACAAACTCCGGGGTGATATAGGAGGGAATACCCAGCTCCCGGTTATTGAGATTCTCGCGGATAGCCACATACTCCATCTCCCTTGTGACGATGCCCTGACGGGCATAAGCCATCTGAGTGACACGCCGCCCCTCGGCAGCCACCCTCGGAGGGTTAAAGAGGGGGAAGCGGATAGAGTCGAGGGTGGGATCGGCGAGGCGAGCCTTCCCATAATCAGATGTTATAGAGTCGAGAAGGAGGGTATCATCTCTCTCAATTACCCAATTCTCACGCAGACGCGGCAGGCCACGGTTTATGTCGACCACATAAGAGGGGTCGGTGTAAGGGCCGCTTGTGTCGTAGACAGTGACAGGAGCGTTAGGATACTCCACGCGCAGGCCATCCTCGATCTTTACCGTAGGGAGGAGATTAATGCTTCGCATAGCCACTCTGAGGTCGGGGTATATCTCACCCTCCATATAAATTTTTCGGGAAGAGGGATAACCGGTAAGGTCGATATTCTGAAGTTTCATAATTGTAAGGTTAAATGCTAAATTTAGAGATTGTCGAGGAAAGATGTAAGTTCACTGGTAGCGACAGCCGTGACCGACTGAGCGCCCGGGTCGGCGAGCCACGCCTCGCGGCCGGCGACGACCGCCTTGCGGAAGGCAGCGGCCATNCTGACCGGATCGCCGGCCACAGCGATAGCCGTATTTACAAGGACGGCATCGGCACCCATCTCCATTGCGGCNGCCGCATGGGAGGGGACACCGAGACCGGCATCGACCACTACCGGGACATTGCTCTGCTCGATGATGATTTCAAGGAAATCGCGGGTGAGNAGGCCGCGGTTGGTGCCTATGGGTGCTCCGAGAGGCATCACGGCCGCCGCTCCGGCCTCCTCAAGGCGTTTGCAAAGGACAGGATCGGCCTGAATATAAGGGAGCACCACGAATCCGAGACGTGCGAGCTGCTCAGTGGCTGCGAGGGTCTCCACCGGGTCGGGGAGGAGGTAACGGGGATCGGGGTGAATCTCCAGTTTTATGAAATCGGTGTGGAATATCTCACGGCTCATCTGAGCGGAGAGTACCGCCTCACGGGCATTTCTGACGCCGGAGGTGTTAGGGAGAAGTTGCACATTCTCCCGATTGATATGNGTGAGCATATCATCGGTGGCTTCATTGAGGAGATTGACACGCTTCATGGCNACAGTGATCATCTCCGAGCCCGAGGCCAGGACTGCGTCGAGCATAATCTCAGGTGAGGGGAATTTCCCCGTTCCAACAAAGAGGCGGGATGAGAACTCACGGCCTCCGATTTTCAACAGATCATTTTCCATATATTCTGCTTAATATCAATTTAGTTTGCAAAACAGGGTCGGCCGCTTCAGTGATGCAGGAGCTCAAGGCTATTCCATCGGCGCCGGCCTTAATGAGAGAGGGGATATCNTCGGGGCGGATACCCCCGATGGCCACAAAGGGACGACATAACTCCGGAGCCAGCCGGCGATAGCCATCAAGACCGAGCACAGGGGCGAGCCGACGCTTGGTGAGAGTGGTTCTGAAAGGGCCGACACCATAATAATCCGGGAGAGAGGATAGACTGTGATGAATCTGCGTGAGATTATTAACTGTAAGACCGATTATCATCTCAGGAGGGAGGAGCGAGCGCGCTTCAGCCACAGGGGTATCCTCCTGACCGAGATGTACACCATGACAAAGACCGGCCAGAGAGAGATGATCGTCGACCAGCAGGGTGACACCGTTTTCTTCGCACGCAGGGAGCAACTCCTGAAGCGTCTCACGGATTTCACCGAGATCGGAATCCTTCATACGGACCTGAATCCACCGTCCGCCACCCCGGATAACATCGCGAGCCTGAAGGAGAGTCTGCCTGATATCCTTGCCGTGGGTGATGAACTGNAGGGGGAGATTGCGCATGCGGAGATATTTCAGGAGTAGAGCCGGGCCATCCTTCCTNNTCCANACATCGCCTAANAGNGCGGCNCCNCCGAAGCCAAGNTCCTTAAGGAGAGGGATTTTATCGAGNGAGACNCCACCGAGAGCCACCACGCGGGAGAGATCGGCATGCTGAAGNTNCNATNGNTCNATNGNNCCCTTATAGCCCGCTTTNGATATTGAATCAAAGATAGGNGANAANGTGATGAAATCCATATCGGANAGGTGCTNACATTGATCGAGAGAGTGACAGCTCANAGAANGTAAGGGGAGAGCGGCAGAAGTTTCCGAATCATATGGATTNCGGGTATTGAACTGAAACCCACAACCATACCTGAGGGCAAGNTGAGGAAAATCGTGCAACACAATCCGGGGGTGGAAACGGGATTCAATAGAGAGGATCAGTTGCTCAGTAGCCTCNTGAGAGAGGCGGGGNTTGCGCAGGTGGAGGNTATCCAGNCCGGNCCGNAGGAGAGAGTTGAGCCATAATGCCTCATCGGAGAGTCNNTGCAGATCGGAAGATTCCGCAGTAAACAGATGAATCTTAAAATTATCCGCCATAAGCCGCGCCAATCATAATCACCTCGTCGCCCTCATTGATAATAAAAGAGGAGTGGTCGGAACGTTTCACCAGATTACCATTNACNGCGAAAGCCGTCATGCCATTTNCGGCACCGAGAGAGTGAGCGAGATCGGAAACAGATNTATTTTCCGGAATTTCGGTCACTTCGGAATTCAGTATAATTTTCATAAATATCGATGATTGAAGAAATGATTTACGGGACCATGCCCACCCAAACGGCCGAAANTGTAATCGCGAGCGGCGAGGAGGGCACCCTGGAGATAGTCGATGGCCATGCTCACNGCANCNGGGAGAGGATGNCCGAGCGCGAGATATGCGGCTATAGCCGATGAGAGGGTACAGCCTGTGCCATGAGAGTTGAGCGTGTTGATTTTGGTGTGTGAAAATTCATGGAAGGAGAGGGGATCAGAATCGGCCATGAGGAGCAAGTCAGAGATTATGTGGCCTTCCGAATGTCCCCCTTTAAGGAGGACAGCTCCGCAGCGAGCGGATTCAAGCAATCGGANACAAGCAGNTTTCCGCTGCTCAGAAGATTGGATGCNCACTTGNAGTATCTTTTCCGCTTCCGGGATGTTGGGAGTAATGAGAGATGCGAGAGGGAATAGCCNCTCCTTCATGATGCTGAGAGNAGATCCGGAGCTGAGGCTGAATCCGGAAGTGGAGGAGATCACGGGATCGACCACAACATTAGAGAATCCATGAGAGGANATGAAGTCGGCCACGACAGNTGCATGNAGCGGAGAGGGGAGCATACCGATCTTTACAGCATCGGGNATGATGTCGGCGACCACNGCTTCGAGTTGAAGACGGAGCATCTCCGGCGGGAGAGGATGAGAGGCGAGAACTCCAATGGAATTCTGAGCGGTGACAGCCGTAAGGGCCGTCATGACATGAACGCCGAGCGCCGCACCNGTAAGGATATCGGCTTGAATACCGGCTCCACCGATGGAGTCGGACCCGGCAACGGAGAGGATTGTTTTAGATGGNTTGAGCATAAAAAAATCGTTCGTTGCGGGGGTAGAATAATCCACAACGAACGAAAATATGCCAGTTGCAACACTGTAATCCGATCGGCAGCATTACCTGCCCACGTTCTATGGGTATAATCTCAGCCGGCGAGGGATCGCCAGGCACCCCGAAGTATGTTACAAGCAACGGAGAGATTCCCCGGTTGCTTTGAGCGCAAAGGTAGTATAATTATCTCAGACTGCCAAAAGAAACAGGATAAATTCAGCGAAATTCAGTGAGAGAGNATGCGGGAGATCTCGTTGCGCAGGATATGATGGGCCGGGGCCGCCATATCGCCATGGTTGTAGCCATCGAGCTTGAAAATCTTCACATCGGGATGACCGGATAGTTTCATCATGCGCCACATGTAGAGGTTTTCCTCATATCGGCCATAAAGCTCCTCNTCNGCNTCGCCTGTGATAATAATATAAGGAGGAGCATCCTTACGGACATGGAAGAGGGGTGCGTTGCGGTCGACCCAGGGGGTGAGTTCACCGATGCCCTGCGATTTCCTATCGGAGAAATGTGTGATTACCTGACCGCTGTAAGGGATTAGCGCGGCGAGAGAGTCGGGATCGGCGTGATATTTGGCGAGACGGCTTTTATCGAGGCCTATCATACTTGTGAGGAATCCACCGGCAGAGTGTCCGGANACGAATACTTTCGAGGGGTCGCCACCATATTCCGGGGCATGTCGGAGCACCCAAGCGACAGCTTCGGCAGCATCGTCGATACACTCATTGACGGAGACATCNGGAATCAGGCGATAGTTGGGAGCGACGACCACATAACCGTGATCCATCAGTTCGGCGGGTATGAACTTCTGTCCGCCGGTAAGTCCACCGCCATGGAACCATACGATNACCGGGAGAGCGGAGTCATTGCCATTCTCAGACGCAAGGGCNTTTGCNNCCTCGGAATTATAGTGGATGTCGAGTTTTAGGCGTTGCTGCGAGAGGGGATCNGTTTTAGTAGTGAAAGGGATGTCGAAAGCATTCACATAAGGGGATTCGGCGAAAGCCGCCAGAATGGGGAGGGTGAGGGAAAATAGAATTGAGAGAAATCTGATATTCATGATAAGATAATTTATTGTGGACTGCAAAGTTAATAAAACCGATGAAACTAATAACAGAGTAAANAGGAATATTTTAAAATTTTATTATGAGTNTCAAGAAAAAAATGAGTAAATTTGCATATTCAAGTCCGCTAACGTAAAGCGGGCGANNTGATAACAATANAAAGTCANATTATGCAGAAATCTTTACTATTTTTGGGGGCTGCCTTGATGCTCCTTGGAGTGCCCGACATGGCGGGTGCNGACAGTCGTCCGACATCAAAGGCNCGGAAGGTGCTTGCCGCCGCCAACCGTAAGGCNGCCTCGATGAGTGCAGATGTAGTGGCACGTCTNTATCATCCGGAGACAGTAGTGGCAGAGTCGTATAATTCCGAGAATAATACATGGTTTTATCCGCACACTACCAAGTATACCTACAACGAAGCCGGTCAGGTTTTGACAGCGACCACCGATGACGATTACCGTGAATACAGCTATGACGAGAGCGGCAATCTGGTGAAATATTCCAGCTATTACATCCAGGAAGGGGAGAAGAAGCTTTCGCAGGTGTGTGAATACGTCTACGACGATGTCGTGAAGAATCTTGTGATCAAGGAGGTTGTCACATGGTATGACAGCTTTACCGGAGAGGCTTCAGGAAGCAGCATCCACGGCGTTGAGATTACCCGTAACTCTGACGGCAACATCACGAAATTGCAGGATTATTCGGAGTGGGACGGTTATAAGAGCTACGATGAAGCGATGGTGATTGAATATGGAGCCGACAAGAAGGCTGTGAAGATAACGGAATACTATGATGATGAGGTTGAGACAGAGCTTTCCGATATCGTATGGGAGCGTACCGACGGCCAGATCCTGACCTATGAGTATGATGACTTCAATGGGGATATGTACTTCTCGAACAACCGGATAGCGTCGGCCACCATTACAGATGAGGATTTTCCGCAGCCCGGAAAGTTCACAGCCACCTATGATGGCGACAGCTATCATAGCAAGCTTATGGTAGGCGATGACCGAGCACTTGAGATAGATTTCAAGTGTATAGAGAAGTTCGCGGCAGGAGAGAATTTCGAAGATCAGTATAGCTACGACTACACTTCTTTTGAGGCAGAATTTGAGTATGAAGAGGAAACCGACAGCTATTATATAGAGTCGACAGACGACGTAATCGAGGAGAACCGTGCGAATGCATTCGGCATCAATCTCTATAACAGGAGGGAGACGACTCATAG
>JAAVDU010000019.1 GCA_014801605.1 Bacteroides sp.
TTCGATAGATATCGCTCGTTGAAGCTCTGCATCACATACCAGAAGGTGGGGACAAACAGTGTGCCGATCAAGCCGTTCATCGCCATGCCGAACACCACAGCCGTGCCAAGCTCTATTCGGCTGTTGGCTCCCGCTCCCGTAGAGAACATCATCGGCATTACACCGAACACAAAAGCCAATGCCGTCATCATGATCGGACGGAATCTTATCACTCCGGCATCATGAGCACTCTGGCGGATATCCTTCCCGCTCTTGCGGAAATCCATGGCATATTCAACTATAAGAATCGCATTCTTAGCCGACATACCCAGCAGCAATATCAATCCGATCTGGGTATAGATGCTAATACTCTCCCCCATGAATATGCATCCGAGCACCGTGCCAAGCACGGCGGTAGGCATACTTAGCACCACCGCTATAGGATCAGTCCAGCTCTCATACTGGGCGGCAAGCACAAGGATGGTCATCACAATCGCGAAGATGAACACAAAACTGATGGTTGTGCCCGACTGTGTCTCCTGATATGCTATGCCACTCCAGGCATATGAATAGTTCTTCCCTATGGCATCCTTCACTATCTCCTCCATGGCCTTTATGCCGTCAGAGGAGCTGACACCCTTGGCCGGTGTGGCGGTAAGGGATGCAGTCTGATACATATTGTAGCGCGACACACTCGACTCACCCATAGCGGGGAGAATGTCGCAGAATGCGCTGAAGGGGACCATCTCACCATTGGAATTAGGCACTGAGAGCTTAAGGATATCGTTCGGGTCGCGTCGCGCATAGGCATCCCCCTGCATCGTCACCTGGAAAGTACGCCCGAAATCCACAAAGTCGTTGACGAAGCTTCCTCCCATATAAGAGGAAAGCACACTGTAGACCTCACTGAGATCTATACCCTGAAGCTCGACACGGTCGCGCTCCACCTTCACCGTATATTGCGGCACAAGCCCTTGATAGAGCGTCGTGACCGACTTGATGCGGGGATCCTTGGCGGCCCTCTCCTGCACCTCTCTGAGAGCAGTCTCCATCTGGGCGGTGCCGAGGTTGTTGATGTCGAGCAGCTGCATCTGAAGGCCGGATGAGTTGCCGAGGCCGGGAATAGCGGGGGGATTGACGGAGAAAATAAGAGCCTCCTGATATCGCGCCCCTATCTCATCCACCATATCCATCACTTTATCGACCGACCCCTTCTTGCCACGTTCGTTCCATGGCTTCAGAATCACCATAAGCGTACCCATGTTTGACGCAGCGCCCCCACCCATCATGGAGAAGCCCGACATAGCCATCACATCTTTCACATAGGGATTCTCCTTTACCTCCGCGGCAAAGGCATCCACAAGTTTTTCGGTACGCTCGGCCGATGCTCCCGTCGGGAGCTGGATAGAGCTCACGAAGTAGCCCATATCCTCCTCCGGGATGTAGCTGGTGGGCCATTTCACGAAGCCCCAGAAAGCAAGCGCGGCAAGCACAATGAAGATACACATAGAGAGTACAGGCTTATAGAGCATCCTCTTTATGATACGCTCGTAGAGTGCAAGACATTTTGCCCAGAACTTATTGAACCATACATAAAGGAAGAACTTCGGCTCCTTGCGCGGAGTGAGGAAGAGGGCGCACAGCGCAGGGGTCAGCGTGAGAGCGTTGAAGCCTGAGAAAGCTGTGGATATGGCGATGGTAAGGGCAAACTGCTTGTAAAGTTCACCTGTGATTCCGCTTACAAACGCCGTAGGGATAAACACCGAAAGAAGCACGAGCACCTCTCCCACGATGGGCCCCTGAAGCTCCACCATAGCCTTCTCGGCAGCCTGGCGTCTGTTCATCAGCCCCTTGTCGACGATTCGGGAGCAATCCTCCACCACCACTATGGCGTCGTCCACCACAATGGCGATAGCCAGCACAAGGCCGAAAAGTGTGAGGGTGTTGAGTGTGAAACCCAATATCTTCATCACCGCGAATGTGGCGATCAGCGACACGGGTATAGTGAGCATCGGGATGATCACCGCCCTCCAGTTCTGGAGGAATATAAGGATCACCACCATCACGATAAGGGATGTGAGNAGGAATGTGGTGAGAAGGTTGTCGATAGATTCCCTCACATAGGTTGTGGTGTTCATCACCACATTATAGTTTATGCCGTCGGGGAAGTATTCCGACAGACGCTCNAGTTCCTTTATACATCCGTCGGCTACATCGAGCGCATTGGCACCCGGGAGCTGCTCTATGCCGATGAGAGCNGTATGCTCGCCGTTGATCTTNGACACCGCACCGTAGCTTGTACTGCCGAGCTCGATCTTGGCCACATCTTTCAGGCGCAACACTCCGTTGCCGTCGGCACGCACGATGATATTGCCGAATTCCTCGGCCGATTTCAGCTGTCCCTGACTGGTGATTGTAAATTCAAACTGGCTCCCGCTGTTGCCCGGAGGTGTGCCGACAGAACCGGCCGACACCTCGATNTTCTGGGCCTGTATGGCGGCGTCGACATCGGTAGGGGTAAGCTTGCGCATACGCATAGCCTCCGGATCAAGCCATATACGCATACTGTATTCACCGGCTCCGAAAGCCCCTACTCCACCTACACCATCCACACGCGTCAGAGGATCGACNAGATTGAGCTGGGCATAGTTGGTGAGATAGAGGGCGCTGTAACGCTGCGGGTCGTCGGTCTCGAGAGCNATGAAGAGCACATTGTTGCTGCTCTGCTTGCTGACACTGACACCCTGCTGTGTCACCGATGTGGGAAGAGTGCCGCTTGCCTCCGAGATACGGTTCTGCACCTCCACGGCGGCCTCGTCTACATCAGTCCCATTCTCAAAAGTGATCGTGAGGCTGTAGCTACCGTCGCTTCCTGAGGTAGAGCTCATATAAAGCATGCCGTCCACACCATTCACCTGCTCCTCTATGGGGACACCCACGGCACGTGCTGTGGTGGCCGCATCCGCTCCGGGATAAGTGGCGCTCACCATTACCGTAGGGGGTGTGATATCGGGATACTGCGCGATAGGCAGTGAGAAAAGGCACATCGCACCCGCCAACACCATCAGCACGGCTATGACAGTGGCGAATATCGGGCGGTCTATGAAAAATTTTGAGAACATCGGCTATCGGTTTTTAGGATTCCTGTTGGTATTGAAGTCGTCGGTCAGACTCCANTGNTTATTTCACGAGAAGGGGCTTGACGGTCTCTCCGTTGCGCACGGTGAGCAGAGCCTTGGTGACATATCTGTCGCCCGGCTTCAGACCGCTCTCCACCACTCTCAGAGAGTCGCGGAATGTGGCTCCTACCTTTATCGGGGTGTATACCACCTTATTGGAGTCGTTCACGACGTAGACATATTTCCCGAGCTGGTCGGTGCCGATAGATGCGTCGCGGATGAGCATCGCGTGGGGATCCTCACCGTAAGGGAGGTCGATGGTGACATACATGCCGTCGCGCAACTCATTGTTTACATTTATCACCTCCCCTTTGAACAGGATGGTTCCGGTCGACTTATTTAGAGCCGGGGCCTCATATGAGAGGCTGGCGGTGTACTCATGCAGAAGTTTGTCGCGGAATTTGAGGGGTACGGCTCTATAGAGATGCGAGTCGATTCCCGTGGTGCGCCCCACCATCTTCTCATACTGCGCATCCTCGATTTCAAAGATGGCGTTCATCTTCGTGTTGTCGTATATCTTGGCAAGCTGCATGGGGGCATCGGTGCTGCCGTTCACATAATCGCCGGCACCCTTTGCCGCATCGGTGATGTAGCCGCTCATCGGTGATTTTATCGTACAGTAGCCGAGCGATGTCTGGGCNGTGTGAAGGGCGGCGCGGCAATCCTTCACATCAGCCTCGGCCTGCCTTACGTTGCTCTCGGCAGAGAGCACCTCCATCTTCGACACAGCCTCAGCCTCGAAAGCCTTCTGCACAGCCTGACAGCGGCTCTTGGCATAATCAAGCTGACTTATGGCCGACGCAAGCGAAGCCTCGGCCCGTTGNACNGCATCCTGATAATCGCAGGGATCTACCTGAAAGAGGAGCTGACCCTTCTTTACAAACGTGCCGCCATCAAAATCCTGCTTGAGTATGCGTCCATTGACAAGGGCCATGACATTGGCGGTGGAGCTGGCCTCAAGATAACCGGGATAGGTCTTGAACAACACCACAGAGTCTGTGAAGACCTCCGCCACCTCTATCTCGCGGGCACCCTCCTGCTCTTCGCTTTTCTCNTTGCCNTGGCATGCTCCAAGAAGCGACAATGCCAACGCTGCCATACCGAACTGTATATATCTTTTCATAATATTATCTTTATAAAACTTTAACCCTGAATTATATCCCTGAATATTGATTCTCACTTATCGTCGATCGTGAACTGACGGGTCTGCCAGCCACCCCCAAGAGCCTGATAGATGGTNATAAGATCTGTAAGAGCCTCACCNTCGAGCTCCACGAGCTGGTTCTGGCTTGTGAGCCAGTTCATCTGGCCGTCNACCACATTGGAGAATGCCGTCAGTCCCGTCTTGTAGAGATTGATGGCGAGCATCAGCGATTTCTCACTCTGCTCCACCACTTTCTGCTGTAGCTCGATCCCCTCGAGTGTGGCGTCGTAATTGTGCAAGGCGTTGTCTACCTCCCCCACGGCATTCATCACTGTGAGATTGTATGTGTCGATGGCAGCCTCAAACTGCAGTTTCGCCTCCGCCGCGCGGTAGTTGCGTGCGAANCCATCAAAGAGGGTCCAGCTNAGCTGCGGGGCTATACTATAGGTGAAGGAACGTCCCGTAAAGAGGTCACCAGCAGAGTGTGCCTGAGTGCCGAGCGATCCTGTCATGCTGAGAGTNGGAAGGAAATCCTTCTTGGCAATACCGATCTGGGCGGCATATTCACCGAGAGTCATCTCGGCCTGCATNATATCGGGGCGACGGCGCAAGAGGTCGGTCGGGACACCCGTGTCTAANGCTATGTGGTAGCCCGGCAGCTTATTCTCTACAGAGAGTTCATTGGCCAATTCTCCNGGATACTCACCTACCAGAATCGAGATAGTGTTTATAAGTGTCTTAATCTTCGCCTGGATTCCCGGGAGGGTCGATTGGGTGTTGAAGAGCACGATCTTTGCCTGAGTGACATCAAGCATATCGGCAAGCTCCGCCTCGAAGCGTGCTTCGGTGATCTTCACGACCTTCTCCTGCGAGGATATATGGGCACGGTTTACAGAGAGCTGTTTCTGGGCCACACGCAGCTGCATGTAGGCAGTGGCCACCTTGGCGCAGAGACTCACTATCACGGCGTCGTAATCTGCCCTTGATGCACTATAGGCCGCTTTCTTTGCGTCGGCATTCGCCTTTACCCTGCCGAATACGTCGATCTCCCAGTTCATGTCGGCTCCCAGGGAGAAGGAGGATGATCTTGAGGTGGGTCCGTAGGGAGAGTCGACCACTCCGCTATTCTGCTCCTTCTGCCATCCTCCACTCAGAGAGATGGTGGGGAAATAAGCTGCACGCGCTTCATAAATCGACTTCTTGGCCATCTCTATTCTCTTCACAGCCGCAGCCACGTTATAGTTGTTGGTCACGGCCTTCGAGATGAGGCGGTCGAGCATAGGGTCGTAGAATGTATGCCACCAGTTGTCGTCGGTGGGAAGAGTCTGTGAGGCCTCGGGAGTCATCTGCCACGACCCCGGGATTGAATCGTAGAGCCACTTCTCAGGATTATGAGCCTGCACATTGATAGCGGCGAGGAGCAATATAGCGAACAGGATACGAAACATGCTTCTATGATTTTTAAGTGGAAGGTGGAATGTGGAATGTTGGGATAGATAATCCGGGCAATCTGAACTACGGCATCTTAGGGCCAGATAGAAAGAATCAGGAGTGCCGACACTATAATCATGGCTCCTGCAATCCAGAGAGTGCTCTCGGTGCTCAGGAATCCTTTACTTTCCACCGTCATCGCAACGGCATCCTTATCATTCATTCTTGTGTTTTTCATAACTGTAAATATTTTTAACATTCCAACAATAAAAATCAGTGAATTGTTCTTTAACGCTTGTCATGATATCGTATTTTTTATCTCATAGACTGTATCACGACAAAGAAAACGCCGCCGGTCGTCAGTGACCGGCGGCGTTTTCTTTTTCATATGTGATATGGATTACGCATCCTTTCCGTGGCAGTTCTTATATTTCTTTCCGCTGCCGCAAGGACAAGGATCGTTGCGTCCTACTTTCTGCTCAGCCTTGTAGGGAGTCTTGGGAGCGTCGCTTTGACTTGCCCCCTGGGCGGCCTGACGCTGTGCCGACTCTCCGGGATAGCTGTCGCGGGTGGTGCTGTAGTTGGCATAGGGATTCGGCATTCCGGTAGTCGATGTGGTATACTCCCGGCGGATCTCCTGTTGCTGCTGGCGCATGCGGCGCTCATTTGCCTGCTCCTGAGCCTCGCGCATGGCGGCCTCGCGTGCCTTCATCTCATTATAGTCGGGCACTGCGAGCTTTCCTCTCATAAGAGTGGCCACAGCCTTGGAGTTCATCTCCCAGAGCATCTTCTTCCAGAGCTCATATGCCTCAAGCTTGTAGATCACGAGGGGATCCTTCTGCTCGTAGCTTGCATTCTGCACCGACTTGCGGAGCTCATCCATCTCACGGAGCTGCTCCTGCCATGCCTTGTCGATGCTGGAGAGGAGCACTGTCTTCTCCCAAGCCTTGGAGAGGGGTTTGCACCCGTTCTCATAAGCCTCGGTGATGTCACATCGGATATTATACATGCGGCGGCCGTCGGTGACGGGCACACCCACAAGACCTGTGGCACCCTTCTCCTCAACAAACTCCTTGATGTAGGGCATNGCACCCTCGGCCATCTTCTGCTTGTTGCGGTTGTAGGTCTGCATGGCGGTCTCGGCCAGACGCTCAGTCATCTCGTTGGGGTCGAGCTTGGCATATTCCTCCTCGGTGAAGGGGAGCTCCACGGCGAATGCCTTGCGNACCTCCTCGTCAAACTCNTTGTAGCCACCCTCATANCGGCGGCAAGCGAGATCCTGNGCAGTCTCATAGATCATATTGGCGATGTCGGAGCCGATACGCTCACCCTTGAGGGCGTTCTGACGGCGCCCGTAGACACCCTTACGCTGGGCGTTCATCACGTCGTCATATTCCACAAGNCGCTTACGGATGCCGAAGTTGTTCTCCTCCACACGCTTCTGGGCGTTCTCGATAGATTTTGTCACCATCTTGCTCTCGATCATGTCGCCCTCCTGGAATCCGAGACGGTCGAGGGTCTTNACGATACGCTCGTTGGCGAAGAGGCGCATTACGGTATCCTCAAACGACACGAAGAATACGGATGAGCCGGGGTCGCCCTGACGTCCGGCACGTCCGCGGAGCTGACGGTCGACACGACGGCTCTCGTGGCGCTCTGTGCCGATGATGGCCAGACCGCCGGCCTCCTTCACCTCCTTGGGGAGCTTGATGTCGGTGCCTCGACCCGCCATGTTGGTGGCGATGGTCACTGTGCCCGCCTTACCGGCCTGGGCAACGATATCGGCCTCCTTCTGGTGATACTTGGCATTGAGCACCTGATGAGGGATCTTGCGCAGCTGGAGCATCTTCGAGAGGAGCTCGGAGATCTCTACCGATGTGGTGCCGACAAGCACGGGGCGTCCTACCTTCACCATATCCTCCACCTCCTGGATTACGGCTGCGTATTTCTCCTTCTTGGTGCGGTATACGCGGTCGTTCTGGTCGTTGCGGAGCACAGGGCGGTTGGTCGGGATCTCGGTCACCTCAAGTTTATAGATATCGTAGAACTCGCCGGCCTCTGTCATGGCCGTACCGGTCATACCGGCAAGCTTACGGTACATACGGAAATAGTTCTGGAGCGTGATTGTGGCGTAGGTCTGGGTAGCGGCCTCCACCTTCACACCCTCCTTGGCCTCGATGGCCTGGTGCAGACCGTCGCTGTAGCGTCGGCCCTCCATGATACGTCCTGTCTGCTCATCGACGATCTTGATCTTGTTGTCGTCGATCACATATTCCACATCCTTATCGAAAAGGGTGTAGGCCTTCAGGAGCTGGTTGACGGTGTGTACACGTTCTGCCTTGATGGAGTAGTTCTGCAGGAGGTCATCCTTCCTCTGCTGGTGCTCCTCCTTTGTCCCCTCCTCATTCTCCACAGCCGAAAGCTGTGCGGCGATATCGGGGAGGATGAAGAAGTCGGGGTCCTGTGTGGTGCCGGTGAGCACCTCGATACCCTTGTCGGTGAGCTCGATGCTGTGGTTCTTCTCGTCGATCACGAAGAAGAGGGGCTCCACGGCTTTCGGCATCTCGCGGTTGTTGTCGGCCATATACTTGGCCTCCACCTTCAGGAGAAGCTGCTTGATACCCTCCTCGCTGAGATAGCGGATAAGGGGATTNTGCTTGGGCAGACCCTTGTAGGCACGGAAGAGGGAGAGGCCGCCATCCTCAAGGAGCTGATCGGCTGTGAGGGGTTTCTTACCCTCCTCGCGGTTGGTGTCATACTTGGCAATCTTCGCCGGNTCGCCGCTCTGGGCGGCCGCAATCTTATCCTTTGCCTCGAGAAGAAGCTGCTGCACAAGCTTGCGCTGAGCCATCACCACCTTCTCCACATTGGGTTTGAACTCGTTGAACATCTGGTCGTCACCCTTAGGCACGGGNCCGGAGATGATGAGAGGTGTACGTGCGTCGTCGATAAGCACTGAGTCAACCTCATCGACAATCGCATAATAATGCTCATCACGCTGCACGAGGTCGGAGGTCTGAGTGGCCATATTGTCGCGCAGATAGTCGAAACCGAACTCGTTGTTGGTGCCGAAAGTGATGTCGCTGCGATAGGCCTGACGGCGCTCCTCGGAGTTGGGCTCGGTCTTATCGATGCAGTTGACGGTGAGACCGTGGAACTGATAGAGGGGACCCATCCACTCGGAGTCACGCTTGGCGAGATAGTCGTTGACAGTGACCACATGCACACCCTCGCCGGTGAGGGCGTTGAGGAATACGGGGAGAGTTGCCACGAGGGTCTTACCCTCACCGGTGGCCATCTCGGCGATGTTGTTCGAAGCCTTGTCGCCGTTCATGATGCCGTGGAGCACCATACCGCCGATAAGCTGCACATCATAGTGCACCATATCCCAGGTCATCAGGTTGCCGCCGGCCACCCAGCTGTTCTTGTAGATGGCNTTGTCGCCGTTGATGGTGACGAAATCCTTTCCGGCCACAGCAAGAGCGCGGTCGGCATCNGTGGCNGTCACCTCGATAGTCTCGTTGTTGGCGAAACGNCGTGCAGTCTCCTTCACAACGGCAAACACCTCGGGGAGAGCCTCGTCGAGACGATGTGCATACATCTTGAACATATCGTCGCGGAGGTCGTCGATCTTCTTCCAATACGGCTCGCGCTTGTCGTAGTCGAGGGTCTCGATCTCCTTGCGGATCTCGGCCATCTGGTCCTTATACTCCTGAGCCTCTTTGCGCAGGTTGCCGCGGATGGTCTCGATGCGTCCGCGGAGCTCGTCGTTGGAAATCCCCTTCAGTTCTTCGCTTATAGGGTTGATCTCGTTTCTGAGGCGTTCCCAGAGGGGGCGTACTGCGCGCTCGCTCTGATCGCCGAAAATTTTCTTNAGTATCTTGTTAAATCCCATGGATTCTATTTTTTATCGGTATTATACGGGTGGTTTATTTCTCGAGGGGGAGAGGCTTGCTCACCGCCCCGCTTGGAGCCCGGATTCTAAGGGTCTGGGTCACTGTAGGGGCTATCGAAGTCACCTCCACCGGNGTGGAGATTATCTGCGGTTTCACCCCGCAACCCATGAAGAACGCCGGAGAGAGCACCATCGACGACCTCACCACCTGCACATCGTTGGGGAAGCGGGTGTCGTCGTTAACTCTCCAGCCTGAATTGAATTCAAGCACCACATCCCCNCCGGTCTTGGGNTCGGTCCCGAGTCGCAGGGCCTCCATTCCGGGAAGGGCCGACGACATTATGTCGCCCATGGTGTATGCGTCGGCCACGCCGCTCATCATCACAAGGAAGTCACGCGCCTCACGCGCCACCTCCTCAAGCCTCAGCTGATGGTCTTCGATCTCCTTACGGTCGAGGAATATATGCCCCTTGCTGTAGGTGTCGACATAGCTGCCGTTGCCGTATTTCGCAGAAAGATATGAATTGAGCAGCGATAGAGCTCTCTTCACCGAGAACTCCCCTGTGGGTATCCTGTATTTCGGATCATCCACCACCGCATCGTCGTAATATCCTGTTGAGGTGAGATAGACAAAGGTATTGTCGAGCCCGACATATTTCTCTATGGCGTCGAAAAGNCGTCCGAGCTGGCCGTCGAGCCTCACATAGCTGTCTTCAAGCTCAAGGCGGAAATCACCATCCTTCACAGCCTTGTAGGGGGCGGCGGTATATCCTATGTTGAGCATGTCGATGGCATCCCCCCTCTGCCCGATGCGCAGATCCTTCAGGTAAGAGATAGCCACATCGGTCACCTCCGTATTCACAAGCGGACTCCCGGCATACTGACGGTAGACATCACGGTCGGCCATAGAGAAGGTATGCTTGAAGTCGTACATCCTCTTCTGTGCAGGGAGACCGGGATANCTCGACAAGGGGAGCGCAGGCTTCCACTGCATGGTGTCGATGCGCTGGGCTATTGAATTGTCGTAGTTGCGCTGGGTGAGTGTCTTGGGGGTGTCGCGNTAATATGTAGTTGTGGCCCACTTTCCGGTATTATCGTTGATCCAGAAAGCGGAGTTGCCCGCATGTCCGGCCATGATTATGGCCTGCTGAGGGTCGGGGGCTATGGAATAGACCGCTGCCACACCCACCCCGTCGATGGCTATCTCGTCGCTTATCGTGGATAGTCGGAGGGCAGTGGGTGAATAAGTCTCTGTGGTGAAGTTGCCGATGGTCTTGGGGTCGTTGAGAGCGGGCACCATCTGTTTCGACTCAGGATCATAGACCATGGCGGAGGCCACACCGGTCTGGCGCGGATAGGCGCCGGTGTACACCATGGCAGTGGCACTCGCTTTATCGAGCCCACCTACCTTGAAATCGACGTTGCGCAGAAACGCCCCATCCTTCATCAGCTTCCTGAAGCCTTTCTCACCGAAAAGGCTATGTAGATATTCGATATAATCGGTGCGAAGCTGGTCGACGACAATTCCTACCACGAGCTTCGGGCGCGCGGGATCGGCGGCGAGCATCGTATTGATACCCACCAGACCACATATCACCGATGTTATAAGTCGATTCATCTATTATATAACTCTCTAAAATCTTTATTATTGCCTCCTGCGTGAGGAAACTCTCCCCTTGTCGCCGGCCGGATGGGGAGTCCGGGCGAGCTCTATGCTCATCGCTTTTCGCTTTTTCACTATGATAAGATAGGAGGCGCCAAGCACGAGGCATCCCAGCACAACAGGCTCCAGTGTGGGATTTCCCATCTGGGGCTGGAAGGGCCAGACAATGAGAAGGAAGGCTCCGCCGGCCACATTATACCAGGCCATGATGCGCGCCACGATCTCCATGCGCCGGCTCCAAACCGCCACAGCAAACACCAGCTGCAGAGGATTGAACCATACCATCTGCATATTCGGAGATGTGGCTTCATGGCTCGACATAAAGACCAGGAAGGCCACCACACAGCCGATAATACCTATGGCAAAGAACCAGATCGAATACACAAGCTTCGGAATCTCCTTGCGATGAATACCCCTTATGCAGAAGAAAAGGGCTGTGAGACCTATCAGCCAGCACCATAACNCGGGGCTCAGATACCAGGGTGTGGGTGGAAGTGTGGCGTCGGCCACACCTTCGTTGAGCACTCTCGACATCGTCACGGCCTTGCGGCCGTCGGAAAACCGGGCATCGGCCATCTGTCGCTTGAGCTCCACAGGCACAAACGCCTCCTCGCGGGCCGTGATCGGACCGTCGATCCCCATTCCGAGAGCAAGGTCGATCCCGAGCTGATACCAGGGATAATTACGGTTGTAATGACGCATCTCATTGCGGAATGTGCCATACAACACAGTGTCGGGATAAGTCACCCACACGCCGACCGTCTTTTCAATGATATCGCGAGGGCGCGTAGAGCAGTTATCCTTGACGTAATTGTAGCGGTAGACCCTGTTCTCCGGCAAAGCATTCTCACGCAGCATGGCGTGCAGACTCCTTGCCTCGCTCTGGGTGAGATTGAGGTCCTGCTCCACTACCTTTGAGCCGCGCTTCACATATTCAGGGAGGAAATACTCAAAGGGATAGGAGGCACACATATAGTCGGTCTCCCCCTTCACGAAACGATATACGAAATTCGGCTGACGGAAGTCGAACACTCCGAAATTCCATACCGAGTCGATCCCCTCCCCTCTCACACGCAGAGCGGTGTGGCCATAGAGCTCATAAATCTCCGGGCCGGGATAGCATGTGACGAGGCTGACGGTTATCGGTTGCTTACGCGGCATCACCACTCCGAGAGAGTCGGCATTCTGCGGAGCGCCGGCCGGGGGATCGGCCACCTGTGCCGTAAGGGAGAGCCATGACAACGCCATGACAATGAATATTGCCATGGCGCTGATGTCGTTTCTATATTTTACGGTTCGTTTCACAGTCTGAGGTTGACGATGTGGTTATACTTTGAAGGAGAGTCCCGCCCGCTTAGTATTCACAGTTTTTCGGATAACGGGGGAAGGGAATCACATCGCGGATGTTCTGCATTCCGGTCACGAAGAGCACGAGGCGCTCGAAACCGAGACCGAAACCGCTGTGAGGTACGGTGCCGTATTTGCGGGTATCGAGATACCAGTCCATACCCTCGAGGCCAAGTTCCTCCATTCTTCCGAGAAGCTTGTCGTAGTTCTCCTCTCTCTGTGAGCCGCCGATTATCTCGCCGATCTTCGGGAAGAGCACATCCATGGCGCGCACTGTCTTGCCATCGTCGTTGAGCTTCATNTAGAAAGCCTTGATCTCCTTGGGATAGTCGGTGAGGATCACCGGTTTCTTGAAGTGCTCCTCCACAAGGTAGCGCTCATGCTCCGAAGCGAGGTCGGCACCCCAGTAGACGGGGAATTCGAACTTCTTCCCGCTCTCCTCCAGAATCTTCACACCCTCGGTATAGGGAAGGCGCACAAACTCATTGTCTACCACAAAATTCAGGCGGTCGATAAGCCCCTTGTCGAAGTGGTCGTTGAGGAAGCGGATATCATCCATGCAGTGGTCGAGGGCATACCGGATGCAGTATTTTATGAATTCCTCGGCGAGGTCCATGTTGTCGGCTATCTCGTAGAAGGCCATCTCCGGCTCCACCATCCAGAATTCGGAGAGGTGGCGCGGTGTGTTGGAGTTCTCCGCACGGAAAGTCGGGCCGAATGTGTAGATGAGGCCGAGCGCTGTGGCTCCGAGCTCACCCTCAAGCTGCCCCGACACTGTGAGGCATGCCATCTTTCCGAAGAAGTCCTGGCTGTAGTCCACCTTTCCATCCTCTGTGAGAGGAAGCTCCCCGAGAGGGAGGGTGGTCACCTGGAACTGTGCTCCCGCGCCCTCGGCGTCGGAAGCCGTGATGAGCGGAGAGTTGAAATAATAGAAGCCCTTATCGTTGAAGAACTTGTGGATTGCATAAGCCAGAGCGTGGCGTATGCGCAGCACTGCGCCGAAGGTGTTTGTGCGCGGACGCAGATGAGCCTTCTCGCGCAGGAACTCCATGGTGTGACCCTTCTTCTGGAGGGGATAGTCGCTCGGAGCGGAGCCATAGATCTCAAGTTCGTTGGCCTGAACCTCCACACTCTGCCCCTGTCCCTGCGAGGCCACGAGCTCACCCTGCACATGGATGCTCGATCCTGTGGTGATAGGCTTGAGCTCCTCGTCGGAGAATTTCGACAGGTCGAACACAATCTGAAGGTTGTTGATAGTGCTGCCGTCGTTGAGAGCCACAAACTGCACATTCTTGTTGCCACGGCGGGTTCTTACCCAGCCTTTGACATCGACAGTCTTGCCGACGAGCTCGGGCCCCTCGGCAAGTACAGTCTTTATTGTCTTTCTTCTGATTTCTTTATCCATTTTGTTTAAGCCAAGTAGTTGTCGGCGGCCTCAAGGCCGTCCGGCCACATTATTCGAATGAACCCATTCTGAGGAAGTTGACCTCCTCCTGAGTGAGGTAACGCCAGCGTCCGCGGGGAAGGTTCTTCTTCGTCAGACCGGCGAAATACACTCTGTCGAGCTTGGTGACACGATAGCCGAGGCTCTCGAAGATACGGCGTACGATACGGTTGCGTCCGCTGTGGATCTCGATGCCGGCCTGGTTGCGGTCGGTCTCGCTCACATAGCTGATGGCGTCGGCATGGATCTCACCGTCGTCGAGAGTGATGCCGTCGGCGATACGCTGCATATCCTCCTCGGAGATATCCTTGTCGGTCCATACATGATAGATCTTCTTCTTCACGAATTTGGGGTGTGTGAGCTTCGATGCGAGATCACCGTCGTTGGTGAGGAGAAGCACACCTGTAGTGTTGCGGTCAAGGCGTCCTACAGGATAGATGCGCTCGCGGCATGCATTCTTCACAAGGTCGAGCACAGTGAGGCGGCCGTTGGGATCGTCGCTGGTTGTGACGCAGTCCTTGGGCTTGTTGAGGAGCACATAGCACTTGCGCTCCGGTGTCACCACCTTCTCGTCATACTCCACTACGTCATTGTGTCCGATCTTTGTTCCAAGCTCGGTCACTACCTCGCCGTTCACTTTCACCAGACCCTGTGTGATATATTCGTCGGCTTCACGGCGTGAGCAGATACCGGCATTCGCCATATACTTGTTGAGGCGGATCTGCTCGTTCGGATCGAGATCCTCCATTACATAGTCGATCTGCTTGGGACGCGGAGTGAACTTCATGTTGGTCTGCTTCCGGAATCCCTGATTGCGGTTGTTGTTGTAGCCNCCCTGGTTGCGGTTGTTGCCGTAGCCGCCCTGNTTGCGGTTGTTGNNGTAGCCACCCTGATTGCGGTTGTTGCCGTAGCCGCCCTGGTTGCGGTTATTGTTGTAGNNNCCCTGGTTGCGGTTGTTGTTGTAGCCGCCCTGGTTGCGGTTGTTGCCGTAGCCGCCCTGATTGCGGTTGTTGTTGTAGCCGCCCTGGTTGCGGTTGTTGCCGTAGCCGCCCTGGTTGCGGTTATTGTTGTAGCCGCCCTGGTTACGGTTGTTGCCGTAGCCACCCTGGTTGCGGTTGTTGTTGTAGCCACCCTGATTGCGGTTGTTGTAGCCGCCCTGGTTGCGGTTGTTGCCGTAGCCACCCTGATTGCGGTTATTGCCGTAGCCGCCCTGGTTGCGGTTGTTGTTGTAGCCACCCTGGTTGCGGTTGTTGTTGTAACCGCCCTGACGCGGCTGATAGCTACCCTGACGCGGCTGGTAGCTACCCTGACGCGGCTGATAGCCCTGGGTAGACTGATATCCTGATTCAGATGCATTCTCGCTCTTCTCGCCATCTGTAGCGGCAGTGGAATCCTGACGTGTCTGATAGCTGTTGTAGGCGGGACGATCGTAATGATTTGAGTAATTGTTGTTACGGCTATAATTATTGTTACGCTGCTGATAGCCGTAAGGACGCTGATAGCTGTTCTGGCGATCACCGTAGCTGCGTGACTGCGCGCGTTCGCCGTCATTAGGATAGTTCACCTTTTCATAACGGCTCTCACTGTCCGCCCCATCGGCGGCGGCACTCGGAGCTGAACTGATTCTGGGACGCTTCGGTTTCTTTTCTGCTTCCATCTTCTTCTATAATTCTTTTTTGTCTTAATCGGATGCAACTGCCATCGCGGCAGGCATGGCGGTTAAACGGGTTATTTTTTGAGTTTATCGGTTTGTTATTACGACATCTTTACAGGCTGCATCTTACAGCCTCNGCCGGCTCATAGAGCCAACTGCGTGCAAAATTAATAAAAAAATCCGTAATATACGCAAGAGAATCCGAAAAAAGGGGACACTTCACGCAATTTCACAACATTTTCAGAACAATGTGTAAGAAATCTTAAACGAGATGGCGGGATACACCGGNAGTGCCTTTATAAAGTCGAGATAANGGCCCACCTTNCCACGCACATTCACAAGATCCTTGTTCATATTCACACCGTCGTGGAGAATCACCTCCGGAGCCCCTCCCCATATGAGCACCCCTGCCTCGAAACCCACATTCAGTCTCCCGGCCTTGTCGCAGGCTCCGCTGTAGCCGAAGCCGAGGTAGGGTTTGAAGGAGTTGGCCACAGCCTTGGCGCTNACAGTGCCGTTCGGCTTNGGGAGCATATAGTAAGGGGTGCCATCCTTAAAGTCGCCNACATGTATGCCGAGGAGTCCGTAATTCATGATCTCCTGATATTTCTCCTCCGAGAGATGCATGTCGCCGAAAAGGGGTGCCTCTCCGTTGGATTCGGCAAGNTTGGTATATATACGGTTGTAGAGGTGCATCGCTATGAGGCTGTTGGTCTCCCCCTTGTTGCTTATGGCGCGACCTTCGGTCGATGTCCCCCAATAGAAGCCGGCCGTGAAATGCCAGTGACGGTTGTTCTGAAAGGGGAACACATCGACAAGAAATTTGAAATTGCTCAGGTTGGGGCGTGCATCCATCTTCACCTCCTCGTCGATATTGTCGCCCGTGAGCTTATACATCATATCCTTCACCTTGTCGAAATTGTTGCTCACCTGCCCGTCGGTATAGGTGGTCACATCGAAGTAGAGGGGTATGTTGAACTTGGGCATACCCTCCCATCCGGCTCTCACTCGTGTCCATTTGGTGACAGGGGTAGCCACCTCTACCCCGAGTCCCGTGGTGCCTGCTGTGAAGGCCACGTCGAGGGAGGTGCACACGTTGTTGCGTCGGAACCAGTTTGACTCCTGCGCACAGAGAGCGGCCGGAAACACCAACGCAATTATCAATAGAGCCAAAAAATTCCTATTCATAACGGCAAATTTACATATTTCAATTGGCAAAGTTACAAAATATTTTTGAATTAGGCTGATAGTTCAGCAAATTTAATCCTTTTAAGTCACTTTACCCTTTCCGANACCCCTTGCGGAGGGTCAGAACATATCATAGTCGATGGAGAGCACCTGGAATTCCGTACGGCGGTTGATCTGGTCGGCCGCTTCGGCATCCTCCGGAGAGAGTGTCTCGATGAAGGCCTCGTCGAGCACGGTCCCCTCCTCAAACTGCGGAAATTCCCTCGCTATGCGCTTGGTGACCATCTTTGGCACCGTCTCCCCGTATCCCTTCGGTGAGAGACGGTCGGGAGCGATCCCGGCGGCTATCAGATAATCCACCACACTCTGTGCGCGGCGGTCGGAGAGGCGGAGGTTGTATTCATCCGAGCCCTTGCGGTCGGTATGCGCTCCCATCTCGATCGTTACGTGAGGATTGTCGCGGAGCATCTGGGCCATCTCGTCGAGGGCCTCTTTCGATTCAGGTCGCAATGTGGCCTTGTCGAAATCATAGAATATATTCTCCACTACCTGCGGTTTGTCGATTGCGGCCAGNATGAAGTCAACGCCGTAGTCGGCATCCTCCTCGGCGGTGTCGCTCTCAAACTCCTGCTTCACGTTGAGATACCCCTTCGCTCCTGCAAGCATCACATACTTCACACCGCGTTCGAGATTGAATCTGAAGGANCCGTCGTCGCGCGCCACCTCCTTCTGGTTGCTGCCGTCGTCACCCACGATCCTTATCACGGCGTTGGGCACCGGCTCCTCATCCTTGTCGAGCACCCATCCGGAGATGGTGACCTTTATCTCGGGAAGCGAGAAGGAGTAGATATGGTCATACCCCCTTGCGTCGCCACGGTTGCTGCTGAAGAAGCCGCTCTCCCCCGGGCCGTAGGTTATGCCGAAGTCATCCCCCTGACTGTTCATCGGGAGCCCCATGTTCTCCACGCTCCAGTATTCGCCGGTGGAGTTCAGGCGGGCTCTGAAGAGATCGAGTCCGCCGAATCCGGGATGCCCGTCGGAGGAGAAATAGAGGAGTGAGTCGGTGCGTGAGTAAGGAAACGACTCATTACCGGGGGTGTTGATCTGGGGTCCCATATTCTCGAGGCTTCCGGCCCGCTCGTTGAGGTTGATGCGCCATATATCGAGTCCGCCGTAACCACCCGGCATATCGGATGAGAAGTAGAGATAACGGCCGTCGGCCGACACTGCGGGATGCCCTACGGCAGAGATGGTGTCGGCGGTGATCTCGAATTTCTGCGGGGCGCTCCATGTGGCGTCGCTGCGGCGGGAGGTATATATCTCCACCGAGGTGTTGGAGGTCTCGGAGCGGCGGGCCTTCGTGAGATACATGGTCTGTCCGTCGGGCGAGAAGGAAATTATCCCCTCGTCGGCATCGGAATTGAGCTCCCCCTCCACCGGTTCGGGGCGTTGCCACTCCCCGCGTTCGTTGGTGCGGCTCATCCATATATCCCCCTTCTTCATTCCCGTTATCTCCGACTTCTTCTCCCCTATAGCCTTCTCGTTGGTGGTGGTGAAGAAGAGCTGGTCGTAGTTCTTGTCGAGAAACATCGGGGCGAAATCGGCGCGCCGGGAATTGAAGAGCTTTGCATTCTTCACCACATAGCGCGTCTTGGGGCGATCCTTGGCGGCAATGGCGGAGCGGCACCCCTTCAACCCCTCCTTCGCGAGGAGATTGTCGGGTGAGAACTGCAGGAAGGTGGTGTAGGCCTCCATAGCCTGCGGATATTTCCCGTCGGCCTGGAGAGCCTTGGCGAGATATAGATACGACATGGAGTCGGGATACTCATAACGTATGGCGTTCTGATAGGCGGCAGCCGCACGAGGAGCCATGTTGAGCTTCGTGTAGCACTCCCCCATCTTGAAGGCTATCTCGCCGCGCAGAGGACGGTCTTCCCGCTTGTTGGCCTTGTTGTAGACCTTGCGGTATATCTTCTGGGCGTCGAAATATTCCCCCCTTGCGAGCGCGGCGTCGGCATCGGAGAGCTTGGCGGTCTTGCATCCCCCGAACGAGAGGAGAGCGGCCGCTATGATGATAAAATAAATAAAGCCATGATTTCTCATGGCTTATAAACGTTTTTCCGACGCTGTTTATTTTATATCCTCTCCCGATGTATCACCGGGGAGGGGGGTGATGGANTCATACNCCCAGACCGTCGGTGATGTCGTTGAAGATNCTGTCTACGCTTCCNGAGCCNTTGATCNGGAGATATTTCCCCTCCTTCTTGTAATAGTCGCTGAGGGGTGATGTCTGNTTGTGGTAAACGGCGAGGCGCTTCTTGATTGTGTCGGGGTTGTCGTCGGCGCGTCCTGTCTCCTTACCTCTGTTGAGCATACGCTCGATGAGCTCGTCNTCGGCCACCTCAAGCCCTACCACNGCGTGAAGGTCGGAGCCATGCTTCTTCAGAAGCTCCTTGAGAGCCTCGGCCTGNGGAATGGTGCGGGGGAATCCGTCGAAAATGACCCCCTTCTTACCCTTTGCCTCCTTCTCNAGCACATCGTCGAGGATGCTGATCATAAGGTCGTCGGGGATAAGCTGTCCCTCGGCGATATACTGCTGTGCTATCTTGCCGAGCTCCGTCTCACGCTTGATATGGTCGCGGAGCACCTCTCCCGTAGAGATATGATGAAGACCGTACTTATCTATCAGTTTGGCGCTTTGGGTCCCTTTCCCGCTTCCGGGGGCGCCGAAGAGTACCAGATTGAGCATGTTTCTGTCAGTTTTATTATGGGTTACACGGGAGAGAGGCAANTTATTATCACTGTCTTGTAGTTATTCCTTCACCACATAGATATCCTTCAGGTTGCGNGCCTGTCCGTCGAGGTCGAGGCCATAACCTATGATAAAGTTCGAGGGGATCTCGAAAGCCACATAATCGGGTTTGAAACCGGTCTTGGAGCTCTGCGGCTTGTAGAGAAGTGTNGCAAACCTCACNGAATTCGGATTGAGGCGCTTGAGGTCGTTTACCATCTGCACGGCTGTGAGCCCTGTGTCTACGATATCCTCGATGATCACCACATCGCGTCCGTCGATATTCTCTGTCAGGCCGATGAGCTGCTTCACGTTTCCTGTGCTCGTCAGCCCCTCGTAGCTCTTGTAGCGTACGAAAGAGACCGAGCAGTCGTTGATTCCGCACTCACGGATAAGGTCGGCGGCGAATATGAACGCCCCGTTGAGCACACACAGGAAGAGGGGATTCCTCCCTTCGAGTTCGTTGCGGATCTCGGCCGCCAGACTGCGCACCCTCTCCGCTATCTCCTCACGTTTGAGATAGGGCACAAATGTAAGCCCGTTTATGATGACTTTATCTTCCATGTTTGAATTGGCGAATGTTTTGACAAAGTTAACAAATCGCCCCGGAATATGCAAGCAAATTCCGGGGCGATTGGAGCGATAATTATTATTTTTGTCTCTCNGCGATATTTTAGCGGATTATCACCTTCTTGCCGGCTATGACGTAGAGCCCTGCNGGGAGCGATGCGATCTGCTCGGCTGTGGCGNNGGTGAGCACACGCCGACCCATGAGGTCGTANACATCCGACACCTTACCCTCACCNATGATCGATTCGATACCGGCGGCCTCGCCTGTGACGTAGCAGNTGCCGNTCACTCCGCTGCCGTCGTTGGCTGTAGCTGTGATCACNGCTGAGCCCTCACCNGTGATGGTGAGTAGGCCGTTTGAGCTGACGGTGGCCACATTCTCGTTTGACGAGCTCCATGTCACGGAGCTGTCGGTGGCATCCTCGGGAAGCACGGTGGCGGTAAGTGTGAAGGTGTCACCCTCCTCACCCTTGAATGAATCGGGGGTNACGGTTATNCTCATCACATTCACCACACTCTTATTGACNGTCACGGCGCATGTTGCGGTAAGTCCGTTTGCAGTCGNAGCGGTGATTGTGGNAGCGCCGGCGGCGAGAGTGTTGACTACNCCGTTGCTTACTGTTGCTACTGATGCATCGGAGGTTGACCATGTCACGCTCTTGTCGGAGGCGTTATCAGGGAGCACGGTTGCAGTGATGGTGAACGACTCACCCTCCGTGCAGGTGTAACTTGCAGGGTTGAGTGTGATGCCGGTAGCCTGGATCACTCTCTGCTTCACTGTCACGGCGCAGGTTGCGGTCTTGCCGTTGTATGTGGAGACCGTTATGGTAGCCGAACCGGGGGCTACAGCAGTCACAACGCCGTTGGCGACGGTAGCCACAGCAGGATTCGAGCTGCTCCATGTGAGGGTTGCATCGCTCGGATTGGCGGGTGTGATGGTAGCTGTGAGAGTAGAGGTGTCACCCTCGGTCAGCTCGAGAGTTGTGGCGCTGAGGGTTACAGCTGAGGGTATGGAGGCCATGTAGGCGTCATACTCGGCCTGAGTCACACACTTGAACTCAGAGGGGGAACCGGCAGGCACGGAGAGATATGCGGTATTCTTCGGAATGAAGTCGAGGGTCTGCGAAGTGATGAAACCGAGCGAGCCGTCGGCACATGTTCCGAGGATACGCATGGTGTTCTTGTCGTAGGCTACACGATTAAGGTGTGTCTTGCTGGGATTGTTGAAATATACACCNTTCATCTGATTACCGGNCACGGCATCTGCCGATCCACCGATATTCAGGCGGTTGGTGGTGGCGTTCGCAGTAGGACACTCTACAATCACCGGAGTGGATGCGGGCACCGTACCGGTNATCTCNGTCATAACAGCCATACCGTTATCCGCCTTAGATATATAGTAAGACTTGATACCGTCATTATAAGGTGTATAAGGGAACGACCCGTANAGAGTCATGTAGTTCTTACCGGCTACAGTCAACGTGGGGCGCAAGCCAAAGAAATTNGAAGCATTGGCATCGATGGGGGTAATNAACCATTTTGTGTAGTCGTTTTTGGCATTTGTCACCATNCCGCCAAGATCCACCGGGAAGAGCTCACCGTCGCCGAGATACTTTATCACGCCGTTCAGCTCTCCATAGGCTCTGTAAAGGGTCTGCCCGTCGGAAGANCCATTCGAGACAAGCTGCAGATAGTGGCTTATGATCTGATANATGCCNGTCCCCTGAGTCTCGATCTGATATTCNGAACCGACNGGTTTGATNTANAGCACTGACGCCGGATCGCAACACACCTCGTCGAAGTTCTTCTGAAGCTGGATAGCCTGCAGGTCGGCGGTTGTGTTGGCAAGGTCGATCGAGCCTCGGTTGTCAATTACAGATACATAGCGGCTCGTCTTGTAATTGTGTACACGATAGTAGCCTGCGCCTGTNTANTCGGCCCATGCCGANAGCGACAGCGTGGCTGCAAGAGAAAGAAGTAGGGTTTTCTTCATATATGGAAATCTTGTTGTTATTGACGAAGGTGTTCAGCAATTGTCATAATAAAAACTTAGTCATACCCTCTCAGNGAAGACACTGAGCAAGGTATGACTATAGTTTAACGTAATAAAATCATTCNATATTTTACCGACGCGGCAAAATAACTGTAATTTACAGGATTTTATTGCTGATTGTGAATTTTACTGTGCTATACAGATTGCCACACGGTTCTGGATGGGATCGGGATAAGGCTGATCCTCTGTCTCACCCATGCTCTTCACTGTCATGCGGGAAGAGGGGATGCCGTATTTTGTACGGAGGGCGTTGGCTACAGCCTCTGCACGCTTGGCGGCAAGACGGAGGTTNAGAGCCATCGAACCTGTACCCTTGTCGGCATAACCGGTGATGACAACATTAGCATCGGGGTTCTCCTTGAGGAACTCGGCAACCTGGCTGACCTTGGTCATCTCGTTGGGAGTGATTGTGGTTGTGGAGATCTTGAAGAAGACATCGCGGCGGAGAGCCTCAACCTCTTTCTGCTGAACCGGCTCCTCAACAACGGGAGCGGGAACCTCGATATACTCCTTCACAATCTTCTCAATGATCTGCGGCTCGCAGGGAGTCGGCTCAATCACGCGGATGCTCTTCTCGTAGCGGGGGCCGAAGGAGTACTTCACACCTACAAGACCGTTGAAATACCAGTCGGCATTTCCGGCACGCTTTGAGTTGTAGTGGTCGTTGAGGACGTTAGCCATCAGCTCGACACCTACCTGAAGCTGTTTGGTGACGTTGAAGTTAACGTCAAAACCGAACTGGCCTACGAAGCGGGTCTTTGTGCCGTCCCAAACATAACCGAGCATATTGTAATCCTTGTGGAGCTCAGAACCTGCGGGGAAGTTGTTGAGACGGTAAGCGTCGTTCACGCCGTTAGCCTCTTTGTTGTCCCATGCGATGTTGGCACCGATACCACCGAAGAGGTCAACCTCTACAAGACGCTCGGGGTTGTAGCCACCGAGAAGATTTGTCATGTTGAATACAGCGTCAACGGTAGGAGCGATGTAATTCCACTTCCATTTGTAGCGGTCCTGCACACCCTGAGCATTTGTGATAAGGCTTGTGCCACGGCTTCTCCAGCTGTTGACAGCGAGACGAAGGCCGAAAACCGGATTGAAATTGTAGCCGACGGCGAGCTGGGCGTTCGGTCCGGCGAGGATATCGAAATCCCCTTCACCGAGAGTCTCCTGAGCACCGAACTGGGCCTGACCGTACCAGTGGGGCTTGAAGGTGTATTCGGTGACCGCTTCCTGAGCGGAGGCGCAAAGGCCCCCGAACAGGATTGATGCCGTCAAAAGAATCTTATGTAATTTCATTTTTTGATTTCTTTTGGGTTGAGTTAATTCTTACACACTGGTTCTACTCTATTCTCATTTCGCTACCTGGAAGTAGTAGAGACGAGAAGAGGTGTAACCACGGTAGTCAAGTGAAGAGTAAACAACCTCGTAGATGTAATCAGAGCTGAGATCGTGAGCGTCGATTAGCACGCGCTGCTGATTACCGCGAAGAGCTACGTTGAGGAACAAGTTGTTGTTGTTGATCTCCTTAACAAGAGCCTCAGAGCCAGCTACCTTGTTGCCGTTCTTGTCAAGTACGCGAGAAACAGCGACATACTTAGCGTAAGAAGGAGCGATAAGCTCAGCTGTGTAAGAAGTAACGAAGAGCTCGAGAGCGTCACCGCTACCCTTTGTGAATGTTGAAGGTATCTTGCTGCTTGTAGAGAGGTGGTGGAGTGAACCGTTGCCATCCTCGTAAGCGGCCATAATCTGGAGATAGTGGTTGGGATCAGAAAGGATACCATTGATACGACGTGCAAGAGCATTGTACTTGTCAACAAGGCTGTCGAAGCGACCGAGCTTGCCGATAAGTTTGTTCTTGATATCCTCGATCTTAGCGTTAAGCTGATCATTGATCTTACCGTTGATACCTTTGAGCTGAGAGTTGATATCATCAACCATCTGCTGTACCTGATCAATAAGTTGTTCCTTGATCTGTTTGTTGATGGTAGCTGCAAGACCCTTATCTCCATTGAGGAGGTCATTGATCTGGGTAGAAATCTGGTCTACGAAATCAGCGAGTGCACCGGTTCCGGGAACGCCAACCTCACCGCTGGGAAGATACTCAAGTGTAATCACATTATCCTCGCTCCAAGCATCTGAACCTACAGGACCACCAATGATGATATCCACCGGAACACCATCCTGCGTAGTATGAAGAGTGGTACCGTTCAGGTCAATCTTAATTTCCATCTGACCAAAGTCAAGGTTTACTTTGGAAAGATCAATGTTGAAATTTTTGAAATCAGCTGAAACGCCGGTCAGACCAAGATCAAAGTTGAATGTAAAGTCCTTGAAGAGGTCATCGAGAATCTCTCTGATAGAACCCTCATATGTCGGGAGCTTAACGTGGTGGTCTGTCAGATTTACATCTTTCAAGAACATGTAGCCGAGGGGACGGAACGCTGTAGCAGCAATCTCATACTTGGAGTAAACCGCGAACGTCTCGTTCTTGGTAACCTCCTGNATCTGTACGCCATCCTCAGTCTGAACTTCCTCTTTTACGACTACAGGAGCCTCCCATTCTGCCTTAACAGCGTAAGCGGGAAGAATNCCGTCAAGCTGCTTGTAGACAAGTTTNCCCAGNTCTACGAAGTCCTGCTTTGTGTGGTCGAGAAGAGCATCCTTCATAGCNCTCTTAAGACCTTCCTCTACGCGTACACCAATCTTGGGAGCNNNANCTGCCTCAAGTTTAACATTTGCACGATAGAAACCGTTCTCTGAAGCTGAACGTGAGATATTAGCTCCGAAAGTGAGCTCCTCGTCGTTGCACTTCTTAACAGTTACCTCAAGAGGAGCTTCCTCGTCCTTGCTGTTTACGAGTTTCACGCTCTGACCGTCATAGTTGATGTTGTTCGGGTTGATGGTGAGGTAAAGCTGACCAAGGTTGTTATCGGCTGAAGAGATATAGTAATCACCCTCACCAACCTCAACGAACTTGTTCTCATCAAAGTAAGAGGAAGCCTTGAGAGTAGTTAAGAGGTTGTCTAATGCATCTTTATCCTCGATAAGAGTATTAAGTGCACTCTCGGTGGCATTATACTCAGTTTTAGTAGTAGAAAGCGGGAACTGCACTTTATGATCAGAATAACCGTAGTAGTTGGCAGCGATAGTTGTGCTGAGGCCAACAGGGAGGTTGATAGAACCGAACATCGGGTTCCAAGTCTGATTGAGGATGATGTCTGTGATAAGGCTGTTCAGACGATCGTTGAGAGCAGAGAAG
>JAAVDU010000020.1 GCA_014801605.1 Bacteroides sp.
GCGAGGATTCTCTCGCCTACATCTCCGCTCTTTTCGGGATGGAACTGACAACCATAGAAATTCTCATATTTAAGAGCTGCGGAGAAGAGCTCCGGATGGCGGGCCGTGGCAATTGTGTCGGGGCAGAGATGGGCATAGAAGCTATGCACGAAATAGACGTAAGATCCGCTGTCGATCCCCTTGAAGAGCTTCCCTTCGAGGTTGGAGATACGGCTCCAGCCCATGTGGGGCACCTTCACATCCGGGGCCTCCTGAAAGCGCTTTATCCTCGCATCGAAAATGCCCATACATTCGGCATCACCCTCTTCGGAGTGGCGACACATCACCTGCATCCCCACACAGATTCCGAGCACGGGATGGCGCAGCTGCCATATAAGCTCAGGGAGCCGGAGGCGTCGAAGGTTATCCATAGCCTCGGCCGCATTTCCCACACCGGGGAGAATGACATGGCTTGCGGACCGTATCTCCTCATGGTCGGCGGTGAGGCGCCAGTCGGCCCCGAGGCGTTGGAGGGCGTTTCCGAGCGAGCGGATATTGCCCATATTATAGTCGATTACAGCAATCATAACGGTGACGATATCATGTGTTATAACACCCCCTTGCTCGAGGGGAGATCAAAGGAGAAAGGGTCGCGGCGCACGGCCATGCGCAGAGCACGCGCGAAGGCCTTGAACACCCCCTCGATGAGATGATGGTTGTTGAGGCCCGNNGCCTCGATATGGAGNTTGCATCTCAGGGCATGGCAAAGGCTCTCGAAGAAATGGCGGAACATCTCGGTCGGGGTGTCGCCCACATACTCGCGGGTGAAGGGTACGCTCCATTGGAAGTCGATCCGCCCTCCGAGGTCGATCAGGACCATAGCGCGCGATTCATCCATAGGGAGCACAAAGCCATANCGGTCGATNCCCCGTTTGTCGCCGAGGGCNGTGCGCAAAGCGTCGCCGAGNGCGATNGCCACATCCTCCATAGTGTGATGTTCGTCGACCTCAAGATCCCCCTTACACTTCACTGTAAGGGATATTCCGGCATGGTGAGGGATCTGCCAGAGCATATGGTCGAAGAATTTCAAGCCGGTGTCGATCTGCGAAGGGGAGTTGCCCTCAAGATTCACCGACACATGGATGTCGGTCTCCGACGTAGCCCGTTCTATCGAAGCCTCGCGTCCGGAGGGGATAGCTGGAGGNGGGNNTTCCGGCNATCGCCTCAAGGAGACGNCGGTTNTCNTCGGGTGTGCCTACCGTTATCCGCAGANAGCCCTCACAGAGAGGCATACGCGATCTGTTGCGCACGATTATTCCGGCCTTGACAAGACGGTCGTACNGGAGNTCGGGNTCGTCGACCTTCACGAGGAGGAAATTGGCGTCGGAGGGGTAGACATGTTTCACACAAGGGANNTCGGAAAGNAGAGATGCGAGACGGTCCCTCTGGAGACGTATCTCATCGACATGGCTCAGTTTCTCCGCCTCNTGCGGAAGGATACCGTCGGCACCGCACTGACCCGGAAGGCCGATGCGCCTCAGNAGCTCCTCCTGCACAAGGGAACTCATATTATAGGGATACTTNACCCTGTTGTAGAAGGTGATTATCTCCGGATCGGCGAAAGCCATACCGGCNCGCAGACCNGCCATGCCCCAAGCCTTGGAGAAGGTGCGCANCACGACGATATTCGGATGAGCACCAATTTCAGGGATCAGGGAGGGGATNTCGGAGAAATCGGCATAGGCCTCATCGACCACCACAATGCCGTTGAATCTTTCGGCGATGGCGAGGATATCCTCCTTGGGNAAGGCGTTGCCCGTGGGATTGTTGGGGGAGCATATCCATATAATCTTGGTGAGANGGTCGGCGGCATCGAGAATNCGNTCNACCGGGAGAGAGAAATCCTCATTGAGAAGCACCTCNCNGAGAGCCACGTNATTAATCTCGGCCGCCACCTTATACACACCATAGCTCGGGGTGATGGCCACGACATTCTCCACGCCGGGCTCACAGAAGATGCGGAANGTGAGGTCGATCGCCTCGTCGCTTCCGGCTCCCCCTACGAATACCGATTCGGNNGGGANATGGAAAATCTCCGAGATCCTGCTTTTGAGTCTCTTCTGATGAGGATCGGGATAGCGGTTTACGCCATTGCCGTAGGGGGATTCGTTGGCATCGAGCCAGACAGATATGTCGCCCCCCTTGAACTCATCGCGGGCGGTGGAATATGGCTGGAGAGCGAGGATATTTTTTCTAATATACCGGAGCATAGAGTGGGGGAATTATGATTTATGATTGAGGCGTTCGGTCACGGCGAGGGCGTGGGCATCNAGACCCTCNGCGCGGGCCATNGAGGTGACAATGCCGGAGAGACGGCGCAGACCCTCTTCGGANAGTTCCTGATAAGTGATCTTGTGCATGAAGCTCTCGGTGTTGACCCCGCTGAAAGAGCGCGCCCAGCCCGAGGTGGGGAGGGTATGNTTGGTGCCCGAGGCATAATCGCCGNCACTCTCCGGAGAGAAATTGCCAATGAACACACTACCGGCGGCAGTGATCTCNGCGGCNGTCTCCCAGGGACGNTCGGTAGATATAATAAGATGCTCCGGGGCATACTCATTGGCAAAGCGNATCATCTCCCTGAGATCAGGGAGCACTATGATGCGGCTGTGGGANAGGGAACCCTCGATAGAGCTGCGGCGCGGGAGAGCCTCGGCAAGACGCTCCACTTCAGCAGCCACGGCACGGGCAATCTCCTCAGAGGAGCAAACGGCCATAGCCTGACTGTCGGGGCCATGCTCAGCCTGAGAGAGCATATCGGCNGCGACGAANGANGGNANGGCAGTNTGGTCGGCGAGCACCATCACCTCGCTCGGGCCNGCCGGCATGTCGATGGCNGTGAAGCGACTCACCAANTGCTTCGCTTTGGTGACGAATCGGTTGCCCGGGCCGAAAATCTTGTGGACGGGGGGNACGGACTCAGTGCCGAACGCCATAGCCGCCACGGCATGAGCTCCACCGATGCGGAAGATACGGTGTATGCCACAAAGACGGGCCGTGAANACAATCTCCGGGGCTATGCCATGGTCGCCATTNTCGGGGGTGCATAGAATCACCTCACGGCANCCGGCAATCCGGGCCGGGATAGCGAGCATAAGGACAGTAGAGAAGAGAGGTGCCCGTCCNCCGGGNATATACAGCCCTACACGCTGAATGGGGACAGCACGCTGAAGGCAACGGACTCCGGGGAGAGTCTCGCACTCCACCGGCTCAGGGATCTGGGCACGATGGAAAGCCTCAATATTTCCGGCGGCCTCGCGAATGGCTCCGGCAATCTCCGGGCTCACCTTAGCTGCAATCTCCTGAGCCTCCTCCTCTGAAAGCTCAAGGGACCGGCCTGTAAAGCCGTCGAAACGGCGGGCATAATCGAGCAAAGCACGGTCGCCATCGCGGCGCACATTGGCGATAATCTCCTCCACACTTCTCTCGATATCGGAATCGTCGGGGATATTGCGCACGCAGAGAGGGCCCCAGTCCTCACGCGGCGGGCAGATGATAATTTCCATAAATAAGGGGGGTGAATAGAGGGTTGTATTATCTTATCACATTCTCGAGGGCGAGCACAAGGATGTCGGAGGCACCGATATTCTTAAGCAGCTCGATCTTCTCCCAGAGCACATCCTCATGGAGCACGACATGGAGCGAGATCCAGTCGTTGTCGGCCAGAGGCATCACCGTAGGGCTCTTCATTCCCGGGAGAATACTCACCGCCTCATCGAGACGTGCCTTCGGAAGGTTCATGAGCACATACTTCATCCCCTTGCTGTCGATAGTGGAGCGGAAGCGGAACATCAGTTTTTCGGTGTCGGCACGTTTCTCAGCGTCGAGAGCGGGATTGGCTATGAGCACGGCCTCCGACTGAATGACAGTCTCCTCCTCCTTCAGCCCATTCTGAATGAGAGTGCCTCCCGAAGAGACGATATCGAAAATGGCGTCGGCCATTCCCACGGCCGGGGCCACCTCGACCGAACCTGCAATCTCATGGACGAAAGCCTGAATACCCTTCTCAGAGAAGAAATTGCGGAGAATGACGGGATAAGATGTAGCCACCCGCTTCCCCTCAAACCATGAGAGGCCGGGATAATCGACACTTTTGGGGACAGCGAGGGAGAGACGGCAAGCACCGAATCCAAGCTTCATGATAATGTCGACATCACACTCCTTCTCCATGACCTCATTGAGGCCGACTATTCCGATGTCGGCCACCCCCATTGCCACAGCCTGGGGTATATCGTCGTCGCGCAGGTAAAGCACATGGAGAGGGAAGCCCTTAGCGTCGGAAATCAGTTTTCGGTGGCTTGCCGATGCGGAAATCCCGGCATCGGCGAGAAGGGCTACGGTGTCTTCATTCAGACGCCCTTTGTTCTGTATGGCGATTGTCAACATAATCGGGTGGTGTATTGTGAATGTGTTATTAGAATTGCAAATTTATTCATAAATCTGTAGAAAAACAAATAAAAGTGCAATAATTGTGATTTGGTATGACGTTTGCCTATAATTCCGCATCCTTTGCCTCGTTGATTGAAGCTTCCAGACGGCGGTAGAAGGGGTGGCGTGTGAGTGTGTTGCGGTCGCCGATAATAATCAGTTTCATACGGGCGCGGGTCATTGCCACATTCATTCTGCGGAGGTCGCGCAGGAAACCGATATCACCATTATCGTTGCTGCGCACAAGAGATATGACCACCACATCCCTCTCCTGACCCTGAAAGCCGTCGACGGTATTTACAGATATGAGATGACGGAAAGGGCGGAAGAAGGGGGTGCGCTTAAGAAGATGGCGGAGATAATGGACCTGAGCGCGGTAGGGGGATATGAGGCCCACATCGATTCGCTCATCGAGGAAACGCTGACGACCGATCTTCNCGATATAATTCTGCAGGGTGAGCACAGTGAAGAGGGCCTCGTCGCGGTTGATGCGGCCATGCGACTCACCGGCGAGCGANTCCTTGAAAGCCATGTCGTCGGANATGAGAGGGGTATCGTCAGAGAGGGGTGCCTCAGGCGGGGAGGCTACGGCGGANANGGGATCGATCCATTCGATAGGGGTGTCGAAATCGAGTATNCCACGGTGACGCACCTCCGGGGCGGCCTTCATCATACCGTTGTAGAACCAGAGACTTGAGAAGCGCATAATCTCCTCATTCATCCTATACTGCATGGTGAGGAGCGTGACGGCTTCCGGATGATTCTCCGTGAGGCGCTCCATGAGTGATTTCCCGAGTCCACCCTTCAAGGCTTCAAACGACTTGACGGTAGGGGGAAGCTGGCAATGGTCGCCGGCGAGGATCACCCTTCCGGCCCTTCGGAGNGGTATCCAGCAAGCGGCCTCAAGAGCCTGNGCCGCCTCGTCGATAAAGAGAGTGGAGAAGCGTTTACCCTCCAGCAGACGGCTTGAGCTACCCACGAGAGTGGAGGCAATGACATGGGCGGAATTGAAGAGGTCGTTGTTGATGCGAATTTCCAGTTCGGTGGCACGGCTTCGCAGGCGGTCCATCTTCTGATGCCATTGGTCGGAGCCGTGGCGACGCGCCCCCTGCAGCTCCCGAATCGCCTTACGGATGCTCCAGAGGGTAGGGTAGTCGGGGTGGGCCTCAAAGCGTCGCTCGTAGGTGAANCCGAGCATCTTGTCGTTGACGCGAGAGGGATTTCCGAGACGCAGGACGTGGATTCCACGGTCGACGAGTTTCTCGCATATCCAGTCGACCGCCATATTGCTTTGAGCACACACNAGCACCTGGCTCTCGCGCCGGAGGGTCTCCGCTATGGCCTCGACGAGAGTNGTGGTTTTTCCGGTGCCCGGAGGGCCATGCACGATAGCTACATCCTTAGCATAAAGCACCTTGTTGACCGCNTCCTCCTGCGAGCGGTTGAGGTAAGGNAAGCGGAGAGGTGCGAAAGCGAGTTCGCCAGCTTTACGCCGGGAATAGAAGAGGTCGCGCAGTTCGGCGAGTCTCCCCTTAGCCTTCAGGGTATAGTCAATAGCCTCGAACATAGTTCGGTAGGTGGTTTCATCAAACGACAGNATCACACCGGCTACGGGAGCGGAGGAGAGGCGAGAGGTGTCGGCGCTTTCAGGTATNGCCACCGCCATACGGTCGCCATCGACATAGCTGACCGTCCCGGTGAAAGGGAAGAGGGGATGGTCGTCGAGTTCATTTACGAGGGTGAAGAAAGCCACCTGCCTTCCATATTCGAAATTATGNTCGTTCTCCTCGTCGGCGTTGGAGGGATGTCGGGAAATCTCCAGGATTCGCTGGTTGAGGGAATTATAGTATGTGCGGATGGTGGAAATATTCAGCCACGCATTTCCGCGTTCGGCGAGTCGGGTGAAACCGATCCGGCCGGTGAGACGGGAGAAAGCCGCCTTCTCCTCATCGTATTCCATCTGGAGGAGTCGGCGTTGTTGCTGCAGAGCCTGGGAGGGGGAGATCATCTGTGATTAAGTTAAAAATTATCATTAAAGGAACGTGAAGGGAGCAGATTATAGGGGCGAGAAGGTGAAAAGAGATGGTAAATCGGAAAAATAGACCAAGAAAAAAGAAGAAATTGGAAATTTATGGTGTGAAATNGAAATAAAAGCGTTAACTTTGCGGCGAAGGTGCAATAGCATCTTCAGCGCAACAAAATTTCGTATCGCATACCCTGAGCTCCTTGTCTCTCCCCAAGAGGAGCCCGGGGTATGATTTATAAAAAGAGAAAGAGAGATGAAAATTACAGAAAGGAGAAAGAGTGTGCTGCTCGGGGCGGCGATCATGACCGCATTCACGGCATCGGCCGAGGGTTATCAGGTGAATTCGCTGAGCACACGCCAGCTCGGAATGGGACATTCGGGAATCGCGATGAAACTCGGAGCCGAAAGCCAGTTTTTCAATCCGGCCGGTATGGCCTTTATGGAGGACAACATCCAGCTTTCGGCGTCGTTCAACGCGATCATGCCTACTGCCACAGCCACGGTAGAGGGGAAGAAGTATACTACCGATTGTGATCCCTCCACTCCTTTCAGTGTGTTCGGAGCGTTTGACATCTATGATTTCCTTAAGGGTGGTATAGCTGTATATACCCCCTACGGCAGTTCGATCAACTGGACCGACAACTGGCCCGGGGCGACGCTCAACCAGTCGGTGAAACTTGCGGCGTATACCATTCAGCCTACTTTGGCCTGGAAGATCATCCCCGGGCTGTCGGTCGGGGCCGGCCTGACGGTGACGTGGGGNACGGTCAATCTTCAGAAAGGTCTTCTCAGCGGGAGCGACCTCAACATGATGCTCGGGGCAATGGGAGGGTCGTATCCGACGCCCGAGATCACACCCGTGTCGGCTCATCTTCAGGGAAATGCCGGAGTGGCCTGCGGAGTGAATTTAGGAGCAATGTACGACATCAGCCGGAGTGTGACTTTCGGCGTCAACTATCGTTCGAAGACGATGATGAAGGTGAAGTCGGGTAAGACAGAGGTTGAATACGGTACGTCGGACCAGATGATCCAGGGGATACTCTCTTCTCAGCTCGGGGGTATAGCACAGACCGATTTCACGGCGGAGATGCCATTGCCGGCCACTTTGGGATTCGGTTTCTCGTGGCATAATGCGAGGGTAGTGGCCGATCTTGAGGCCCAGCTGACCTTCTGGAGCGCATACAAGAGCCTTGATATAGCTTTTCAGGGAGCATCGCAGTTTGACCAGCATCTTGAGAAGAACTATCATGACTCGTGGCTGATACGAGGAGGAGTGGAATGGAATGCGACAAAGCGACTTGATCTGAGAGCGGGCCTGATGGTGGATTTCTCACCAGTAGACAAGCAATACTACAATCCNGAGACACCCGGGATGACAAAGGTGGAGCCGACGATCGGACTTACGTTCCGTCCGATCTCCTGTCTGGGAATAAATCTTGCGGGGATGTATGTAGCGGGTCTCGGTATTGACGGNGCAAGCTATACGAGCAAGAATATATTGGGCCAGGACCAGACCTTCCGAGCNGACTACCGGCTTCATTCGTGGACGGCNTCGCTTGGATTGTCGGTGTCATTCTGAGAGGGAATATNGGAGNTGAGATTGGGAAGATTTNAGGAAATTTATTAACTTTGTGGTTGCGAAACGAACAGTTCCGAAACGNCCGTTTCGGAACTGTTCGTTTCGCAACTGTATGTTTCGCAATGTCGGGACTATCATATTGAGCTTTGTTCCGACGTCGGAGTGTAGGTAGATAGCTATGTTGTATTAGATGGAAGTATATGGAATTTTTTGATAGAGAGAATGAGATGGCAGTGTTGCATGAGGTGGAACAGATGTCGGAGAAGAATGCGCAGTTTACCGTTTTGACGGGCAGGAGGCGTATCGGAAAGACCACGCTTGTATTCAAGGCATTTGAGGAGAAGCCATTGGTATATCTGTTTGTATCGAGGAAGGCCGAGAAGGATCTTTGCAACGGTTTTGTAAAGGAATTGGAGAATAAACTTGGGATNCCTATCTTGGGAGATGTGTCCTCGTTTTCTGATGTCTTTGAGTACATAATGAAGATCTCGNTGGAACGTCAGGTGACTGTNTTTATNGATGAATTTCAGGATTTCAAATTTGTCAATCCATCCATATTCAACGACATGCAACGCATCTGGGACCTTTATAAAAGTAGGAGTAANATCAATCTTATTGTGGGAGGTTCCATCAATTCCCTGATGAATGAGATTTTCCGTGACAGCAAGCAGCCCCTCTATCAGCGGGAGACACGCTTTATCAAACTTAACAGATTCACCCCTTCAGTGATAAAAGAGATACTGACCTGTTACCATCCTGCTCATACCAAGGAGGACCTATTGGCACTATATACGTTTACAGGAGGAGTGGCGAAATATGTAGAGTTGTTTATGGATAACAATATCTATACTTATACAGATATGATCGAATTCATGGTGCGTGACGGGTCGACTTTTCTGGATGAGGGGAAGGTCATGCTTATCGGGGAGTTCGGAAAGGAATACGGCACATACTTCTCCATCCTATCCGCAATAGCCTCCGGGCGTACGACACGCAGTGAAATCGAGGATAAGATAGGTAAGGAAGTGGGGGGATACCTCACGAAACTCGAAGATGACTATGAGCTTATATCAAAGCAGTTGCCCATTTATCAGCAAGCAGGCAACAAGAATGTGTCGTACAGACTGAAGGATAATTTTCTGACGTTCTGGTTCCGATTTATCTACAAGTTCGGATATATGCTTGAGATCGGGGCCTATAAAAGATTGAGGGATTATATCTTCCGAGATTATGAAACATTTTCGGGCCTGATGCTTGAGCGGTATTTCAGGGAGAAGCTGGTAGAGTCGGAGGAATTCACGCGTATTGGAGGATGGTGGGACCGCAAGGGTGGCAACGAGATAGATATCATAGCGGCTGATGATTTCAACGAGAGTCTGGAGTTTATTGAGGTGAAGCGTAATCCTGAGCGATATAAATCGAAGGTGCTTGATGAAAAGGTAGTCAATTTCTTCCGGGCAAACAGTAGTCTGAGGAGCTTCACCTATACAGCCCGTTGTCTTTCGCTGGAAGATATGTAGGAGTTGGGTATATAAGAAACGGTGCGGGAAATCGTTGGTAGAAGTATGGGAAATATTGAAACGATCAACAAGAGTAATGANGGGGGGAAGTGGAAAGGGCATCTGGCGATGCTTATGGCCAATGTGATGTGGGGTTTGATGTCGCCTGTTGCNAAGCTGGTGATGGGGTCGGGTCTTGTGGCACCTCTCCTGNTAACCGATATGCGTATTGTGGGGGCAGCGNTGCTCTTCTGGATAACGTCGCTTTTCCTTCCACGCGAGAGAGTTCCTTTGGCCGACCTGCTGCGACTGGCGGGTGCCGGTATGCTCGGTATTCTCTTCAACCAGGGATGCTTTATATTCGGCGTCGGATATACGACCCCGGGAGAGGCTTCGTTGATCACCACGACAATGCCTATGTGGGTGATGGTGATGGCTTACTTTATCTTGCGAGAGCCGATCACGGGAAAGAAGGTTGGCGGTATTCTTTTGGGAGCTACGGGTGCGGTGATACTTGTATTGGGTGGGCGTGCAAAGATATCGGGAGGGGATAATCCGATGCTCGGTGATTTGCTTGTGCTCACTGCCCAGTTCAGCTATGCACTGTATCTTACTCTTTACCGCAATTTTATCCGGAAGTATTCTTTAGTGACGCTTATGAAATGGATGTTTACGTTTGCGGCGATAGCTGTGCTTCCGTTCTCAGTGAGGACTATTTCAACTACAGATTTTGCATCCTTCACACCGTCGATATGGTGTGGAGCGGCGTATGTGGTGGTTATGGGAACGTATGTAGCGTATATCGGTATCATGATAGGGCAGAAGCGTCTGCGTCCGACTGTGGTGGGGATGTATAATTATGTGCAGCCGATAGTGGCTACCATTGTAGGGATATCACTCGGGCTGGATGTTTTCACTTTGCCGAAGGCTGTCGCGGTTGTGTTGATATTCACGGGTGTTTATCTTGTGACGATAAGTCGGGCACGGTCTGACGCACGCTGACCGGGCTATCTTTTTATGGGCTTGGTTGAGGAAAATAAAATGGAATGACAGCGGGGTGTCATTCCATTTATTTTCATGTTNTTAGTACAGGAAGTGGGACTCGAACCCACACAGCCGGTAAAGGCCAAAGGATTTTAAGTCCTTCGTGTCTACCATTCCACCATTCCTGCAGCCGTGGCTTTCCGTGGGAGGTATTGTACCGGAAACGGTGTTGATACCTCTGTGCGGAAGGTTTCGGATGCAAATTTACTTAAAAATCCTGTTATTCTGACCTTTTAAGAAATGTTTAACATTANACTGCTATGTAGTGGCAGTTATATAGGGTAATTTTGTATCATGAAAACAATAAGCGGCCTTTGATGGCTGCTTGAAACTTAAAAGGGTACAGATATGAACATGATGATGAATATGATGGGGATGACGGGGAGCAACGGTATGACGATTGATACCGAGAGGGAGATCATGATGGGCGACAGGGTTTTCGCGCGCCTTGTGATGGGGGGACGTACTATCGTGGAATTCATGATGAACCGCATCGGGAGTATCGATGATCTGTTTGTAGAGCTCAGACAGATGACACGAGGCTTACGCGGATTGGCTAAGCTAATAATCAGGAATCAGAGCCGTGGGTGGGGAATGGAACGCAAGCTCATGCTTAACTAAGACTATAGGAATTAAGATCATAGAATCTCTTCAGGATTGGTTGGATCAGGGATTGTAGAGGTCGTGATGATAGAAGTCGAGAATAGCCCTGGCTGCCTCAAGGGCTTGTACAGCCCGGCTGTGAGGATTGAGGGAGATGGCTTTTAGATAATCGTTGATGGCTTGGGCACGATGCGATAATGCCCAATGGCGCAGGCCACGCAGGGTGTAGGCCTCATCCGATTCGGGATGGGCAATTATGTATTCGTCAAGGATAACGAGAGCCTTTTCGGCAGAGAGATTGCGGATTTCCTCCAATGAGATATCGTTCATATTCAAAAGGGGTGGATTGTCGGCGGCTCAACCGGAATCAGAGAGTGATACGGCTTGAGCTTACGGATGAGGATAGGAAGAGGGATGCGAGGCGGTCGAATTTCTCGGGATTCTCGGTGGTGAGATATTCGATGGTGCCGTTGCGGGAGATTTCCCGCTCCATCTCCGGATGACGGCGGAGATAGTCTTCAAGGCTTTCGGCCACCAAGGCCCCCTGAGCTACGATGCGTACCCCTTCCGGAGCATACTTGCGTATTTTCGGAAGAAGGATGGGGTAGTGGGTGCAACCGAGAATTATTGTATCAATCTTTGGGTCGGCATCCATAAGAGAGTCGATATATTTGCGCACGAAATAGTCGGCGCCGTCGCCGTCGGCCTCTTCACATTCCACGAGAGGCACCCACATCGGGCAAGCGAGTTCGGTGACCGACAACTCCGGAGAGATTTTCTCTATCTCCATGGTATATGAGTGGCTTGCTACCGTGCCTGGAGTTGCGAGGAGGCCGATATGTCCAGTGGCGGTCATTTCAGGGACCACCTCTACGGTAGGGCGAATAATGCCGAGCACACGGCGGTCGGGGTCGATAGCCGGGAGGTCGTTCTGCTGAATGGAACGCAGTGCCTTTGCCGAGGCTGTGTTGCAGGCAAGAATCACAAGTCGGCAGTCACGTTCGAACAGTGCCTTGACGGCCTGAAGTGTGAAATCGTAGACCACCTCGAATGATCGAGTGCCATACGGGGCGCGAGCATTGTCGCCGAGGTAAACATAGTCATACTGCGGCATACGGGCCCGTATCCCTTTCAGGATAGTAAGGCCGCCATAGCCGGAATCGAATAAGCCAATCTTCATATGATGTAACCGGTCATTAACAGAATAAGAAAAGCGGGACCGGAGCCCCGCTTCACCCAAATATAATTGGTCTGCGCTTACTGTCGAAACTATTATTTGATGCCGAGCTTAGTCTTGACATCATTTGTGATATCTACCACAGGAGCGTCATAGTAGTACACGAGCTGGGGGTTCTTGTCCTGCACGAGAGAGTAGCTACCCTCTTTGCTGACAGCCTCGATAGCTGTGCGCACTTTCTGATGTATAGGAGCCATGAGCTCCTGAGTCATACGCTGGATATCCTGCATTGCAGTCTGCTCGAACTGCTGGATTTTCTGCTGATAGTCGGTGAACTCACGGGCCTTGCGCTCGCGGATAGCGGGGAGTTCATCCTCTTTCATATTCTGGAGTTCGTCGTACATACGCTTCATCTCCTCGCCGAGTTTGGCATACTCGTCTTCGTATTTTTTACTAACCTCACCAACCTTCTTCTCAGCCTCAGCTGTATCCGGCATTTTTGTGATGAGCTCGTTAAGGTCAACAAGACCGATCTTAAGGGTCTGAGCGGAAGCCAGCATCGGAAGAATGAGGGCTGCCACCAACAAGATTTTCTTGAACATCGTTATATTAAATTTTAATTTAGATTCTTAATTATGTGAGAGTACATATGCGGATAGGTGGGGTGCATCGATCGGGGATACCGGCGAGGGGACCACCATCCAATCTGCAAAGTTACTCAAATTATTTGGAATAACCCAATTTTGCCAATACTTCGTTGCTGACATCGATACGGGGAGAGGCGAATACGATGCTTTGTGATGAGGCACGGTCGAAGATTGTCTGATAACCTTTCTCCTCGGCTACGGCCTTCACAGCGTTGTAGACGTCGTCTTGAATTGGCTTCATGAGCGACTGGCGCTTCTTGTAGAGCTCACCCTCCGGGCCGAAGTATTTGTAGCGGGCATCGGTGACCTCCTTCTCTTTCGCTACGATTGCCTCCTCGCGTTTCTTCTTCTGGTCGTCGGTGAGGAACACCATATCGCTCTGGTAGTTCTTATACATTGTCTCAGCCTCCTGTGCGAGCTGGTTGACCTCCTTCTCCCAACGCTGTGACACCTGATTGAGCTGCTCATTGGCCATCTCATATGCNGGGACGTTGCGAAGGATATAGTCCATATCGACAAGTGCGAATTTCTGAGCNGAGATGACTCCGGCGCCACATAGGACAAGAAGGAGCGAGAGTATGATCTTTTTCATGTTTATCCGTATTTAGTATGTGTTTACCTGTTAATACCGTGTGTTTTCATATATATAGACAAACTACTCACGATATAGTTTAACAGTTGGATGTAACTGTGCCGGAAGCGGGGCTTCCGGCGCAGCATCAGAATTCCTGACCGAGCACGAAGTGGAGCTGGCTACCGCCGCGCTTACCCCATACCTTGTCGAAGCCATAGCCCCAGTCTATACCGAGGAAACCAAGCATCGAGAGATAGAGGCGCACGCCGACACCCGCACTACGCTTGAGGTTGAAGGGGGAGAAATCCTTGACCGATGTCCAGCAGTTGCCGGCCTCGGCAAAAGCAAGGGCATAGATTGTGGTGGAGGGCTGGAGCATGAAGGGGAAGTGGAGCTCCATGCCGAAGCGTCCGTAGGCATATCCCTCATAGCCCCAGGGGGTGAACTGACCATTCTCATAACCACGCATCGCCACGGTCTCCGTAGCATANGTNTAGCTACCCGACATACCGTCGCCACCGAAATAGAAGGTCTCGAAGGGGGTCTTGAAATGTTTGTTCCAAGATCCGAGGAGGGCGAAGTCGGCACGTGTCATCATCACGAGCGTCCACTGTCCCTCGGGATCGGTGAGGGGTGTATAAGTCTTGCTCTTGAACTTCAGCTTCCAGTATTCAATCCATTTGTAGAGCTGCTTTGCGGCAGCCTCGCGACTCTCCGTATCAGAGTTGGTGCGTTGCGCCAGACGGCTGAGCTCCGCCCAGTTCTTGTTTTTGGAGAAGAGGCTTGCAGGAGGAGTGAGGGTAGCCTCAACCGAGAACTGCGAGCCACGGCGGGGATAGATCGGCTGGTCGATACTTGTACGGGAGAGTGAGAGCGTGAGGGCGAGCGAGTTGGAGATACCGTTGCTCATNTAGTAGAGATACTCCCAGTTTTTCAGATAATACCAGCGGTAGGAGAGCATAGCCTGGAACTGGAAATAGTCGTCGGGCCAGGTGAGGCGTGTNCCGAANCCGACGCTTACGCCGGCCATCTGGAGCACCTTGTTGGGGTCGTAGGCATTCTCAAGGTAATAGCTTCCGCTGTTGCCGTAGCCGTAGTTATAGCCGTTCACACCATAGTTATACAGGCCATACATACCGCTGTTGAGCCAGCTCTGGTTGTAGAAACTTGAGTTGATACCGGTGGAGCGGCTGTAGTCGAAGCTCACGGAGAGTGAGTTGGGTCGCTTGCCTCCGAGCCAGGGATCAAAGAAAGAGATGCCGTAGCTCTGATAGTATTTGGCGTTGGTCTGGGCAGAGATNGAGAAAGTCTGACCGTCGCCACGCGGGATTATACCACGGTAAGAACCTGGATTGAAGAGATTCTTGATCGAGAAGTTGGAGAATGAGAGTGCTACCTGNCCGGTGACACCGCTCTGGCCCCAACCGAATGAGAGCTGCACCTTGTCGTTGGCCTTGCTTTCGAGGTTGAACACGATATCCACAGTGCCGTCGGTCTCGTTGGGCTGCGGCTGGATATCCATATTCTCCGGGTTGAAGTGGCCGGAGGCAGCGATCTCACGTGCAGAGCGCATGAGGTCGGATTTGGAGAAGAGGTCGCCCGGGCGGACACGGAGCTCACGGCGTATTACCTTCTCGAAGAGCTGGTCGTTGCCGTTGATCACAACGCGGTTGATCTTAGCCTGGGGGCCCTCGATGACGCGCATCTGGAGAGCCACACTGTCGCCCGACACATTCTCCTCGATAGGGATAAGGGTGAAGAAGAGGTATCCGTTGTCGAGATAGAGGTTGCTCACGGCGTCTTCGTCATCCTTGGTACGCTTCTCGAGGAGCTTCTGGTTGTAGACCTCACCCGGGTATATGCCGAGCACATTATTGAGCACTTCGGTGGGATAGATGGTGTTGCCCACCCAGTTGATATCGCTGATATAGTATTTCTTACCCTCCTCGACATCGATATATACATCGACGGTGTTGTCGTCATACTTCACCACGCTGTCGCGCAGGATGCGGGCGTCGCGGTAGCCGAGCTCATTATATTTCTCGATGATGCGGTTTTTGTCGTCCTTATAGTCGGAATCGACAAACTTCTTCTGTTTGAAGAGATTGAGGATGTTGCCATTCTCATTTGTCTTCTTCATGGCATTCTTCACCTTGCGGTCGGAGAGCACCTCATTGCCATCGATATAAATCTTGTGGACCTTCACCTTGTTGTGACGGTCGACGAAGACATCGAGAATCACCTGGTTCTCATTAGAGAGGTCGGGCACCTGACGGATATTAACCACGGCGTTCTTGAAACCTTTTGCACCGTAATAGTCCTTTATGATCTGAGTGGCACGCGACACGATGTTGGGAGTGATCTGCTGTCCGGAGACCATACCGAGACGTTCGGTTATATCCTTCTTTTCGCCACCTTTCACACCTTCGAAGCGCATCTCCGACATACGGGGTTGCTGGCGTAGATGGATAGTGAGCCACACTTTATCGCCGAGCACCTTGTCGGCGGTGATGTTCACCTTGGAATATAGGCCCTGACGCCACAGGCGTTTAGTGGCGTTGGTAATAGCGTCGCCCGGCACATCGACCCTTTCCCCGACCGAAAGGCCGGAGTTGGCTATAATGATATAGTCGTCGACATGGTTTATACCCTCCACATTTATTCCGGCGATTTCGTAGGAACGGGGTATGGGGGAGTAGATGATGTCGGGGTTGAATATAGTATCGTTGGCCACGGCAGGAGCCTGGGCGAGGGCCACACCCGCGCCCGACAGCATTATGGAGGCTAATGAAATCTTCAGGAGATTCTTCATTCTGAAAAAGGGGTTATTCGTTGTTCTGTACCTGTTCGCTTGTCTTTCCGAAACGTCGTTCGCGGTTCTGGAAATCAAGAATAGCATCGACATATTGCTCATCGCTGAAGTCGGGCCAGAGTACAGGCGTGAAATAGAGTTCGCTGTAGGCAATCTGCCATAGGAGGTAGTTAGAGACCCTCTCCTCGCCGCCGGTGCGGATAAGGAGGTCGGGGTCGGGGATTCCCGCGGTAGCGAGATTATCGGAGAAAACGTTCTCCGTGATAGCTTCGGGGTCGATCTTCCCTTCGGCGGCAAGGCGTGCGATTCTGCGTGCGGCCTCAGTGATTTCCCAGCGTGAGGAATAGCTCAGGCAAATATTGAGCTGAAGGCCTGTGCAATGGGCTGTAGTGTCGCGGGCATAGAAGAGCCGGTTGCGAGGCTCCTCGGGTACGCGGTCGATGTCGCCGATAAGATGAATCCTGACATTGTTGGCGAGCAGCTCCGGGAGCTCACGCTCGATAGCCCATCCTATGAGATACATAAGGGTGGCGACCTCATCGGTAGGACGGTTCCAGTTTTCGGTAGAGAAAGCGTAAAGCGTAAGATATCTTACGCCGAGATCCGACGACAGCTTAGTGACCCGATGCACTGTAGAGATGCCTTCGGTGTGTCCGTCGGAACGCTTGAATCCCTGCTGTTTGGCCCAACGGCCGTTACCGTCCATGATCATTGCGACATGCACGGGGATTCGGTCTTTGTCAAGAGAGTCTATTTTCTTCTGAAGTTCGTCCATTATCGTTGGTTTTCAGTCTTTATAATTGCACACGGCGCAACGCTTGCTGAATTCATAGCTTACAGTGAAGGTAAGCGTAGAATACCAGTCGGTGTTCTTCATGAAAGAGCTTTTGATGCCAATAGGGTCGTCGAGCTGACGACCGTCAAGGCGGTCGGTGAAGACCTTTTTCATGAGGAACTCAAGACCGAGGTTGAGTCGCCTGGATGGTTTATATTTAACCCCGATGCCGAGAGGGATTGTAAGTCCGGCCCCGGCTTCACCGTCAACACTCCATGCAGTAATGCCGAGTCCGGCGGTGATATAGGGTGATATTCGTTTCAGTTTACGGTATGACTCACCCATTCCGTAGCTGAAGAAATTGAATTCCGCCATCTCTCCGAGTTCATAGAATGTGGTTGAGAACCGGTAGGTCATATCATCGGGGAATACATTCGTCATCTTCGAGGAGTCGCCCGAGAGGGATCCGAGATAGAAATTTGTCTTGAAAGCCCATCGGGGATTGGCGATATACCTGAACAGGAGTTCGAGATCCCATGATGGCGANGACCAGAGATTGGCGGTNTTGGCGTCGCCGAGATAACCTGTCATGCCCAGACCTCCGCCGGCGTCAAACCGGTAGTCTTCCTGCGCCGCGACATTGAGGAGAGGGGCAGCGGCGAGNATCAACGCGCAAAGCGGCTTGAAGAGAGAAGANGCTGCCATGCGTCAGAAGAGAGGAGTGAAGCGAAGACGTGCGAGCACNCCCTTCCATATATCGCAAGAGAGACGGTCGGCAGAGTCATAGCCGCCGATAAGATATATGTAGGGACATTCCCAGATTATATCATAACCCTCAACCACATAGGCAGGTTTGAGCCAACGGCCGGCCGACTGTGCGGGCTGTGATTTCCAATAGTCGGTGATAGATGATGAGTGGGAGGCATCCATCACGATGGCGTCGGCGCCACGCAGACCCGGCACATATTCCGGAAGTTGCATGAGAGATGAACCGGCNTTCCATGTCACGCCATTGTCGTGAGTGAAGTAGACCGTACGGTTCATGTTTCCNTCAGCGTCGCGTCCGCCGATAAGGAGCCAGGCCTCTGCTTCCTGAGGATAGAATATGCTTTCAGTGTTGCGGTAGTTGACGTAGCGCACGATGGTGGGGCTATCGAGAGCGGGAGCGGCAACGTTGTCGATACGAGCCCATACCGAACCGTCGAAAGCCCAAGTGGCATTTGACAGGGAGCCGTCGGCCTTAACACCGCCTACGAAGAAAGCCGTAGGTTCGGTAGCCCATTTAGTGGGTGCCGATACGAGAGCCGAGGTGCCTTTCACAGGGAAATCAGCGGCAACAGGGAGGTCAGCGATNGACTGTGAGGCGGGATAGTGGCAGTGTGTGAGCCCTGTGTCNGTGAGGCGTATCCCCAATACCGATTCCATGTAGGGGCCGGTGATGGAGAGCCATTTCTCGCCGGTGTCGCTCCAGTTCTTCGCGTCGGTGGATGTGAAGAGAGAGCCATCGTCAGCGAGCATCCAGAGGGTATCGTCGGATGCAGTGAGTGATGCCACTTCAGGAGTGAAAGGTAGAGTGAGGGGTTCCTTCTCCCAGTCACCGTTGTAAAGCTGAGAGGAGGTGGAGAGGGTATATGATCCGTCGTTCTCTTCGATCAGAGATACGGCCTCCGATCCAAACTGCACGCTGCGTTGAGCAACGGGAGAGGGGAGGCGCGAAGGGAGATTGCCCACGGCCATATCGCTCCACATCAGGGAATCGGGCTCCTGCTGATGTACNTTCACCTTGAGGCGGTAGGAATAGTTTGTCTCACCGTCGTATGCGGTGACATTGAGAGTGACAGGGGAGCTGAAGTTGATACTGTCGGTAGTAGTCTCAAGATAATTGACAGTCTTCTCCACACCTACGGCATCTGTATAAACCAGATCGGCCTTCGACATAGTGGTCATGAAGGTGATGACAGGCACGAGCTTCTCGATGTTGGTTCCTTTAGGGAGAGAGTCGGCATTGAAAATGACACCGTTGTCAAGATCGATGGAGAAGAATACGGAGTCGAGGTCGGTCAGCACCTTAGTGTCGGCCTTGAGGGTGAAACTCTTCACGGCGACAGTGGAGATGGTGACGGCAATCTCTTCGGTGGTCTCCTTTTTGTCGTTGCATGAAGAGACACCGCCCATGATCAGGAGCATGGCCGGGAGAAGGAGCGATGATGTGCGTAAAAATGATATTTTCACTACAGTAGACGTTGGTTAGGGTAGCCCTGAGGGAGTCGGTGAGAGCCGTCGGCCTCAGGGCACACTTGTTACAATCTGCAAAATTAGTATTTCTTTGTGAAAAAAGGGTGATAAAATCCGTTCATTTTAACAATTAAGAGATTTTTATAGCTTTTTAACGTCTGAAAACGTGTATTTCATTGTCCCTGCACCTCTCTTTAGCCGCCAGGCGGAGATTTCCGGGCACGTCGGGGGCTTTCAGACCGGAGCCGAGGGCAAAGGGGGCGGTCTCGATCCGGATCTCGTCGTATAGCCCCTCGCGGATAAAACTCTCAAGGAGGGTAGGCCCACCCTCCACCATAAGGGATGTGACCCCCTCTTTCCTCAGTTGCTCCATTTTTTCGCGGAGATTGTCGGTATGAGAGATCTCCACTTTCCGTGGATTCCTTCCTCCCCAGAGGCGCACATCAAGGCGGGGCCGGTCGATACGCAAGGTATTGTTGCCGGCCATGATGCTCTCCACGAGGGCACGCTGACGATGCATCCACACAGAGGAGAGGGGGTTGGAGAAGGCTACGGGGCGCGGCTCACCCTCCGGGGAGAGAGCAGCCATGAAGCCATCGGCACTCTGCGCCCATTTCAGCTGAATCCAGGGGCGCGGCCCCGAGAAGGCTGTCATGAAACGGCGGTTGAGTTCGGCACATTCCTCGGCGAGCACATTCTCAGTGACATCGATTCCCGCCTCGCGTAACATTCGTATGCCGCGTCCCGCCACGAGAGGGTTAGGGTCAGACGCCCCCACCACCACACGAGGTATGCCGGTGTCGATGATAAGCTTGGCGCAGGGAGGGGTCTTGCCATAGTGGGAGCATGGTTCGAGGGTGACATAGATGGTGGCATCCTTAAGGAGCTTACGGTCGGCCTCCGCCACAGATGCTATGGCATTGACTTCGGCATGCGGGCCNCCGCAAGTGCGATGGAAGCCCTCGCCGATAATGCGTCCGTCAGCGACGACAACAGCCCCCACCATAGGGTTGGGGGCTGTGCGTCCTTCGCCGCCGCGCGCCAGTTGNAGCGCGCGGCGCATATAGGTCATGTCATTCTCCATAATCTACGGATATGATGATTCGGGGGGGATATCAGTCGATGAGTCCGCGGAGGCGGAGCACAGCTTTCGAGTCGGGCTTGTGGCCACGGAATTTCTCGAAGAGNATCATGGGATCCTCAGTGTCGCCGCTCTCNAGGATATACTTCTTGTATTTCTCGGCATTCTTCTTGTCGAAGGGGCCCTTCTCCATAAACTGCTCCCAGGCGTCGGCCTCAAGGACCTGGCTCCAAAGATAAGTGTAATAGCCGGAGGCATAGCCGTCGTCGCCGAAAATATGCTTGAAATAGGGAGAGCGGTAGCGGTAGGTTATCTCATCCGGCATACCGATTTTCTCGGCAAACTCAGCCTCGAACTGTGGCACATTCACGTTGCTGCCGTCGGTGGCGCCCCATGCGAGGTCNAGGAGTGCGGCGCCGGCGAGCTCTGTGGTGGCGAATCCCTGATTGAACTTCGAAGATGCGTTCAGTTTGGCGATCAGCTCATCGGGAATCACCTCGCCGGTCTTGTAATGGCGGGCATACTCCTTCAGGAGCTCGGGAGTGAATGCGAAATGCTCATTGAGCTGAGAGGAGAGCTCCACATAGTCGCGGTCGACGTTAGTGCCGGCAATAGAGCGGTAAGGAGCCTGCGAGAGGATCGACTGTAGGGCATGACCGAACTCATGGAAGGTAGTCTCCACCTCATCGATGGTGAGGAGAGCCGGGGTGTCGCCGGCAGGGCGGGTGAAGTTGCCGATATTGTATACAATGGGTCGGCGCTCCCCATCCTCATATAATCCGCAGCTCTGCATCTGCTCCATCCATGCACCCTGACGCTTTGATGCGCGGGGGAAGTAGTCGGTCATGAATACAGCTACGTGCTCGCCGGTCTTGGCGTCCTGAACGTCGTAGACAGTGACCTCATCCATATATTTGGGAGCGTCGGGCATCTCCACCATCTTTATTCCGTAGAGGCGTTCAGCGGCGGAGAAGAGGCCCTTGAGCACATTGTCGAGCGGGAAATACTGACGCACCTCGTTCTCGTCGAGGTCATACTTCTGCTTCTTCACCTTGTCGGCATAATAGTAATAGTCCCAGGGAGCGATCTTGAAACCGCCGTTAGAGGCATCTACCATAGCCTGCATGTCGGCCACCTCTTCGTGGCTTCGCTTCACAGCGGGTTCAAACACCTGGAGGAGAAGGTCGTTGGCAGCCTCGGGAGTCTTGGCCATCACTCTGGAGGTCATCATCTGCGCGAAATTGTCGAAGCCCATGATGCGTGCTTTTTCGGCGCGGAGCTTCACGATCTGCTCGATTACGGGATAATTGTTGTTGACGCCATAAGAGGCGAGAGTGGTGTAGCCCTTATAGATAGCCTCGCGGAGACCACGGTTGTCGGCATACTGGAGCACAGGGAGACGGCTGGGAGCCTGTACGGTGAATACCCACAGGCCGTCGAGCCCACGGCTGCGGGCCTCATCGGCTGCCTGTGCGATTGACGATTCAGGGAGTCCGGCGAGATCCGCTTTGTCGTATACAGTGACGAAGAAGCTGTTGGTGGCGTTGAGGAGGTTCTTGTTGAACTGGATGAAGAGTTTTGAGAGCTCATCGTTCACCTTGATAAGTTCGGCTTTCTTGTCGGCAGGGAGAGCGGCACCCTGCTCGGCAAACTGGCGGTAGTATTTCTCCACCACTCTCTTCTGCACCTTCGAGAGTTTGAGATTGTCGCGATTGTCGTAGACCGCCTTGATGCGCTGGAAAAGCTGCTCGTTGAGATTCAGCTGGTTGGCGGCATCGTTGAGGAGAGGTATAGCCTCCTCGGCCATGGCAGCGAACTCATCGGTGGAGAGAGCGCTGTCGTAGTGATAGAACACATTGGCCACACGGTCGAGGATCGGAGAGAGATTCTCAAGCGGGAGGATAGTGTTGTCGAAATCGGGGAGGGCACGGTTGGCCGTAATGGCAAACATATTCTGCTTCTGCTCCTCGATGCCGGCCTTTATGGCGGGGATGAAGTCAGAGGTCTTGATCTGTTCGAAGGGGGGAATCTGGTATTTCCCCGTGTAGGGTGTCAGAAACGGATTAGAGTCGGCCATGATTACCGGTGTTGATGCGGCGGCGAGCAGAGCCACGGCCGCAAGTTTAAGGAATGGATTCATATATTATGGTTTATTTTGTAAAAGCGAATTCACCTACGAGTGGATAATGGTCAGAGGTATTGATATTATCCACCTTGAGGCTCAGGGCCTCCAGATTGCCACGATAGAGCATCTGGTCGATATGGAAATAGAACATATGGAGATTGTAGGTCCAGGTAGGGCCGAAATTCGTTTCGGCATATGCATCGCGCATGTCGTCGCCCTTGATGAGGTTGTAGGCCCATGAGGCGGGCACATCATTGAAGTCGCCGCACACAATGAGAGGAGCGGAGGGGCGGATCTGGTTGATTGCGGCGCGGAGCTCCTGGGCGTTAGCGGCACGCTGATGGAAAGCATTTCCCAATTTGGAGAAAATCGAGCCCTTAAGTTCCTTTACGCTCGACTTCGCACTGTTGACGGATTTGATTTCCGTCACCACCTGACGTTCCTCCTCCGAGAGATCGTAGGAATAGAGATGCACCATAGCCACATTGAGAGTGCGGCTTCCCGGGAAATGCACTTTGAAGAAGTCGAAACGATGGTGGCCGTTCTGGCTTATATAAGAGAGCCCGGCGCGGTCGACGGGATACTTCGACATGATCTTGATGTCGGTGGAAGATAGCCCGGCGCGGAAAGGATATAGGCGTATGAGGCTGTCGATCTGGGTGGCTGTGGCGTTCTTCAGTTCGGAAGGTTGGAAGTTGTTGAGCTCCGCCATGCAGATGACGTCGGCCCCCGAGCTGATCATATATTCCACAGCCCGGTTGCCCGGATAATCCGGTTTGCGGAGATCGTCGGTGTGGATTACATTCCAGGAGATTATCTTGAAAGTCTTCTGCCCGGGCTCCGCCTTACGGGAATGACCCAGCGGGAAAGCGAGAGAGAGGGGTCCGGCGCAGATGGCGATTACGAGGACTCCGAGGGCCGTGAAAATGATTTTCTTACTGAAAGCCCAATATAGGATAAGGATACCCGACAGGATCGCGAAATAGGGGAGAGCGAGGCAGAACACCGCCGGGATAGTGAAATAATCAGGGTTGAAACGGCCNCCATACGCAGAGAAGATTGTGAGCGCCCACACTACAATCGAGATGATGCGCATGGCCAGACGCAGCAACGGACTTATCAATGGTAATTTCATATATAGAATTTGATTTTAGCTATACAGATGAGAGGAGGAGGGGAGGAAAGAGGGTCATTTCTCCTTTGACTTATCGATCCGGCGCGAGAGAGCGTTCAGTTCGTTGCGCTCCCCGATGGTGAGAGAGGCATAGCCCGAGAGGCGGATCTTATCGAGGAGAGCGTCGAGGCGAGTGGTATCGGCCATACGTTCGTTGAAAGCATCGGCCACAGCCTGACCGTCGCGCTTGGCTGCGGGAGCATTGTGTACAAGCCGAGATATGGCGGGGAGGATATCATTGAGGAGCTTGATCTCCTTCTCGCAGGAATAGCGGCGAGTGATTCCATAGAAAATGCCGTAGACCACTCCTCCGAGGTGAGCCGCCTGAGCCGCTCCGAGTCCGCCCCCGAGCCCGATGAAAGTGAGGAGTATGCAGACGAGGCATACCCATTTGGCTTTTACCGCCCCGAAGAGGAAAAGATACATCTCATGATCGCCGCTGCATATTCCGGCCACCGTCATGACCGCGAGCACCGATGCCGAGGCACCGCAAAGAGTGGCTCCGTAAGGGGATATGGAGGGGAGGAGGGTATTGACAAAAATATAAGCCACGGCGCCGATCACACCGCCGATGATGTATATCTTCATCAGAGAGCCCTTCTCGAACCATTCCGGCAGAATCAGACCGAACCAATAGAGCCAGAGCATGTTGAAGAGGAGATGAATGAAGTCGTACTGTGTCACCATATAAGTGGCCACAGTCCAGAGGCGTGTGAAAGCTGTGGAGACATCTGCCGGGACAGAGAGCCATTCCCTTGTGAAATTCCCCTCCAGCCCGAAGGCATGTCCAATGAGAGTGATGAGCCACACGAGGATGAAGATACCCACGTTGACCGATATAAGCCAGGCGAGTTCGCGCGATCCCCGGCAATAGCCTGCGAATTTATCAATAAAACCTGCCACCTGTGAAAGTCCCTTTCTTTTTCCAGTAAAGAATAATGATAAGACCGAAGAGCATACCGCCGAGATGAGCGAAATGTGCCACCATACCTACTTCGGCCACCCCGAGGAAGAACTCCAGGATGCCATAGCCGATCATCATGTATTTGGCCTTAATGGGGTATGGGATAAACATGAGATACATAGGACGGTCGGGGAACAACATTGCAAACCCGAGGATGATGCCGAACACGGCACCCGAGGCGCCGATGGTGACCAACATGTTCTTGAACCGGGCTACGCCGCTGAGAGTCTCCGGATCGCCATGATCGAGACCATTGTCGATAATAGTGCGGACAGTGTCGGAGGTGAGTCCATTCATACGCGCTATGACGTCGACATAATCCCCCATCCAGGTAAAGGCCCACACAATCTCCTGAATGAAAGCCGCTCCCACTCCGCAGACGAAATAGAAGAGGAAATATCTTTTCGAGCCCCAGATTCTTTCAAGGATCGAGCCGAACATCCATAGAGTGAACATATTGAAGAGCACATGCCAGGGGGAACCCGGATCGTGGACAAAAAGATATGTGATGATCTGCACCGGATTGAAATGTGACGCGCCGACATAGTGCAGACCGAGATGATCTACAATCAAGCTGCCGAAACGAGGGAAGAGAGCCTCGGCCAACCATACGAGAAGGTTGATGATGATCAGATTCCGTGTGACAGGTGGAATAGCCTCCACAAAGTTGGTGAAACGGTTAGACATATCAGTGTTATGTGAAAAATTGTCTTAAACGCACTATTTGAACTTCTACTGCAAAATTAGCAAAAGAANTTCAATAAACCTGCCGCAGAGGGTGGTTTTAGTGCAGGATTATATCTAAAAACGATAAAATCCTATTAAATAACGGAGCAAAAGGGGGGATTAATACAAAAAAAGGTTATCTTTGCAAAAAATATCCGTGAACAACCCAAAAAAAGACAACTTCAATCATAAACGATATTTTTCATATGAACAGACTGACCATAGGAAAACTGATGCTCGGGGCTGCCGTAATGCTCCCCCTTGTGACATCCTGCAACGGTAAAGGCTCGTCCGGNNCCGGCACTCCGGCCATACCCCGCGACGCCGANCTTGAGAAACGTGTTAAGGAGATAGTGTCGAAAATGAGTCTTGACGACAAAGTAGGGCAGATGTGTGAGGTGACCATCGACGTTGTGATCACCGACTCTCTTGTAGACGGGCGAGTAGAGCTCAATCCAGAGAAGGTAAAGACAGCTTTCGAGAAATACAGGGTAGGTTCGGTGCTCAACACACCGTTCGGCGAGGCCCAGACGCCCGAGACCTGGTATCGGATCATNGACGGGATACAGCAGGCATCGATGGAATATATCGGTGTGCCCGACGTGTTCGGAGTAGACCAGAACCATGGCACCACCTATACATTGGGGGGCACACTCTTCCCCCAGGAGATCAACATGGCCGCCTCCTTCAACCGCGACCTCGTAGAGGAGGGGGCACGCATCACAGCCTATGAGAGCCGTGCCTGCGCAATTCCATGGGTGTANAATCCTGTGATGGACCTTGGCCGGAATCCTGTGTGGAGCCGTATCTGGGAAAGCTTCGGCGAGGANCCCTACATCAACGGTGCGATGGCTGTAGCCATGGTAAAGGGTTATCAGGGTGACGATCCCAACCATATCGGTGCGATGGGAGTCGGAGCCTGTCTCAAGCATTACATGGCCTATGGTAATCCTGTGAGCGGGAAAGACCGCACACCGTCGTCGATCAATCCCGTAGACCTCCGTGAGAANTATTTCCATCCCTACAAAGAGGCTATCCGNGCCGGCGCCCTCTCCGTGATGGTCAATTCCGGAATCAACAACGGTATGCCTTTCCATTGCAACTACGAGATGCTCACCGGCTGGCTCAAGGAGGGGCTCAACTGGGACGGTATGATAGTGACCGACTGGGCCGACATCCATAACATCTGGAAACGTGACCATGTGGCCGCCGACTACAAAGAGGCGATCATGCTCTCCATCAACGCCGGCATCGACATGTCGATGACCCCCTACGATATGGATTTCTGCACCCTTCTGAAAGAACTTGTGGAGGAGGGTAAGGTGAGCCAGTCACGTATAGACGACGCCGTAAGCCGAATCGTGCGCATGAAGCTCCGTCTGGGTCTCTTCGAGACTCCCGCCACCAATCCGAAAGACTATCCTTTGTTCGGCAGCGAGCAGCATGCCATGAAGGCACTCGAAATGGCCCTTCAGAGCGAGGTGCTTCTCAAGAACGAGGGTGTACTTCCGATTGCCAAAGGTAAGCGCATACTTGTGGCCGGTCCGAACGCCAACAGCATGCGCTCACTCAACGGAGGATGGAGCTACACCTGGCAGGGTAGCAACAATCCGAAATTCCACGAAAACTACAACACCATCTACGAAGCCCTCGTGAACTGCTACGGAGCGGGCAACGTGACTCTCGAGCAGGGAATGGATTATGTAGAGGACTACGGACAGTGGGAGAAGACCGTGAATGTACGCATCGACCGTGCAGTGGCAGCGGCAAGAAACGCCGACGTAATCGTGGCCTGTGTGGGTGAGAATTCATATTGCGAGACCCCCGGCAACACCAACGACCTTCACCTCGACCCCAATCAGATAGCCCTCGTGAAGGCTCTGGCCGCTACAGGGAAGCCTGTGGTGCTCGTGCTCAACGGAGGACGTCCGCGCATCGTGCGTGAGATAGAGCCCTTGGTAAAGGGTGTGGTAGATGTGCTTCTTCCCGGCAACTATGGCGGCGATGCGCTTGCGCTTCTGCTCAGCGGGGAGCGCAACTTCTCAGCCAAACTCCCCTTCACATATCCGAAATGGATCAACGCCCTTGCCACCTACGACCACAAGCCCTGCGAGACTACAGCCACTATGGAGGGAGCCTACAACTACAGCTCCGATATCGACATACAGTGGCCCTTCGGCTACGGCATGTCGTACACCACATTCGAATACAGCGGGCTTAGTGTAGACAAGAGTGAATTCAATGCCGACGACCGCCTCAAGATCAGCGTCACGGTCAAGAATACGGGAAGCGTTGAGGGTATGGAACCGGTGATACTCTACAGCAGCGACCTTGTGGCCTCCATCACTCCCGACGTGCTTCGCGTGAGAGGCTTCGACAAAGTGAGCCTCAAGCCCGGAGAGAGCAAGGAGGTAAGTTTCGAGATTCCCGCCAGCGACCTCGCCTTTGTAGGTTATGAAGGTAACTGGTTGCTTGAGAAGGGTGAATTCGAGTTTACGGTAGGTGGCCAGAAAACAAAGGCCACCTGTACGGCAACAAAAGAATGGGCTCCGACGGCGCTCTGACAATAAACATACCGATAAATGATAAAAACGGGGAGAGAATAAACATTTTCTCCCCGTTTTGTTGTTGAATCGTTATGATGGCGGTGTTATCTATCGTAGTATGCAACTATGAGGGGTGCCGCAGATAAAATTGTGCTAAAAATCAAAAGAGACAGATATTATGAATAAGACAGATCTTGTGAACGAGATTGCTGAGAAGGCGGGTGTGAACAAAGTGACAGCTAAAGATGCACTTAACGCTTGTCTGGAGGCGATATCGGAGGCACTTGCCAAGGATGACAAGGTTCAGCTTGTAGGATTCGGCACATTCTCCGTGGTAGAGAAGCCGGCCAGGGTAGGGATCAATCCCCAGACAAAGGAGAAAATCACCATACCGTCGCGGAAGAGTGTGAAGTTCAAACCGGCGATAGATCTCGGGATGGAGGGGTGAAAAGGGTGGCTACGCTTGCAAACGGTAGAAATTTTTGTTAATTTTGCAGTGAAGTTGTGTCATTTGCGGCCTTGTGTGGTCGCGGCACCGAAAGAACCAAGTCAACTTCATTGAGACATAGAAGACAATGACAATAGAACAGATCATCACCGGGGCAGTAGCCAAAGCCCTTAAAGAACTTTACGGCGTGGAGACCGACCCTGCGTCGATAGTTCCCCAGCAGACAAGAAAAGAATTCGAGGGCAACCTCACGATTGTGGTGTTCCCCTGGTTGAAAGCCTCCCGCAAATCGCCGGAGGCCACAGCTACAGAGATAGGTGAGTGGCTTGTTGCCAACGAGCCTGCAGTGGAGAAATTCAATGTAGTGAAGGGATTCCTCAACATATCGGTCAATCCGGCTTTCTGGCTGGGAGTGCTCCACTCCATAGCAGAGGATCCGGACTACGGCATCCGCAAGGCCGACGAGAACTCCGACCTCGTGATGGTGGAGTATTCGTCGCCCAACACCAACAAGCCGCTCCACTTAGGGCATGTGCGCAACAACCTTCTGGGCTACTCCCTTTCGAAGATACTTGCCGCCAACGGGCATAAAGTGGTGAAGACCAATATCGTCAACGACCGCGGCATACATATCTGCAAATCGATGCTCGCCTGGCAGAAATGGGGCAACGGCGTCACTCCCGAGTCTTCCGGCAAAAAGGGAGACCATCTTATCGGCGATTTCTATGTGGCTTTTGACCGTCACTACCGCGAGGAGGTGAAGGAGCTCATGGAGAAGGGTATGAGTGAGGATGAGGCCAAGGCCAACGCCCCCCTTATGCTCGAGGCGCGCGAGATGCTCCGCAAGTGGGAGGCCGGGGATCCCGAGGTAAGGGAGCTCTGGAAGACCATGAACAGCTGGGTATACGCCGGGTTTGACGAGACCTACCGCCGTCTGGGGGTTGATTTCGACAAGATCTATTACGAGAGCGACACATATCTCGAGGGTAAGGANCTTGTGTTGGGCGGCATAGAGAAGGGAATGATGTACCGTAAGGAGGATGGCTCCGTATGGGCCGACCTTACCGGAGACGGGCTTGACCATAAGCTGCTTCTCCGCGCCGACGGCACATCGGTGTATATGACACAGGATATAGGCACAGCCAAACTTCGCTATCAGGATTTCCCCATCGATAAGATGATCTATGTGGTGGGCAACGAGCAGAACTACCATTTCCAGGTGCTTTCACTGCTGCTCGACCGTCTCGGGTTCAAGTGGGGTAAGGACCTCACCCATTTCTCCTACGGCATGGTGGAGCTCCCCGAGGGTAAGATGAAATCGCGCGAAGGTACAGTTGTGGATGCCGACGACCTTCTCGACAAGATGGTGGCCGACGCGGCCGAGACTTCAGCCGAACGCTTTGCCGATATGCCGGCCGAGGAGGCAGCAGAGGTGGCACGCATGGTAGGACTCGGTGCATTGAAGTATTTCCTTCTGAAGGTGGATCCCAAGAAGAATATGCTCTTCAATCCGAAAGAGTCGATCGACTTCAACGGCAACACCGGCCCCTTCCTGCAGTATACATATGCCCGTATACAGTCGGTGCTCCGCAAAGCGGGTGGTGTAGATCTTGATGCCATGCCCACGGCGGAGCCCAACGAGAAGGAATCGACCCTTATCCAGAAGGTGGCCGACTTCAAGAGTGTGGTAGAGGAGGCAGGGCGCAGCTATTCTCCGGCGCTTATCGCCAACTACTGCTACGATCTTGCGAAGGAATACAACCAGTTCTATCACGACTACTCGATACTTCGTGAGGAGAACGAGGAGGTTAAGAAGCTCCGACTCCTTTTATCGGCTGTTGTGGCAAGGACCCTGAAGGCAGGTGTGGGTCTGCTCGGCATGGAGATGCCCGAGAGGATGTAAGGATTACCTCCGGCAATCAAACCAAAGGGCAGATTTGTTGTCTATATAAATAGAAAATCAAAACATAATAGATATGGATTACAGAAATTCAAACATGACTCCCCCTCCTTATTATGGAGCCAATAATTACGGGAGCGGTTCGTTGGTGACACAGACCAACGCAGTGATGAAACGTGTGTATGTGCGCATGTTCATCGGTTTGCTCATCTCGGCGTTCTGTGCCCTTGGTGTAGCGTCGAGTCCGGCTGCGATAAGTTTTGTGATCGGGAGCAAGATAGTGTTCTGGGGTATCCTNATAGCCTTGGTGGCTATGGCATGGATACTGCCTGCGAAGCTCAACACGATGAGCACCGGCACAGCGATAGGTCTGTTCTGCCTGTATGCCGCGTTGATGGGTGTCTATCTGGCGCCGATATTCGTGGTGTATACCTCAAGTTCGATAGCCTACACCTTCTTCATCACTTCAGGNACATTCGGAGCGATGTCGGTGTATGGTTACTTCACCAAATCAGACCTTTCGAAGTTAGGCACCTATCTGATCATGGGAGTTTTCGGTCTCTTCATCGCCATGATAGTTAACATCTTCCTGAAGAGCAGCACAATGATGTGGATCATCTCCATTATCGGAGTATTGCTGTTCACCGGTCTGACAGCTTTCGACACTCAGCAGGTGAAGAGGATGGCGGCAGCCAATCTCGAGCCCAGCATGCAGGATAAGCTCGCCACGATGGGGGCTCTCAACCTTTATCTGGACTTCATCAACCTCTTCCTCTTCCTTCTCCGTATAGTAGGAGGATCACGCAACTGATAAGTTCGGAAACCGATAAAAAGTAAATCCCCGCAATCGTTCAGGATTGCGGGGATTTACTTTTTATCGGTTTGGTGTCAGAGGCCGATTTCGGAGTGATATCAGAAGTCGAATTCGGTCATTGTGAGGGTGGCGTATTTCTCAAGCTCAGGGACAAGACGTTTGAAGTGGTCGGTGTCCATATGCGCTTTGAGATCCTCTTTTGACGCCCAAGTCTCGATAATCATGAGACGGTCGTTGTTGGTCTTTGATTCATACAGATCATAGTCAATGCATCCTTTGTCTTTCAGAGAGAACGCTACAAGATCGAGTGCAGTTTCGAAGAGAGGTTTGCGATTCTCGCTTTTCTCCACAATCATGGAGACATTTAATCTTACCATAGTTTTGATATTTATTATTTATAAGGATTTATTGAAGAGGTACAGAAGATGTACGGCTTCGTTATTAAGATTGAAGATGCTCCGGCATATCGCGTCGCAGCGTTGCCGGGCATCTTCAATTTTAATAACGCCTGTATGATGTTTTCGGTTTGCCTTACTTAATGGTGAAGGGGATCGACTTAAGAGCCGCATCGTCGGAAGATCCTCCATATAGAATCTCATAGCGGCCCGGCAGCAGACCCATTCTTCCGGTCTGAGTATTGAATGATTCGAATGTGCCGGGTTCGAGTTCGATCTTAACGGTGGTTGACTCACCTGCATTCAGGGGCACACGACGGAAAGCACGGAGCGATTTCTTCGGCCCGGCAGGATCCTGAAGATTACGCACATATACCTGCACCACCTCTTCACCATTCATTTTTCCGGTGTTGGACAATGGGATCGAGAGAGTGACCTTTTCATCCTTAGAGGATGATTTGTCAGTCTTCGGGAGCTTTATAGAAGATTTGCTCAGTTTGCCGTTGCCATATTTGAAGTCGGTGAAGCTCAGACCATGTCCGAAGGGGAAGAGGGGAGTCCCTTTATAGTAACGGTAAGTGCGGTTCTGCATGTCGTAATCCTCGAAATCGGGGAGCTCGGAAGTTGAGGAGTAGAAAGTGATCGGCAGACGTCCGGCAGGGTTATACTTACCGGAAATCACCTCAGCCACAGCCTGGCCGCCGCTTTCACCGGGATAGAAAGCATTGAGGATTGCATCACATTCGCGGGCCTCCCATGGAATGGCGAGCGCACTGCCGGCGCAGATTACGAACACCACCGGCTTCCCTGTCGATTTAAGGGCTTTAAGCATATTGGTCTGCACTGCGGGAAGTTCGATTTTCGTACGGTCGCCCTTGTGGAATCCATCGAAGTTGACAGGCATCTCCTCACCTTCGAGAGAGGGGGAGAGACCACCGGCGAAGATTATGACATCGGCATCCTTCACCTGATCGGCGATAGCGGCATAATCCACCTCACGCTTCTCGCCGAGGTCAAACTTAAGCACACCCCCTCCACCATTCTGGAAGAAGTCGAGAGTGATATCATATTTCTCACCCTTCTTTACCTCCAGGGGATAAGTGACCTCATCGTGGTATCCATCCTGCCAGAGAGCGAGCAGGTCGTTGCCGTTGACATTCAGGCGGTAGCCGTCGTCGGCCTGAAGGAAGAATGTAAGCACACCATCCTTCTCCGGGATGATAGAAGCCTCATAGCGGGCAGAGAACTCAGTGAGAGGGACACCCGGAGCGAACACGGTAGCCCCCTCGGTGGTGAAGTTGAGTGGATTGGTGTAAAAGGCGGAGGCGATAGGATCGCCGCTCATGTCGGTGCCTTTGTAGTAGGTGGCTTTCATTCCCGGCACCCCTTCATAGTTAAGACGACCGAAATTACTGTTGAGTACCATATTATCGGCCAAGTCGCACCCTTTCACATATTCTATCTCCGACAAGGGGAATTCCTTCCGGAGGCCGTCGAGGATAGTGACGGTAGACTGCGGGAAACCGTTATAGTTGCCCCACATCATCACCGAGTCGTTGGCATTGGGGCCGACAAGGGCAATTTTACGTACTTTGTTGTCGAGAGGGAGGGTATTATTGTGGTTGGTCATCAGCACCATACTCTTCCTGGCCATATCGAGAGCCTGGCGGCGGTGTGAGGGGGTGCATATGGAGTCGGTGCCATAGCCGATCCAGGGGGTAAGATTGTCGTCGAAGAGGTTGCCCAGCTGGAAACGGGCGCGTAGCAGGCGGAACACCGAGCGGTCGATATCCTTCTCAGTGATCAGACCCTTTTCGATACCCTCTTTCAGAGTCTGGAATGCCGATCCGGCACATTCAAGGTCATTGCCTGTGGCCACGGCATCGGCTCCGGCATGCTGTATGTCGGGGTGTGTGCCATGTCCTGCGGGATAAGGCTGATAGAAATCCCAGATAGCACCACAGTCGGAAACTACCACATCGTCATAACCCCATTCATTACGAAGGATATTCTTGAGGAGCTTCTTGTTGGAGCAGCAAGGTTCACCCTCGAAACGGTTGTAGGCACACATCACCTCCCTTACGCCCCCTTCGGTGACGAGAGCTTTGAAAGCAGGGAGATATGTCTCCCAAAGGTCGCGTGGGTCGATATTCTCCGCATTGTAAGAGTGGCGGCTACCTTCCGGGCCGCTGTGTACTGCGAAATGCTTCGCACAGGCATGAAGTTTGTCATATTTGCCGGAGCCGTCACCTTGGAGACCCTTCACGACAGCAAGGCCCATTTTGGAGGTAAGGTAAGGGTCCTCGCCATACGTTTCCTGACCGCGTCCCCAGCGGGGGTCGCGGAAGATATTGATGTTGGGGGTCCATACGGTGAGACCTCGGTATTGTACATCTCCGTCGTCGTCAAGGCTCTCGTTGTACTTCGCACGCATTTCCGTGGAGATCATAGAGAACGTGTCGTAGACTGCATCGTCGTCGAAAGATGCAGCCATACCGATGGTCTGCGGGAAGACAGTTGCTGTACCGGCACGGGCCACTCCGTGAAGCACCTCGTTCCACCAGTTGTAGTGAGGGATGCCGAGGCGTTTGATTTCGGGTGATACATGGTTGAGCTGAGAGATCTTCTCGTCGAGAGTCATGCGGGAGAGAAGGTCGGCCGCGCGTTCGTCGGCAGACAGGGCCGGATTCCTGTAAGGTTCATTCTGGGCCGGAGAGGGAATGGCCGACGCGAGCATCAGGAGGCCGAAAAGGAGTCTGTGATGTGGTTTATTCATGATTGATTGTTTGATATTGTATTGCTTTGTGTGTCAAGATGACCAAATTGTATTGACTTTTTACATTCGGAGGAATGTAAATGCAAATTTAACAAAATTTTTCAATGAAATGAAATTTTTTCTATTTTTGAGCGACAAATAGAGTATGATGACGGAAATAACAATAAACAGATATTATGAAACTCTCTTCCCGGCAATAGATGGTGCCTCTTTCGGAGGGGGATCGTCTGCCAGAGGTATCACCGGGCCTTTGATATGGCTGATAGGTAAGATAAGGTCGGCCGTAGGGAGGGGAGATAAGTCGGAGAAAGGGACTTCCGGAAAACTTGAGAGGCGATTCGGAGAGCTTATTGAGAGATATACCCCTCTGATAGCCCGGATATGTTTCTCATATGCGGAGGGGAGAGAGGAATTTGAAGACCTGCGGCAGGATGTGCTCATCAATATATGGAAAGGTCTGGGGACTTTCAAGGAGGAATCCATGACAGTGACGTGGATCTACCGTGTGGCCCTCAATACCTGTGTATCGACAATAAGGAAACGCAGCCGTCGGCCCGAGACAACCTCCATGGAGAATCTGCTGACCGATATAGCGGATAAGGATAGCGACGAGAATATGCTTGAACGGCTTGAGACGCTACACAGGCTGATCTCGCATCTCACTCCCGTAGACAAGGCGATAGTGACCATGTGGCTTGATGAGCGGAGCTACGATGAGATAGCGGAGGTGACAGGAATCAGTAAAGGGAATGTGGGGCTGCGGCTGCACAGAATAAGGGAGAGATGGAAACTTGATGTAAGAGGGGATTCAAATAAGTGACAACATATAAATTTAAAAGATATGGAAGAGATAAGGAAAACATGGGATGAGATAGGGGTAAGGTATGCAGGCGATAAGGGGAGTGGCGGCCACGGCACCGATATACGCAGGGAGACGGCACTTGAGAAGTTGCGGAAGAAGTATCTGTGGTTCTCACGCTTCGCCCTTGTGTTCATGATAATTGAGCCTTTCTGCTTCTCATTGAGGTTTATGGCGGAATATAATGTATGGATAGCCGGCCTTATGTTCATGGTGTATTTCGGAGTATGCTCCTCGATGGACTACTGGCTCTACAAAGGGATATGCTCGATCGACTGTTACACCATGACCGTGAGCGAGGTAGTGGAGAAGGCGTTCTATTATCGGAANAAGCATCTGCAATTTATTATAATACTGTTGCCTTTGGCGTTGGTTTGCGTTGGTACATTAGGGTATATGCTTAGGAGTGAGCCGGCGTTCTTGGTAGGAATGGGGTGCGGAGGAGCGGTCGGTCTGGCGTTAGGTTACCGTCAATACCTTGAATTCATGTCGGAATATAAAAAACTTCGCGAATGAGCTACAGGAGATGAGAAGAATTTAGTAACTTTACGCCACAAAACTGAGAAAGCATCCGTCAGACAGTCGGATGTAAAAGGAGGGTTGAGTAAAGTTAACAGGATATGAAATTCAGGACAGAATATATCCCCGTAAGAGGGGGAACAATAGATCCCGGTAAACCTACGGTTTTGCTGGGATCTTGCTTTGCCGACAATTTGGGTGAGAGGATGAGGAGATGTATGTGGGAGGCAGAGAATCCTGCGGGCACACTTTTCAATCCCTTGTCGATATCCTCAGCGATAGAGGTGATGCTGATGGCCACCGGAAGAACGGGAGGAGCTCAGACCGAGGCCGAGAGGCTGAGAAGATTTGAGGAGAGTCTGTTTGAGCGCGACGGGATATGGCTGTCGTGGCTGTTCAATTCGAAGCTCCACGGGAGTTCGAAAGAGGAGATATGCGGGGAATTCTTGGAGCGTAGCCGACGTCTTGACACCTTACTGGGGAAAGGGGAGGTGCTCTTTGTGACCTTCGGCACCGCCTGGTGTTACTGGCTTGAGAATGATTATCTTGTGGCCAACTGCCATAAACAGCCGGCGCGCCTGTTTGAGCGTCGGCGGTTGACCCAGAAAGAGATTGTAGATAAGTGGAGAGGAACTTTGGATTTGCTCCGGAGCCTCTACCCCGGGCTACGGATAGTATTTACTGTGAGTCCGGTGCGTCATCTGAAAGATGGGTTTGAAGGGAACAAACGCTCCAAGGCGTTGCTATTGTTGGCAGTGGAGGAGCTTTGTGAAAGTAGCGATGCCGAGTATTTCCCGGCCTATGAGATAGTCAACGACGACTTGCGCGACTATCGTTTCTATGCCAGCGATCTTGTGCATCCCTCCGAAGAGGCGGTGGAGTATCTGTGGGAGATATTTCAGGCCACCTATATCGACGAGAAGGGTAAATCCCGGCTCAAGGAGGGTGAGGCGGAATATAAACGGCGCAACCACCGCCCGCTTGCCTAATTGTGGGAGTTGATATGAAGATTTGAAATAATCCGGGGCTGATGTGTTGGAATTTCACGGAAAATGCTTAAATTTGTGTGCATTAAAATTCTGATCTAACATTTAAATCTTACAAAGTGAATAAAACACATCTGGCAGCGGCGTTTATGGCCGCCTGCTGTTGCGTCACGGCAATGGCCGATGACGTGATCGAACTTAACGAGGGATGGAGATTCAAGCAAGCGAGGTTGAACAACCGCTATCCGGCAACCGTGCCCGGATGCGTGCATACCGACCTGATGGCGAACGGTCTGCTTGAAGATCCCTATTACCGTCTCAACGAGCGCGGAGCGCAGTGGGTTGACAAAGAGGACTGGGAATACATGACGGAGGTATGGGTGGAGCCATCCATATTGGCCCGCGACAGAGTGATGCTGGAGTGTGACGGTCTCGACACCTATTGCGATGTAAGTGTCAATGGGGTGAAAGTGTTGTCGGCCAATAATATGTTTCGCGAGTGGGAAGCCGATATTAAAAAACACCTGCATCCGGGCAGTAATGAGATCAAGGTGTATTTCCGCTCTCCGATCAAGGAGGATCTTCCGAAGTGGGAGGCTACACCGGTGGCTTATATGGCTATGAACGACCAATCGGAGAATGGTGGACTATTCGACCGGAAGGTCAGTGTGTATGCCCGCAAGGCAGGTTATCACTATGGCTGGGACTGGGGGCCGCGACTCGTCACTTCCGGTATATGGCGCCCTATGCGTATCCACGCATGGGATGATGCAGTGATCGAGGATGTATTCGTGAATCAGAAACATGTCACCTCCCGAAAGGCAGATATCTCACAGCAGGTGAGCATCGAGGCAAGCCGGGAGATAAAGGGTGCGGATATCGTGATAAAGGATGGTGCCACCGGTAAGGAGCTTTCAAAAAAGAGAGTGGATCTCTCCGAGGGTGAGAACACCGTGACTCTCGACTATACGATCACTAATCCGCGCCTGTGGTGGAGCAACGGGCTTGGAAAGCCTGAGATGTACACTTTCGAGACCATATTGCTCGATGGTAGGGATACCCTCTCCCTCAGCTATACCCGCACAGGACTTCGTGACCTCAAGATAGTGACAGAGCCGGATGCCGATGGCGTGAGCCTTTATGTCAAGCTCAACGGGGTGCCGGTATTCTCCAAAGGTGCCAATTATATACCGCAGGATATGTTTCTTCCGCGAGTGACGGAAGCTGACTACCGACGCACCATTGCCGATGCCAAGGAGGCCAACATGAATATGCTGAGGGTGTGGGGTGGCGGAATCTATGAGGATGATCTCTTCTACCAGCTGTGTGATGAAAACGGCATAATGGTGTGGCAGGACTTCATGTTTGCATGCAGCATGTATCCTACCGATAAGGAGATGCTCAACAACATACGGGAGGAGGCAAAGGATAATATCGTGAGGTTGCGCAACCATCCCTCGATAGCTCTATGGTGTGGAAGCAACGAATGTTTCACTGGCTGGAAGCAGTGGGGGTGGAAAGATAATGTGAGCGCCAAGGATCCGGAGGCTGCCCGGGTGATGGATGAGCAGTTTGACGCGCTATACTTCGATCTGCTTCCGGAGATGGTGGCGATGTATCATCCGGGGGCAGTCTACCGTCCCTCTTCTCCCTACGGCAATTCACGCGATCACTGTGCCGACAATGAGGGTGATTCCCATTACTGGGGGGTATGGCACAGCATGCATCCCACATGGATGTACGACAATGTGCGCAGCCGCTTTTTCAGCGAATACGGTTTTCAGTCCTTCCCGGAATATGAATCGGTGAAACTGTACACCGACCCCAATAGGGACCACAGCATCTCCTCCGATGTGATGATGGCACATCAGCGTGGAGGAGAGGCCGCCAACCAGAGGATCATGGACTATCTCAAGGATGAATACCGTGAGCCGAAGGATTTCCCNTCGTTTATCTACGCCAATCAGGTGCTTCAGGGTGATGCCATAAAAAGGGCCATAGAGAGCCACCGCCGGCAGATGCCGTATTGTATGGGTACACTCTATTGGCAGCACAACGACTGCTGGCCGGTAGCTTCCTGGGCAGCACGTGATTATTACGGCCGATGGAAAGCGCAGCAATACTTTGCGCGCAAGGCATTCAAGGAGGTGATAGTGTCGGGCAGGGTCAACGACGGGATTCTTTCTGTCAATGTGGTTTCCGACAATCTGAAAAAGGGGAAAGGAGACCTTGAGATACGTCTGCTTGATTTCAGCGGCAGGGTGCTGAAANCCTTCAAATCCGGCATAGAGATCAGACCCAATACCTCGACGGAGGTATGGAGCCGCCCGNCGGCAGACCTTCTTGCNGGAATCGATCCATGCGACTGCTTTGTCAATGTNCGNCTGTCGGAAAAGGGGAGGATAATCGACACCAACAACATTTANTTCACGGACTTCAAGACACTNAACCTTCCTCAAGCTAAAATCACGACCCGGATATCGGAGACCGAGGGAGGGTATGACGTGACAGTATCGTCCGACAGATTCGCACGTGCCGTGTTGCTCTCCATCGACGGAATAGATAACTTTTTCAGCGATAATTATTTTGATGTGATTCCCGGGGAGGATGTGACTGTNAGGGTGACAACAACACTTCCNCGCGAAGAGTTTGAGCGTCAGTTGCGCAGTATCTCGCTGTCGGAGGCTTGTCATTATCCCTCCGGGGAACGCCCGGCAGCCGCCCGCTGCGACAGTTATCCCCACAGCTACGACCGTTGGGCCGACGGATTGCTCTCAGGCAACGGCCGCACAGGATTTATACTACTCGGTAATCCGACANAGGAGACGGTGATAATGTGCGACCGCAACTACAACTTCCCTTCGCCCGGATTCGAACGCAGTTTCGCAAAGGTAGACCCCGACACCATAGCGCGTATCAAGCAACTCTGTGCCGACGGCCGATTCAGCGAGGCCAATTCACTTGCAGTGCGCACGTCAGAATGGAAAGACGGGGGGAAAGGTGGNCGTCATCCCGGTTTTATCATGANTATCGCCTACCNCAATGCNGAAGGGGAGATAGATGGNTATCAAAGAGATATAGACTACTCTACGGGTGAAATCACCGTCAGNTGGAGCGATAAAGCCGGTGAATGGAGGCGCAAGGCATTCACATCGTTTGAGGGGGATTACTCTGTATTCCTGCTTGAGGCTCCTGAGNATGCCTCCGTCGATGCCACGGTAAAGCTGATGCTTACCGACGGGATGCACTTCCCGGAGGGAACATCATGGAGCACGACCCCGACGGAAGAGGGTCTCCGAATCAAGGTCACCTATCCGGATGGAGTCAACAGCTATAACGGATATGTGAAAGTCATTGCCGACGGGAGGGTGGTGACTCCTGAGGGGGATGAATTGAGGATATCAGGGGCAGAGAAGGCTACAGTGATTGTATCTACACGCGAGTTTCCTGAAGTCACCACCGACTATGCGTCTGCGTTTGACCGCCACCGTGCGATTTACACTCCGAGATTCAAGCGTGCCGGTATATCGTTTGCCACAGCGCCCGGGGATGCGGAGCTCTCCAACGAGGCACTGACAGCACTCCAGAAGGAGCAGGAGGAGCCCAACGCAGCCCTCCTGAACCGACTCTTCGATGCCGGACGATACACCTTTCTCGCATCATCGTCGAGTGAGACCGCTCCTGATCTGCTCGGCATATGGACAGGCGACTGCAATGTGGGGTGGGGAGGATTCTATCATCTCGATGCCAACCTCAACCTGCAGATAGGGGGAGGGAATATCGGCGACATGCCGGAGGCTATGGAGGGTTACTTCAATCTTCACGACTCATGGCTGCCGGGATTCCGCCGCAACGCCAAAGATCTTCTGGGAGCCGACGGGCTTGTAGCCTGCGGCAACACTCCCGGACTTGGAGCGGGCCTTATGGCATCGATCAACGATGACTACCCCTATCATTGGTCGACCGGGGAGGAGCCGTGGCTTCTGTACCCATATTGGGAGCATTATCTTGTGACCCGTGACGAGAATTTCCTACGTACCCGTCTCTTCCCTTTGCTCAAGGAGATGGCAGGATTCTACACACAATTTCTTACTCATAAGGATACGGAGGGGAAATGGATATTCACCGGTTCGGTTTCGCATGAGAACAAACCCTCCAATCTCCCGGTATCGCTCCTCAACAACTCTACGATCGACATAGCCGGAGCGCGATTCATATTTGACACTCTCTTCAAGGCGGGGAGGATTCTTGGGGAGGATGTGAAGGAGTGGGAGGAATTTGCGTCGCATCTTCCGGGGTATATGATCAACCGTGACGGTGCTCTGTCGGAATGGGGATGGCCCGGACTTGACGACCACTATACCCATCGCCATACAAGCCATCTTGTAGGGGTATGGCCATATAGGGAGATAATTCCCGACGGGAGTCCCATATCACAGGCGGCACATAAAGCTCTTGATCTGCGTAAGGCCAACAGTTTCGAGAACAATGCGGGGCACGGAGTGCTCATGGGTGCTCTTGAATATGCTTGTCTTGGGGATGCAAAGGGTTGTGGGGAACTTGTGAGGCAGCTTGCGGCCAATGACTATTACTATGATGGTCTGGCCACAGCTCACTTCCGGGATCACGGAGTGTTCTGCACAGATGTTGTCAACACTTTTCCTGCAATCCTTATGGAGATGCTTGTAGGATCGACAGAAGAGAGTATAACTCTTCTTCCCGCTCTTCCGGCATCGCTTGGCAAAGGGTCGCTTCATGGGATACTGACTCGCACGGGAGTCAAGGTAGAGAGTATGTCGTGGAGCGCCAACGGGATTGACTGCCGTCTGTATTCTCCTCGGGAATGCATCATAGAGATAAATGCACCTCGGGAGAAACGGCGTGTAGAGCTTGGAAGCGGGACACACACGAATCTGCACTTCGATATCTGAGGCCTGCAGTGCGTGTCACTCCATACCCTTTGCGGTCTGACATATTATTTGTACTTTTGTAGATAAAAAACAGATAAAGTTGCTTGGACTTTCAGCAGTTTGGCAACTTTATCTGTTTTTAAAATATATATAAAACAAGAGAATTATGTTAGTGTTGATTGCTGAGTCGAAGACGATGGAGGATAAGGAGATGGTGGTTGATAAAGAGGTGTACAGGCTCAACCGGCCATCGGGGGAGGAGAGGGCCGACGAGGTTATGGGTAAGCTTCGTGGTATGAGTGTGCCGGAGATAGCCGCCGCTATACGTATCAGCGGTGTGTTGGCATCGAAAGTTGTGAAAATGGCTTATGAGTTCCCCAACAAGGGTTTGGGACTTCGTGCAATAGAGTCATATACCGGGGTTGTGTTCAAGGCGTTGGACTATGGGACACTTCCGGAGGAGGCCAGATCATTTATCGATAAGTCGACGGGGATCATATCCTCATTGTATGGATGGCTCAATGCCGGAGATATCATAAAGCCCTACAGGTATGATTTCGGTGCGAAGCTGACTCCCGGTTCGCGGCCGGCCTGTGAGCTTATCAAGAAGGATGTGACGATACGGTTTGCCCGGACACTTCAGGAGCAGGGAGAGGGTGTGGTGCTCGATCTTCTGCCTGGAGATGCGGCGAAGTGTGTGGATTGGAAATTGCTTAAGCGTTTTGCGAAGGTGTATAAAGTTGATTTCAAGGAGGTGAAAGATGGAGGGGAGTTTAAGACTCCTCATGCGGGTAAGCTTAAAATGATGCGAGGTGCGTTGCTACGAGAGATAGCGATACGTCGGATCAGGGATGTAAGGAATCTTCTTACTCTGGAGACTGATCTGCTTATGCCTCTGGGCACACCTGATTATCCGGACCATATCGCCTTCTGTGTTTAAGCAACGGCACAACCGAATATGCTTTGAGGGTAGTCACTCTTGCCGATGTGCTGCAAAGCATACTCATAATTCTTTTTTTTTCAGTAAGATAAGTGGTGTAAAATTTGGTTGAGTGTCAAATTTGTTGTAACTTTGAGGCTGTTAAGCATGAAGATATTAATAAAATTCAGCTACTTGATCAAGTGATTGAAATTAATAAAGTTAAATATGGAGAAAAAGACGCTCAAGGATATAGATTTGCCCGGTAAAGGGATGCTTAAGTGGGTGAGCATACTCATGCTGATTCTGTTTCCATTGAATCTCATCTTTCCAAAATATATTCCCGTCTGGATTATATGGATTGGAGTTGGAGGGTTTGATTTGATGTGTCTCTACATTATACTTTACATTCTACTGAAGGGTAAAGCCCGGGAGTTTGGGGTTCTACTCCTGAATCTGGTGATAGCTATATTAATTATCAGTTCAGTAGCGTGGGGCATATGCAATCCCTGGCCTAATGCGTAAAATCGGAAAAGATATAGTAATCGGTCTGAAATTTATGCGTTTAAGACTACGAATTAAATTACGATAAGACTATGGGCACAATGAAAGATTTGGATATACCGGGAAAGAGAATCGCGCAGATAGCGGCTCTGATCTTTATAGTTGCGATTGTCGTCACATCTGTTTGTACATCAAACGATGCGACCGGATCATCAGGATGGTTACTATGGACATTTACAGGATGCTATGTTCTTACCATCTGCTATATCATAGCTGCCATACTGTTTACCGGACAAGGTAAACAGTACACAAGACTGATTGTACAGCTGAGCTTCTCAATCCTCCTGTTCCTTGCTATCGCCTTCATATGGACATCCATATGACTTCAACCATCTGCTTCTTAGGTTTACCGTAGTGGGGTATTCGCTCTATTCCACCACTTTGATATCGTAGTAGAGGCCTTTGTCATTTTTGGTGTTGACGTAATTTGCTCCAATAATGAATACCTGTTTTGAATCGAGTGCAAACCTTCCTGCATAATCACGATCATATATTTGGTTGAGAGCCTCTTGGATGCTTTTATTATACTTGAACTCAAACAGATATATGAAGCGACTTGTCACTACTTCCAGATCGCTTCTTCCCTTGAATCCATGGTGTTCTGCAAGCGGATTCAGACTACAGAGCTTACATACCAAGTAAGTCACAGCTCTATATACGGATTCGTTTTGGTCTTCAGAGGGTAAGTCCTTGAATACAGTGCTGAGCCGTTTCATGAAGTCCTGCGGATTTCCGGAAAAGAGGTCTTTCCGGAAATTTAGTATAGAGAATGGACTCTCACTATTGTCTGTGCCTTGTACATATTTAGGTAGAAGGTCTTCGGCAAAGCTGATCTCCACTTCGCGGTTCGGGAAGCGAAGGATATATGCATCAAGGTCACGGTCATAATGGTCAATGGTCAGATATCCGGTCTGGAACATCAATGGCACGGGATCCGTTGAATTAAGGTTGACTCTCATGAGCTCTCGTTTGGAGCACATCCTTCCGTTGATGCCTTGAGGGTTTATACGGTTTCTTTTGATAAGATTCACAAGGAATGTTGGTGTCCCGGTCTCAAACCAGAATGGATCCATCGACTTAGCTTTCAAGGTGCGTAGCAGACTGAAAGGATTGTAAAGCCGGGGGCCTTCAGCTGCGAAGAGATAACCGTCATAGTATTCACGTAGCAGTTTGAGAGTAGTGTTGTAATTCTCTTTTCGTTTCTCAGCTAAAAACTCTATACCTGATCGGAAAGTAGAGATAAGCTCCTCCTCGGTGATTCCACAGATATCGGCATAATCCTCCTCTAACGATATATCGTCAAGATTATTCAGATCGCTGAAAATTGACACTTTACTGAATCGGGCTACGCCGGTAATGAATACAAACCGGATATGCTCATCCATCGACTTGAAGTTGCTGTAGAAGTTCTTAAGCATTCTCTGATGCTTCTCGTAGAGAGGATGCTTCTCCTCCAAGGCAAGCATAGGCTTGTCATATTCATCTACAAGTATTACGACCTGCCTACCTGTAGCCTCATGAGCTGTGCGTATGAGATTCTCAAATCTCAAGGGGAGGGCGCTGACCGAGCCGTCAGAAGACTTTATGGCATATAACTCTTCGTATCTTGAGAGAGTGGCGTCGATGCGTTTATGAAGTCCCTCATCTTCAAGATAGGCCCCTGTATTGAAATCGAAGTGCAGTACGGGAGAGGGAGTCCAGTCGCAATCGGCTTTATCTATAGCAAGTCCTTTGAACAGATTCCGTCTACCCTCGAAATAAGCTTTGAGGGTAGTAACGAAAAGACTTTTCCCAAACCGCCGTGGACGGCTTAGGAATATGTATTTACCCTGCTTCATAAGCTGAAGGATAAACTTTGTCTTGTCGACATATACATATCCACCTTTGATTAGTTCAGAGAAAGTCTGTACTCCAATCGGATATCTGAGTTCGTCCATATCTGCATTTTTTTACAAAGATATAAAAATTTCATGAATACTTGGTCTGGAAAACTCTTGTAATTCATGATGTCAAGTGATATTTTGTAGTTGTATTCCATTGTCTGAGAGTTATGGGATCTTTATCGGATAACGAGAGGAGGAGAATCGTATTCGGATATAATAATAGTTGCTTCTGTAGGAAATGTGAATCAGGAGGCGTTGGTCGGTCGGAGTCTTTGTTGTCTTGTAGAATTTTGTTACTTTTGTGAATCAATCGGAGGGAGGACCAAGGGAAGTAAGAGATACTATAACTTTAGAGTAACGTATAAATAATCAGAGAGATGTCAAATAGACTTGAAACAAGATTCTTGCAACGTCTGGATTCATATTCAAGAGCATTTGCCCGCCTGGATGAACTGGTGGTGATGCTTTCGGATGGGAATTATGTCAGGCTCTTTTCAAATGAGGAGACGGGGATGCAGAGTGAGATTATCAGTGAGGCTCTTATAAAGCGCTTTGAATTCACTCAGGAGTTGTCGTGGAATTTGCTGAAAGATTTCCTCTGTTATCAAGGTGAGACGGAAATTGCAGGGTCGAGGGATTCGTACCGGAAGGCCTTACGTGTGGGGCTTATAGATAGTCCGGTATGGATGGATATGATCAGCGACCGCATTCTTTCGGCTCATGATTATAACGATGCCAAGTCGAAGCAGATATGCCGTAGGATAATCATGGATTATCATCCGTTGTTCAGGCAGTTGTTGCAGTCGATGCGTAGCAGGGCATTGGAAATCGCTAATACGTCAGTGGTGGAGTAATTCACACGCTATGTTGTCGTTCATGAAAGATATTGGGTACGGAATTCGGAGGGAGACATACCTTTCACTTGTTTGAATATGCGGCTGAAGTGGCTTACATTGTTAAATCCACAACTATAACAGATTTCTAGAATAGGTTGAAATGGATTAGTTATGAGAAGTCTGGCAGCGGCACCAAGACGGATATCAGTTATGTATTCTGTAGGAGTTGTGCCGGTGTGTATCTTGAAGAATCTGGAGAAAGATGAGTCAGTCATATTGATAAGAGCCCCCAAAACCGATATCTTCAATGGCTCACTATAATGTTCGTTTATATATCGGCATACTTTTGTGATGCGTCTTGAACTCATTGTCGGGGGGATACATGTGAAAGCGGGACTTGCAATCTGTGTATAGTCGTTTTGGTCGGATAGTTTATGAAACAAAGATACCAGATGTAGCAACCGCTCCAGACCACTGTCCATCTCTGCCAATAACTCAATATCCTTAAAGAACTTTAGTATGGAACGACGTCCGAACGCGACACCATTTGCCGAGCGGTGTAACAGATCGTGTAGATTCATGAGCTGAAACCGTATCAGATAATCATCGACAAAAACTTCCGGTACAAATTGAAGGGTTATCTCATAGACATTATTATTTCTGCATTCACCTTTCTTCCATCCGTGAGTAAGGTTCGGCCCAAGCAATACCATCTCCATCCCACCTACTTTTGATATGGAATCTCCAATAATTCTTCGTGAGTTATCGGCATTGATAAGCAGATTCAGCTCATATTCGCTATGCCGATGAATCGGAAAATCAAAATTCTTCTTGTAGCCGTTGCGTACAAAAATTCCATCGATGCTATTATGAATCGGTGGTATCTCGGTCAAAATTTCATTATTATCGTTCATAGTCATATAAAGATCTAAGATTATTGATTGAATTAAAAGTAGAAAGTGCAAATATAGCGAAAATTTGATTAATATATTGATAAAATTAGAACAAATCAACGAATATGGAATAAAAGGATCTGTGGGCGTATTGTTAAAATTATATAGGTATATTATATTATTTATATTATGGATAAAAATGTATTCTCTAATTAAATAAAATTAAATCAATAGTATAAGCGTATAGTATTAATAATATGGCAAGAATAGACTATATGATTAATTTGCGTTATATAACATAAAGTTGTGTTTTCTTAAAGGAGTAAACGTATGGTTAAAATCAGAACAGACGAATATTTGTAAAGCTAGTAATTTTGCAGTCGAGAAATTCATCAAACTAATTTTATAAACCTTTATATCTCGACCTATTATGAGAAAGATATTGACTAACATCCTCGGTCTGGCTATGGCCTTCAGCGCATCGGCCGCCGATCTTAATCTGATGCCATATTATTCGGCAGACTTGTGTTGGGCCGGAGCATCGCTTGAAGGCACCACTGCCAATTGGGAGAATGCATGGGGTGGTCTGGTATTCAATATGAATAATCAGGACTATGATTCCTATGACTATGTTGTTATGGAGCTGGCTGAGCCATCTGCAACAAAGATGAAGATGGAGGTATATTATGCTGATGAGACAAGCGCGAGCTCAACAGCAGAGTTCGAGGTAGGTTCAAAGCAACTAAAACTCGATCTTAGTGATCTTAAGACTAATATTCAGAAGATAGCTCTAATGGCGGCAAAGCCAACTTCGGCAACTTTGTCAAAGGCAGTGCTCACAGATACATTTGTTACAGATCCTGTATTATGGGAGGGCAGCTTTGATATCCCCAATATGAATGTAACCAATTTCACTATTAAGGGTGACAAATTCGCTACATTGAAGAGCGGTGACCGTATGACAGTATATTTTAATGTGGGAGAGGCTGAGAATTATGGTACGATACAGCTTTGCTACGGTTGGACCAAACTGGCGTGCGACAGTGAGCGCACCAATACGAACAATTCAGGCAACTATTCTCCCACGACGACTGAGACAGCTGTAATTATTACGGACGACGCGGATATCGAGGGCTTGAAGAAATCGGGGCTTCGTATAAAAGGGAAGAATGTCATCATTAAAAAGGTTATGCTCACGCCGGAGGGTGTAGAGCCCACTCCTCCGGAGGATCTTGATCCGACTCCCGGCACAGGGGATGACAATAACTCCGGAAATACACCGGAGACAGGCACAGTTACCAATA